>JBAUAR010000549.1:0-4527 GCA_049675875.1 Streptosporangiaceae bacterium
GCGCGCGTGCGCGCAGGCGCTGGCCGGTACCGGGGTGCCGCTGGCCATTGTCCCGGCCGGCTCGGCCAATCTCACGGCGCGCGCCCTCGGGCTGCCCAGGCGGCTTATCCCCGCGCTGCAGGTCGCCTTCCGGGGCCAGGACCGGCGGATCGACCTGGGCAGTGCGGACGGGATGGTATTCGCGGCAATGGCCGGGATCGGCCTGGACGCTGCCGTCGTCGGCGGGGCCCACTGGCTGGCCAAGCGGCTGACTGGCTGGCCGGCCTATGCGGTGGCCGCGACCGGACAATTGCTGCGGCGGCCGGTCACGTTCACGATCCGGCTGGACGGCGGCGCGCCGCTAACCCGGCGGGCGCGGTGCGTGACAGTCGGGAACTCGGGTGCGCTGCCGGGCGGGTTCGCCGTCATGCCGGACGCGCGGCTGGACGACGGCAGGCTCGACGTGGTCGTGCTGGCGCCCGCCGGGCCGTTCGGCTGGGCCGAGGTCGGGTACCGGGTGGCCCTCGGCAGCCGCCGGGACGACGCGCAGCTGGAGCGGCTGCGGGCCAGCACGGTGGACATAGAAGTCGCGGATCCGGTGGTCGGACTGCCGCGCCAGGTAGACGGGGAGCTGATCGGGCCATCGACCGCGCTGACCGTGCAGGTGCTGCCGGGTGCGCTGCTGGTCAAGGTGCCGACGTCGAGCGAGCACGGCTAGCCGGACGCGGACCGGATCACGATCTGGCTGAGACCAGACAATCCCAGGCCGACTTCGTGCACCTGACCGGTGCCCGGGTTGACCGCGGCCAGCTGGCCGGATGCGGTGATCACGAACAGCCACCGGCTGTCCGGCGACCAGGCCATCGACTGGCTCGATGATCCGTGGCCGACCTGGACCGGCACCCGCACGGCAGCACCGGAACGGAGGCTGATCAGCTCAAGAGAGACCCGGCCTCCGGCTTGACCGGGCACGATGAGCGCCGCCGTGGAGCCGTCGGGTGCGGTCAGGCCGGGCAGCGGCTGCCATGGCCACGGACCACCGGGCAGCGTATTCAGCAGCCACGAGGCGGTCGGCACCGCGGTGCCGGGCAGGGCGCGGCTGGCCCCGGTAGCCGCGCTGATCACCGCGATCCGGCAGCTTCCCGCGGCGCAGATCACGCCCAGCCAGTTACGGCTGCCGACGGCAAGCAGCAGTGCGTTGAGCGGACGCAGCACGCCCGGACCGGCGTCGTAGACCTCGCCCGAGGTCGTTATCAACACCAGGCCACCCCGGCCGTCCGGAGCGACATTCTGCTCGGGCGCCGCCGGTACCGCCGATCCGAGGTGGGCGGGTTCCGCCTTGCCGGCCGGCCCGACGAGTGCGAGGTAGTCGGCTGCCAGCCACTGCTGCCTCGGCGTAGGGCCGGGCAGCAGGATCCCGCCCTGCGCGAGCGCTCCGGTCAGCGGCCTGGCCGGCTTGCCGTCGGGTACCGCGTAGCCAGGCACCTCATCGAGGGGCCGGACGAGCAATTCGCCGCGGGCCGCTACGACCGAGACAATCCCGTCGCCTTCCAGCGGCGGGAGACGGGTGCGGACGATCCGGCCGCGGGCGAACTGCACGCCGACGACGCCGCTACCGTCCAGGCCGAACAGCTCATACCCGCCCCGGATGCCGAGGATCGGGTGACCGGCGTCGCTCACCGTCACCGTCGGCGGTGGCGGCGGCGGGCCCGCCCCGGCAAGGCGCGTGCCTACCACTACGGCGGCGCCAACAAGGCAGGTGAGCAGCACCGTGCCGAGCCACCTCGGCCGTGGTCGCGCCGGCCTGCCGAACTGCACAACGTCGCCAGTGTCCCGCCGCTCCTCGCGCGCCAACCTCACGGGATCCATGATGACCCGCCACGCAGGCCGGACGCCATCAGCAACCTCGGCCGACTCGGCCGGCCGAGGTGCTCAGCCCGCGTCGGCCGGCCAGAGGGGCTCGCTGATCGTGAAGCCCACCTCGGTGCCCCAGGTATTGCGGTACGCCACATCCTGCACCGGCCGGCGGGGTGCCACCCCCCACCGCCCGGTGGGGTAGCCGAACGACACCAGGCAGTTCATGGCCCAGCCGTTGTCCGCGGGCACGCCGAGGATCTGGTTCGTCTCCGCGCCGTGAAAGAAGCCGAGCACCGACGTCAGCGCGCTGCCGACACCCTCGGCACGCGCCGCCAGCTGCGCGCTCCACACCGCGGGGAATATCGACCCGCCACTCGCGTCGCCACGGGAGAACGCAGCCAGGAACAGCGGCACCTGCTCGAAGTGATCCGCCAGATGCTGCGCCGACGCCTGGACCTTGAGCAGGGACACGCTGGCCGGATCCTGCGGCGCAGCCCGGGCGAGCTCCAGCGGCTCCCGGTACGCGGTCTGCCAGAGCCTGCCGATCGCGTCCCGGTACAGCGGGCCCAGCCTGGCCTTGACGGCGGGATCGTCGATGAGCAGGAAGCGCCAGCCCTGAGCGTTGCCGCCGCTCGGTGCCCGGATCGCAGCATCCAGGATGCGTGCCTGCACGCCGGCTGGGATCGGGTCTGGCCGGACCCGGCGCATCGCCCTCGTGGTGTACAGCGCCTCGCGAACGTCCATCCGGCATCCCTTCGTCGGCCGATCTGAAGGGGATACTGCCACAGGCCGGGATCAGCCGGGCGGCACCGAGCCGCGCGAGGTTAGCCCAGGAAGGACAGCCGGATGTGGCGGTCCGGGTTGTCGACGTTGAGGTCTACCAGCGCGACCGACTGCCAGGTGCCAAGAGCCAGCCGGCCCCCGACGACAGGCACCGTCGCGTCCGGGCGGAGGAAAGCAGGCAGCACGTGCGACCGGCCGTGGCCGCGCGAGCCGTGCGCGTGCCGCCAGCGGTCGTCGGCGGGCAGCAATTCATCGAGTACCGACAGCAGATCGGTGTCGCTGCCCGAGCCGAGTTCCAGCACGGCCAGGCCGGCGGTCGCGTGCGGCACGAACACGTGCAGCAGGCCGTCGCCGCCGCCGGATGCCTGCCGGGCGAACTGCTCACACTGCCGGGTGATGTCGGCCACGGCCGGGGTGCGGCCGGTGTGCACCTCGAAGGTCGTTGTCTGCATGCATATCAGGTTCGCAGGTACGACGCGCCGTTCAGGTCGAGGATCGCCCCGCTCGCCCATTCGGCCTCCGGCGAGGCCAGGAACAGCACGGCGGCCGCGATCTCTGCCGGGCGGGCGACGCGGCCAAACGGGCTCTGCGCGCGGATCGCCGCCCCGGCCTCGCCGCCCAGGTGCGGCGCGGCCATGTCAGTCTGGACGAAGCCGGGCGCCACGGCCGCGACCGTGATGTGGTGCGGCGCCAGCGCGACCGCGAGCGACTGGCCGAGGGCGTTGAGGCCCGCCTTGCTCGCACCGTAAGCGGGCCGGCCGGGTTCGCCGCGGAAGGCGCCGCGGGACGACACGTTCACGATCCGGCCGCCGCCGCTCGCGATCATGTGCTGCACCGCGCACCAGGTCACGTTCGCGGCGCCGATAAGGTTCAGGCCGATCGTGTCCTGCCAGGCCTGCTGCCACTGCTCGTAGCCGACCTCGGCAATGGGGTGCGCCACGCGGCCGTAGCTGGCGGCGTTGTTGACCAGCACGTCCAGGCCCCCGAGTTGGCCGGCCGCCTCGTCGACCATGACTCGCACGGCGGCTGGGTCGGCGATGTCGGCCTGCACCACCACGTGCCCGTCGCCGGGCAGGCTGGCGGCGACGCGCGCGGCCAGGCCTGCACTGGCACGGTGATGGACGGCGACCTGGTCGCCGGTCCCGGCGAACGCCGCCGCGATTGCCTGGCCGATGCCGCGTGAGGAGCCGGTAACCAGAATCTTGCGGTTAGTCACCCCAGGACTCTAACGTCCGGCTTTTCCGGCTTGCCCCCGTGGTAGGCGGGATAATGACAGCCATGACGCAGACCTCCGATTCCCCGGCCCGGCCCGTTCGCGATGCGGCTGATGCCTTTGTCGACCAGTACGCGGACCTGGACCCGCTGACCGCCACGTCCCTCGGCCTGCCCAAGCGCCAGGACGAGCTGCCGGACCTGTCGCCTGCGGGCCAGCACGCCCTCGATGACCTGTACCGGGCGACCCTGGCAACGCTCGCCAGCCTCGAGGAGGCGGCGGGGCCCGCCGGGTTCGCCGACGCGGACGAGCGCCGCTGCGCCCGGCTGCTGCGGGAACGACTGCAGACCAGGCTGACTGTGAGCGCGGCAGGGGAGCACCTGCGCGCCATGTCGAACATCTTCGGGCCGCCGCAGGAGGTACGCGGCAACTTCCTGCTGATGCCAGCCACGTCCGCGGACGACTGGGCGGTCATCGCCCGCCGACTCGCGCGCATGCCGCAGGTGCTGGCGCAGCACCGGGAGTCGCTGGCCGAGGGTGCCAGGCTCGGGTTGTACGCCGCGCCCCGCCAGGTCGAGACCGTCGCGGGACAGTTCGCCGACTGGCAGGCGACCGGTGGCGGTCGCGGCTGGTTCACCGACTTCACCGCGGGTGCGCCCGCCGCCGCGCCGGACTCGCTGCGGTCCGACCTGGCC
>JBAUAR010000550.1:0-2408 GCA_049675875.1 Streptosporangiaceae bacterium
GTTGCGGCCCGCTGAGCCGGCCCCTGGCCCTCGGTGAGCGGGCGGTTGTACCCGGAAAGGCCAGGAGAGCGGCCTCAGCATGGCTTTGTGCTGCCATCTCCGGACATTGGCTATACCACTCCGGCGCGGCTCGGGGTACGCTCCGGGCATCATGACAGTGAGCACCGCGGACCGATCCGAGCAGCGTCTGGTGTGGACGCTGCTGGCGGTGCTGACGGTGGTGCTGGCCTACGCGCTGGCAGGGGCGGTCGGCGCTGGCGCTCGATCCGTCGTGCACTGGACGGGCGTGGCGCTGCTCGTCGCGGGCATCTGCCTCGCCGCCGCGGGCATGCTGACGGCCCGCGACGAACGGATGCGACTGGAAGATCAGCTCACGCGAAGGGGCGAACGCGCGGCTACGCTCGACGCCCTGCAGCGCTACGAAGCCGCGGCCGAGTCGTGGGGCGTCCCGGTCGGCCAGCCAGCCGGCGAGATAGCGGGTGGCGGCATCCGGGCGAACATCGTTATCGTCACAACCCTGGCCGGGGGCGGCCAGCGCCTCCAGTGGTGGGGCGTGGCGTGCCTGCTCGTCGGCACGATCCTCACCGCGTTCTGGTAGCGCCGCGGGCGTTCAGAGCCCGCGCGGCCGCAACGCCGCGCAGCTCCGTGCGACCCGGCAGGCCGCACGCAGCAGCGACCGCGCGGTGGACTTCAGATCCGGTAGAAGAGGTTGAGGAACCGGTCCGCGAGGGCGGGATCGCCGCTCGCCGTGCCGCCGTTGAACCGGCCGAACGCGGTCAGCACCAGGCTGCCCGGATCGAACTCCAGCACGGCAGGCAGGTCGTCGATGGCGCCGGGCTCGTACGTCATGCCTTCCTCGCCAATGGACACGACCGTGTCGCCGGCGTTGCGCCCGCTGACCCTGATGCCGATCTGGAAGGGGGTCAGGTCCGCATCCGGCCTGATCGTCGACTGCCAGATGATGAACATGAACGGGACGAGCAGGTCGGCGGTGTCCGCGGGCAGCGCGTGCGCCCGGCCACTGCCCTGGCGGATGTCCCAGGTGTGCACTCCGTAGTCCATCAGCTGACCGCCCGCGTACACGAATGCGGGCACTGGCCCCATGTAGGCGTGCGAAACCAGCATGCCGGACCACTCGTCGGCGGTCAGCGGCTCGAGGATGCCCATCATCTGGTCGAGGTCGGCGCGGGCGCGCGCGAGCATCTCCTGCTGGGTGAGGTCGTCGAATCGCTGCGCTGACGCGCCGGCCTTCTCGTGCATCACCACCAGGCCGTGCGGACTGGGCGCGTCTGCGCCGCTCCTGGCCGTGTCAAACGCCGCGAAGTAGCCCTCGGTCGTGTCCACGATGTGGCCGATGACGTCCTTGACCTGCCAGCTTTCGCACGCGGTGGGCGCTTCCCACGCCCCCGGCTCCTCGGCCAGCGCAAACATCTGATCCGCTTCGCGCCGGACCACCCGGAGGATGGTGTCCTTCCCCTCGTAGGTCATGGCGTTCCACTCGCTCATATCCTCACCTTTCTCGGCCTTACGTTCGGGATGTGAACCGCCGTGCGGTCCACAACTGGCAAGCCCAGCGCACGCCGGCGGGCGTATCAACGAGAACCTTCGGAGGGAACGCGGCGGCACCCGTCCCGGCCGCCCCTCCGCGCGCCGCCGACCCGGTTAGCCGGCGAGGCTGAGGCTGGCCAGCGCCGCGCCGTAGCGGATCGCGACGAGCTGGCCGATGGCCTGATGCGCGCCGAGGGCCGGAGCGCATGGCGCGCCGAGCGCAGCCGACAGGTCGTCGAGGACCGAGATCGACGTCTCCGGTCCGATCAGGCACGGGGCGAGCACCGGCCGCCGCGCCCCGGACTCGGTGAGCCGGTCGACCGCGGTCACGATGCTCGCGGGATCGCCGAGCGAGGCAGGCACGACCGGCACCGACAGCCGGGACGCGAGCAGCACCGCGGCTACCGCGGCAGCGCTGGTGGCCTCGTCACCCACGTCGGCGAGCACGACGATGCCCCGGCCGTCGGTGGAAAGGCTGAGCCCGGTGGCCCGGGAATGCCGGGCCAGCCCCGCCTCGGCGAGCCGGGAGTGCAGCGCCTCGGCGACGAGCGGGTGCGGTCCGAGGTGCACGGCGAGGACGGCAGGTATCGCCGATTCCGCCGTCAGGCGCCGGATGGCGGGGTCGAGGCGCATGCTGGGGCTGAGCAACAGCGGAACGATCACGGCAGGGAACTGGTCGTGCTCGGCTGACTCTGGTCCGCCGGCCAGGCATTCGGATGCCGGATTGTCGTAGCCCTCGAGATAGCCCACCCGGATCTCGACGCCAGGGCAGGATAGCTCGGCGATCGCGGCGACGGCCGGCCCGATCCCGGCGGTGTCTGCCGCGGCCGAACCTGGCACCGCGAGCACGAGTGCCGGCG
>JBAUAR010000551.1:0-2506 GCA_049675875.1 Streptosporangiaceae bacterium
CTGCGCGAAGGTAACCGGGGCCGGCCGGGCAAACTCCGGCACGGGCCCTAGAGCCGCTGCGCCACCCGCCACTCGCTGCGCAGCACGACCGCGTACACCTCGCCGTCACCGGGCTCGTCGCCGGTGACGTCCCGCACAGCCTGCGCTCGCGCCGCATCCGCCGCGAGCCCTGGCCGGCGGTCGGCCTCGCCGACCACGCGCCAGTGACCGTCCCCGGCGTCGTGCAGCACCACGAACCCGGCCGCCCGGTGCGGCGGGCTCGCAGGCTCAGCCACTGCGCACCAGATGCCACTGATTCCGGGGCAGCGCCGCGTACGCCCCATTGGCTGGATCCGCGCCGCCGGTGGCATCGCGCACGGCCTGGGCTCGCTCGGCCCGCATCGCGAGGCCCGGCCGATGATCCACGTCGCCCACCAGTTGCCACAACCCCGGCTCGACCTGGCGGAACACGACGTACCCGCGGACGTCACTCGGAGATGCCTGGTCCTGGCCCGCCATCGGTTCTCGCCTCCCGCCCCGCAGGCTATCGACTGGCCAGCCGCAATGCGCCCCGGTGGCAGCCGTTCGCCGCGGTGGCCGTGCGTCCTGCCTATCAGACCGGCCCGATCCGCGCCGCCACAGAAGTGCGCGACACTGTCTCAATGGCGGCAGCACCGGCACCGCGCACGACCGAGTCCGCTGACGTTGTGGTCGTCGGCGGCGGCAGCGCGGGATTCTGCGCGGCGCACGCGGCGGCGAATCGGGGCCGGCGCGTCATGCTGATCGAGCGCGCGCCTGCTGCCGAGGCCGGCGGGAACAGCTTCTTCACCGCGGGCGCGATCCGGATGACTCACGACGGCCTCGACGACCTGCTGGACCTGGTCGAGACCGACGAGCGGCTGCCGCGCACGCAGGTGCCGCCCTACTCGGTGCAGCAGTTCCGTGCCGATATGGAGCGGACGACGGCCGGCCGATGTGATCCGCAGCTCACTGGCGTGCTCGTCGCGGAATCTGCCCTGGCGGTCCGCTGGCTTAAGGCGCTCGGCATGTCGTTCCGGCTGATGTACGAGCGGCAGGCCTACCAGCGGCCAGACGACAGTTACCTGTTCTGGGGCGGCCTGGCGGTCGGATCGGCGGGCGGTGGCAAGGGCCTCCTGGCGGGCCACCAGCAGATCGCCGCGCGGCTCGGAGTCGACGTGCGGTACGAGCGCTGTGCGGTGGCGCTCACCCGCGACAGCACCGGCGTGAGCGGCGTGCACTGGGCCGGGCCTGACGGCACCAGCGGGCTGCTGGAGGCGAACGCCGTCGTACTGGCGGCCGGCGGGTTTGAGGCAGACGCGAGCCTGCGCCGCCAGTACCTCGGCGAGGGCTGGCAGCACGCGAAGGTACGGGGTACGCCGCTCAACGACGGCCGCATGCTGCGCGCCGCCATCGACATCGGGGCGGCACGGGCCGGGGACTGGTCCACAGCGCACAGCGTGGCCTGGGACGCGGGCGCGCCGCCGACCGGTGACCGGGCGCTGACCAACCAGCTCACGCGGCAGAGCTATCCGCTCGGCATCGTGGTGAACCGGCTCGGCCGCCGGTTCGTCGACGAGGGCGCCGACTTCCGCAACTACACCTACGCTCGGTACGGCGCGGATATCCTGCGCCAGCCCGGCTCGATCGCGTTCCAGATCTTCGACGCGACGACCCGGCCGCTGCTGCGGCCGGAGGAGTACGACAGTCCTGGCGTCAGCGAGCACGTCGCCACTACGATCGCTGAGCTCGCAGCCGCGTGCGGGATCGACGCCGCCGTGCTCGGCCAGACGGTCACGGAGTTTAACGCCGCGGTCCGCCGTGACGTCGCATTCGACCCGACCGTCAAGGACGGCCGGTCGGCCCAGCTGGCCGTGCCCAAGAGCAACTGGGCCAGCCCGATCGAGACGCCGCCGTTCTACGCCTACCCAGTGACCTGCGGGATCACGTTCACCTTCGGCGGCCTGCGGGCAGACTCAAGCGCTCGCGTGCTCGACCAGTCCGGCGCCGTCATCCCCGGCCTGTACGTGTGCGGCGAGATGCTCGGCGGGCTGTTCAGCGGCAACTACCCGGGCGGCTCCGGCCTGACCTCCGGTCTGGTGTTTGGCCGCCGGGCTGGCGAGAGCGCGGCGGCCTAGTAGCCGGTCGCGCCGTCGACCAGCTCGCGGATCAGGTCAGCGTGACCGTTGTGCCGCGCGTACTCGTCGATCATGTGCGCGTACAGCCAGCGCAGGTCCACGGTCACGGTCGCGTCGCCGAACGTCTCGTCCAGCGACCGGCCCGCGACTATGAGCCGGGTCTGCTCGATCTCGGCCCGGTAGGTCGCGAGGTCGGCCTCGGCGCCGTCGGGCTCGGCGAGCGCGAACTCCGCGCCGTCCGGGTAACCCGCAGCGTCGTAGAGCTCCTCGGCTCCGGATCGCGCGAACCGGATGCCGAACCAGATGCGCTCATTCGCGGCCATGTGCCGGACCAGGCCGAGCAGCGACAGCTCCGACGTCGCGACGGGCCG
>JBAUAR010000552.1:0-2626 GCA_049675875.1 Streptosporangiaceae bacterium
CTGCGGGCCCGCTCCGCCGCGACCTGGTGCGTGCGCGTGCGATCTTGCGACGCTAGGCGCTCACGGTCCGCCGCTGCGCTACGGGCGGCCGGACGGGTAGTGCGAGGGACTGCGGGCTCCACGTCCCTATTGTCCCCGAACGCGGTGGGAGAAAAAGCCGGGCCACCGAAAAGATCGAGAACCATAGGGGAACGGGCCCGGCTACGGGTCAGAGGTCGTCCGCCCGGGCCAGCAACGTGGCACGCCCACGCGGCAGCCGCCCGGCCGGTAGAGTTCGCAGGCGAGACGCCCCCCCGAGCGGACGGAGCCTGCGATGCGGATGGGCACGGCGCTGGCGGAGCCGACCGGTCCGGACGCGTTCAGCGTGCTGGCCGAGCAGATCCGCGCCGCGGCGGCGGACGGGTTCGCCTCCGGCTGGATGTCCAATATCTTCGGCCTGGAGGCGCTGACCGCGCTGGCGGTCGCCGGCCGCGAGGTGCCCGGTATCGAGCTGGGCACCGCTGTGGTGCCTACCTACCCGCGGCATCCCGCCGTGCTGGCCCAGCAGGCACTATCCGCAGACCTGGCCCTCGGCGGACGGCTCACGCTCGGCATCGGGCTGTCGCACCAGATCGTCATCCAGGACATGTACGGCTACAGCTTTGAGGCGCCGGCCAGGCACATGCGCGAGTACCTGGCCGTGCTGCTGCCGCTGCTCGACGGGCAGGCAGCCGCCTTTGACGGCGCGACCGTGCAGGCCCACATCGGCCTGTCAGTACCCCGTTCCGCCCGGAAAGTGCCGGTACTCCTCGCGGCGCTCGCCCCGCGGATGCTGCGCCTCGCGGGGGAATATGCCGACGGAACGGTGCTGTGGATGACCGGGCCCGCCACCGTACGGGACTACATCGTGCCATCGATCAGCCGGGCCGCGGCCGAAGCGGGGCGCCCCAGCCCGCGGGTGGTCTGCATGCTGCCCGTGTGCGTGACCGACGACCCGGCGCAGGCGCGAGCCGGCGCCGACAAGGCGCTGGCGATCTACGGCCAGCTGCCGTCGTACCGGGCAATGCTCGACAAGGAGGGGGCAGCCGGGCCAGGCGATGTCGCCATCGTCGGGGACGAAGACGCCGTCGCCGCGCAGATCCGCGCGCTGGCTGACTACGGGGTGACCGACTTCGTCGCCGCCGAGTACGGACGCGGCCCGGACGGTCCGCGCACCAAGGCGCTGCTGCGGACGCTGGCTGCCCAATTCAGCGAGCACTGATCAGCTCACGCAGAATTCGTTTCCCTCGGGGTCGGCGAGCGTCACCCATTCGTGCGGGCCCTGGTTCGCCTTGTGCAGGAACGTCGCGCCGCGGGCAACCAGCCGGTCGGCCTGCTCGCTGACTTTCTCCTGGCCGACCCAGACGTCCAGGTGGACGCGGTTCTTGACGGTCTTGGACTCGGGCACGACCTGGAAGATGATCCGCTTGCGGCGTCCGGTCTCTGGCCCGTCGGGGTGCCGGATGGCGGCGCCTTCGCTCCAGACCAGCCTGCCGTTATGGGTGGCGGTGTCCGCCTCGGTCGCGTAGCCCTCGGCGATCATGCGCCGGATGAAATCGGGGTCCTGCTCCTCGACCACCCAGCCGAGGGTTTCGGCCCACCAGTCGGCGAGCCCGTGCGCGTCGGCACAGTCGAACGCGACCTGGAAGTCATAGGCCATCTTGGTCTCCCTTCCACTGGTAGAGGTCACGGAGCAGGGAAATCTCCGCGCCGTGGTGGATGACTTCGCGGTGGATGTGCAGCACCAGGGTGGCCATAGGTGACTCGGCGAATGGCCCTTCGGCCTGGCCGACGGGGTGGGCCAGCTGGGTCGCGCCGAGGCCGCGCACGCCCTTAATCCAGGCGGCGTGCTGCTCGTCAAGTTGTCGCAGTGCGTCCGCGGCGGTGCCCGCGTATTCCCAGCTGCCCCAGTCCACCGGGGGACCGCCGAAGTGCGAGGCGTTCCGCCAGGCGAGTACGCCCATGGTGATGTGCGCGAGCCGCCAGGCAATCGTCGTTACCGGTTCCGGCTGCGGCGCCGGCATCGCGAAGTCCATCACGAGCTCCCCCGCACCCATCGCCAGCGGAGCCGTCGCCTCGACGCGGCGGCGGATGCTCCAGCAGCCAGGGACCGGCTCCCAGAAGTACTCGGCGTCGGTGAGCCCGTCCAGCCGCGGTCGCAGTTGGCGGTCCCAGTGCCACTCAAGCTGAGTGACGAGCTCTTCGTTCCAGTCCAGGTCAACGTGCCGGTCGGTATCCATGCGAAGAACGGTAGACCCTGATGCGGACAAGAACGGTCCTCAATTAGTGCCAGACTGAGATTCGTGGTCGAAACCTCCGCCCGGCTGCTGCGGCTACTGTCCCTGCTCGAGGCGCGGCCCGACTGGCAGGGCGCTGACCTAGCCGCCCGGCTAGACGTCACGGTCCGGACGCTGCGGCGCGATGTGCAGAAACTGCGCGGCCTCGGCTATCCCGTGCACGCGGCGCCGGGCGTGGCCGGCGGCTACCGGCTCGGCGCGGGCGCTGCACTGCCGCCGCTGCTGCTGGACGACGACGAGGCCGTCGCGGTCGCCCTGAGCCTGCGAACCTCGGCGCCGCACGACGTGACCGGGATCGGCGAGGCGGCCGT
>JBAUAR010000553.1:0-9291 GCA_049675875.1 Streptosporangiaceae bacterium
GTGGTGGCTGGCTGGCCGGCGTGCCCGCCTCGCCCGAGCTGCTGGCCAAGGTGGCCGCGCTGCCGCCGGCCGACGAGTCACCGGGCGTCAATCAGGCTTTCGCCCGGGCCCCGGACCCGCATTTCACCCTCCGCCGGCTGCTCCGGCCGTTCGCCATCGCGCTGCTCATCGGGCTGGCCCTGGATGCCCTTGACGCGATCGCCAGCACGGTCATGCCGCTGCTGGTCCGCGGCGGAATCGACAACGGCGTCGAGCGGACAGCGCTCAGCGCCGGCGCGCGGTTTCATGCCATCGCCCTGGTCTCCGTTATCGGCCTGGCCATCGTGCTGGCCGACTGGGTGGTGAACTGGCAGCAGACCATCGTGGTGGGCCGCAACGGCGAGCGGCTGCTCTACACGCTGCGGGTGAAGATCTTCGCCCACCTGCAGCGGCTTGGCCTCGACTTCTACGAGCGCGAGCTGACCGGCCGGATCATGACCAGGATGACGACAGACGTCGACGCGCTGTCGTCGTTCTTCCAGACCGGCCTCATCACGATGGTGAACTCGGTGCTGACGTTCTTCGTCGTGCTGGCGCTAATGCTCATCATCAACGTGCGGCTCGGGCTGATCCTGTGCACGGTGCTGCCGGTGCTCATCGTCGCCACCGTGGTGTTCCGGCGCAAGTCGTCGCGGGCCTACACCGAGGCGAGGGAAAGGGTCAGTGTCGTCAACGCTGACCTGCAGGAGAACGTCGCTGGCTTGCGGGTGGCCCAGGCCTACCGGCGGGAGCAGGTCAACACGCAGCGGTTCGCCGGGCTATCCGGCGCCTACCGGGTGTCCCGGCTGCGCGCCCAGCGCATGATCGCTGTCTACTTCCCGTTCGTGCAGGCGCTGTCCACGATCGGCGGCGCTGTCGTGCTGCTGGCCGCCGCCAGCGAGATCCACAGTGGCGCGATCACGGTCGGCAGCCTCATCGCCTACCTGCTGTGGGTGGACTCGCTGTTTGCGCCCGTACAGCAGATGTCCCAGGTATTCGATGGCTTCCAGCAGGCCAACGTCGGGCTGCAGCGGATCAAGGGACTGCTGCAGACGCCGACCAGCACCCCCGAGGCCGAGCATCCGGTGCGGCCCGGCCGGCTACGCGGCGCTATCGAGCTGCGGGACGTGCACTTTGGCTACGCCGGGCAGCGCGCCGAGGCCATCGGCGGCGTGAATCTCTCCATCGCGCCGGGCGAGACCGTGGCCTTCGTCGGCCAGACCGGCGCGGGCAAGTCGACGCTCGTCAAGCTCATCGCCCGGTTCTACGACGTGACGTCGGGCAGCGTGGCGATCGACGGCCGGGACGTGCGGGAGTACGACCTGCCCGGCTACCGCCAGCAGCTCGGTGTGGTGCCGCAGGAGCCGTATCTGTTCGCCGGCACGGTCCGAGATGCCATCGCCTACGGGCGGCCTGACGCGACCGACACGGAGGTGGAGGCGGCGGCCCGCGGCGTCGGGGCGATCGACATGATCTCCCGGCTAGCCGGGGGGTTCCGGCACGAAGTCGCCGAGCGCGGCCGCAACCTGGCCGCCGGGCAGCGGCAGCTGATCGCGCTGGCCAGGGCCTACCTGGTGGACCCCGCGATCCTGTTGCTCGACGAGGCCACCGCGGCGCTGGACCTGGCCGCCGAGGCCGAGGTCAACCGCGCGACCGAGCAGCTCGCGGCCCGCCGCACGACGGTGGTCGTGGCGCACCGGCTCACCACCGCCGCCAAGGCCGACCGGATTGTGGTACTGGCGGGCGGCAGGATCGTCGAGACCGGAACGCACGACGAGCTGGTCTCGGCTGACGGTGCCTACTCGGCCATGTGGGCGGCGTTCATCGGCAAGGCGGAGCTGGTCGGCTAATGACCATCTCGCGACGCGGAACGAGCTAGTCGGCGTCGGACCGCTAGCCGATCGCCTTGGCCACCCGGCGCCACGCATCGAGCGCCACGGAGACGCCGGCAGGCGGCACGCCTACGTGCGTCAGCATCCGAACCCGGCCGCCGACGATCGTGACCAGCACACCCTCACTGGCCAGCAGCTCACGCCACTGCCCCGCGTCCCGGCCCGTGCTAGACACGTCGGCGAACACGATGTTCGTCTCCACTCCAGCCGGGTCCACGCTGCCGGGCAGCAGCTCGGCAACGCCCGCTGCCAGGGCACGCGCGTTCGCGTGGTCCTCGGACAGCCGGCCCGGCCCATCGGTCAGCGCGATCAGCCCGGCGGCTGCCAAGATCCCGGCCTGCCGCCACGCCCCGCCGAGCAGGATCTTCAGCCGGCGCGCCGCGCGGATGAATTCGGCGTCACCCACCAACACCGAGCCGATGGGCGCGCCGAGCCCCTTGGACAGGCAGAACATCATCGAGTCAACGTGAGCGGCGTAGTCGGCGACGGGGACACCCGCCACCACGCACGCGTTGAAGATGCGGGCGCCGTCCATATAGACGGGAACGCCGGCCGCAGTGGCGGCGGCCGCTATCCTGGCAACCTCGGCGACGCCGAGCACGGAGCCGCCGCCGACCTGATGGGTGTTCTCCAGCGCCACGAGGTCCACCACGGCTACGTCGTACGGGTCGGGCGCTAGCTCCGCCGCCACCTGGCCAGCCGTCAGGAGGCCGCGGCTTACGGCCGCCACGTACCGGAAGGCGACCCCGGACAGGGCCGCGGCGGAGCTCGCCTCGGTGCCGCCCAGGTGCGCGCTGGCCTCGCACAGGGCAAGGTGACCCGACGCGACGTATGCATGCAGCGCGATCTGGTTGCACATTGTCCCGGTGGGCAGGTAGATCGCTGCTTCCTTGCCGGTCAGACCGGCGGCCCGGTCTTGCAGCAGGTTGACGGTGGGGTCGTCGCCGTACCAGTCGTCGCCTACCTCCGCGGTGGCCATGGCGTGTCGCATCCGCTCTGATGGCTTGCTGACGGTGTCCGACCGGAGGTCTATGGGAGCGTCCATGTGCCGCACGATACGGGACGACGCGGCAGACCGCGGCCGGCGGTTCGCGCCGTCGCTGGCCGGAGGGTTACGCGGCGTCAGCGCCCAGCCCGGCGGCGACGCCCACTTCGGCGGTGTCGGCCGCCCCGACTGGTGCCGGCACCGGACCGGCGAGCTGCTCGGCTCGCAGCGTCCTGATGTCGCGGGGCAGCAGCGCCAGTGCCGAGGCCACCAGGATCAGCGCCGCGGCGCCGTACTCGGTCGCGGGCACGCCGACCCATGCGGCGATGGGCCCGGCCAGCAGCGCGCCCACCGGCATCGCCATGACCGAGCCGAGCGCGTCATAGGAGGAAACCCGGGCGAGCTTGCCCGGCGGGATGTTCCTGGCCAGCGCCACCGTCCACTGCACCATCATGATCTCCATCAGCAGGCCGAGGGCGAACGCGGTGGCGCAGATCACCGGCACCGGCCAGAGCATGGCCAGCGCCAGCGGTGTGATGGCGATGCTGCCGCCGATCAGCACGACGCACAGCATCGGCCGCCGCGGGCTGAATCGCAGCGATACCAGTCCGCCGGCGACCAGTCCGAGTGACTCTGCACCGGTGATGGCGCCCCACGCTGCCGGGCCGCCGAGATGCGCTCGGGCGATGACCGGACCGAGCACGCTGAACCCGCCGTACCAGGCCATCAGCACGACGGCGAACTGAGCGACGATTACCCACAGCCAGGTGCGTGACCGGAACTCCGCCCAGCCCTCGCGCAGCTCTCGGTAGAGCCCTGCCTGCGGGCTGCGCTCTGCTGCGGTCACCCGGAGTGCCAGCATCAGTGGCACCGTACCGAGCAGTCCGGTCCCGCAGATGACCAGCGCCCAGCCTGGCCCGATGACCGCGACGATGAACCCGGCCAGCACCGCCCCGCTCATCAGTGCGCCGTTCATGGCCAGCCGGGACAGCGCACTGGCCTCCTGCATCAGGTCGGCCGGCACCACCCGCGGCAGCAGCGCGGAGGACGCGGGATAGAAGACGGCCATCCCCGTGCCGGTCAGGCACTCCAGGGCGATCATCTGCCACAACCGCGGGTGACCGGTCAGCACCACAATGCCGAAGGTGCTCTCGCCGACCGCCATCATCACGTTGCCGACGATGATCACCCGCTGGGGGGCGATCCGGTCGGCGACGACGCCACCGACCACCGCGAAGATCAGCGACGGCGCGATCTGGGCTGCCAGCACATAAGACAGGCTGGCCGTCGATCCGTGGGTCTGGTCGAGCACCGCGAAAGAGACGCCCACCATCGAGAACGCGACCGAGGCCGGCGCGAGCACGCGATCGGCGAGCAGCAGCCGGAAGTCCCGGATACGCAGCACCGGCAGGCGGCGCGTCAGCACGACGCGGCGCCGCACGACTCGGGCGAGCATGGCGGCGAATCCCATCGGGAGGCAGAGGTGTGCGGCGAGCCTACCCTGCGACTGGCCTTACCCTAAAGCGAATATTTGTTCGTGGCAGTCGTCGGCCCGGCCTGGCGACGCGGGCTACCCGGGTCGGCATGGCTTCCGTCCGGAGGCAGCCCGGTTGACACCGGACTGGATGGAGATGGCACCCTCTGGAATACCGCGACGTCCGGCCAGGTTCGCGGTGGGTGGGCAGGTCCGAGCTGCCCGGCGAGAGGAGCTGACAGTCAGGTGAGCATCCTGGGCACCAGGGTCCTGCGCACGGAGGATCCGCGCTTCCTGACAACGGGCGGCGTCTACGTCGAGGACCTCGTGGACGAGCGACTCGAAGGCGCCTGCCACGTTTTCTTCGTCAGGTCGCCGGTCGCGCACGCCAGGATCAGCGGCATCGACACGAGCGCGGCGCTGGCGTCCCCGGGCGTGGTGGCCGTATTCACCGCCGCGGACCTCGCCGACCTGCCTGCCATTCCGCCGGTCGGGCCGATGAAACCGCAGATGCAAGAGCACCTGCTGGCCACCGACAAGGTTCGGTTCGTCGGCGAGCCGGTCGCCGTCGTGGTAGTCGAGGAGCCGTACCAGGGCGAGGACGCGACCGAGCTGGTCAGCGTCGACTACGACCCGCTGCCGGCTGTGCTCGGTTACGACCCAAGCGACGACACGTTGCTGTTCGAGGACGCGGGCACCAACGTGGCGGGCTGGTGGGGCAAGCCAGATGAGCTCAAGGCTGACCTATTCGACGGCTGCGAGGTGGTCGTCAGCCAGACCATCATCAACCAGCGAGTCGCGCCGGCGCCCATGGAAAGCCGCGGAGCCGCCGCCGTCTGGGGCGAGGACGGGCGGCTCACCGCCTGGATACCGAATCAGGGCGCGCAGGGCACCAAGGGCGCACTAGCGAGGATGCTCGACGTCGAGCCCAGCCTGGTCCGGGTCATCACCCCGGACGTCGGCGGCGGATTCGGTGCCAAGTTCGGCGTCGACCCCGAGCATGTCGTGGTCACGTGGGTTGCGCGCCGGCTGGGACGGCCAGCCCGGTGGAGCGAGACCCGGTACGAGAACCTCATCGGAATGACGCACGGCCGGGCCCAGCAGCACACCATCACGATCGGCGGGAGCCGGGACGGCGACGTGCAGGCCTACCGGCTGGAGATCGTGCAGGATGCCGGCGCTTACATCCGGGCCGGCGGGTTTCTGCCGATGCTGACGAGACTGATGACCAGCGGGCCGTACGACATCCCGAGAGCAGAATCGGTGGCCAAGGTCGTGGTGACCAGCACAACACCGATCGGCGCCTACCGTGGCGCCGGACGACCCGAGGCGTCGGCCGCGCTCGACCGAGCCATCGACCTGTTCGCCGCTGAGGCCGGCCTCGACCCGGCGGATGTACGGCGCAAGAACCTGCTGCCGAAGTTCACCGAGCCCCACCGGACTGCCTTCGGCGCACTGTACGACACCGGTGACTACGTCGTCGGCCTAGAGCGGGCCCTCACCGCAGCAGGTTACGCCGACCTGCGCACGGAGCAGGCCGCGCGCCGCGCCCGCGGGGATGTCCGCCAGCTTGGCATCGGCCTGTCCAGCTACGTCGAGATCACCGGCATGGGCGAAGGTGAGGGCTCGGGGCCGAGCGAGAACGCCGTCGTCGAAGTTCACCCGGACGGCACCGCGACGATCCTCACCGGGACCTCACCCCACGGCCAGGGCCACGAGACCGTGTGGGCGATGATCGCCAGCGAGGAGCTGGGCATCCCGGTAGAGAAGATCACGCTGAAGTGGGGCGACACCGACCTGATCCCCAAGGGCGGCGGCACCGGTGGGTCGCGCAGCCTGCAGCTGGGCGGCTCTGCGGTCAAGCAGGCGAGCCTGGAGCTGATCGAGGAGGCGCGGCAGCGCGCCGCTGCGCAGCTCGAGGCGAGTCCCGCCGACCTGGTATTCGACAAGAGCCGCACCGCGTTCAACGTGGCCGGCGACCCGGACGCCGTCGTCCCGCTCACTCAGCTCGCCGAGCAGGAGCGGCTGCTGATCCGGACCGTTTTTACAGCGCCGGGAGCCACCTTCCCGTTCGGCACCCATGTGGCCGTCGTCGAGGTCGACACCGAGACCGGCAAGCCCACGCTGCTGCGGATGGTCACCGTCGACGACGCGGGCACGCTGCTCAACCCGCTCCTGGCCGAGGGCCAGCGGCACGGCGGGATCGGCCAGGGCGCCGCCCAGGCGATGGTGGAGGAGGTCGTCTACGACGCCGACGGCAACCCGCTGACGACTAGCTTCGCCGACTACCCGTTCGTCTCCGCCACCGAGCTGCCGAGTTTCGAGCTGGTGGCCAGCGAGACGCCGACGCCCTACAACCCGCTGGGCGCCAAGGGCATCGGCGAGGCCGGCAGCATCGGGTCCACACCGGCTGTGCAGAACGCCATCGTGGATGCGGTCGCTCACCTCGGCGTCCGGCACATTGACATGCCGACTACCTCCCGGCGGATCTGGCAGGCCATCCGGGAAGCGCACGGACAGGAATCGGAGCACGCATGACGCATATCGAGCTGACCGTCAACGGCGAGAAGCGGTCCGACGAGGTCGAGCCGCGGCTGCTACTCGTCCACTATCTGCGCGAGGTGCTCGGGCTGCGGGCGGCGAACGTCGGCTGCGACACAACGTCATGCGGCGCGTGCACGGTCTTGCTCGACGGCCAGTCGGTGAAGTCGTGCACAGTGCTGGCCGTGCAGGCGAACGGGCACGAGGTGACCACCGCGGAGGGCCTGTCGGTCAATGGCGAGATGCACACCGTCCAGGCCGCGTTCCGGCAGCAGCACGGACTGCAGTGCGGCTTCTGCACGCCCGGCATGGTGATGGCCACCGTCGGCCTGCTGGCCGAGAATCAGCACCCGACCGAGGCCGAGGTCCGCGAGGGCCTAGAGGGCAACTTCTGCCGGTGTACCGGCTACCACAACATCGTCCGGGCCGTGCTCGCGGCCGCGCAGGCGCAAGCGGAGCAGGCCGCGGACGCCGAGGTATCCGCATGATCCCGGCGCCGTTCGACTACATCGCCGCGGAGTCGGCCGGACACGCGATCGGGCTGCTCGCCGAGCACGGCGACGACGCCAAGGTGCTGGCCGGCGGTCACTCCCTGCTGCCGATGATGAAGCTGCGGCTGGCGACGCCGGCGTTGCTGATAGATATCGGCAGCCTCGACGAGCTGGCCGGCATCGCTACCGACGGCGACGACCTCGTGATAGGCGCCACCACCCGGCACGCCGATCTCGCGGCCTCCGGGCTGGCGCGCGCCGAGGCGCCGCTACTCGCCTACGCGGCGAGCCAGGTCGGCGACCCGCAGATCCGGCACCGCGGCACCATCGGCGGCTCGCTGTCGCACGCCGATCCGGCTGCCGACCTGCCGATGGCGGTGGTTGCGGTCGGCGGCTCGCTCGAGCTCCAGGGCCCCTCGGGGACGCGGACCGTTGCCGCCGATGACTTCTTCCTGGGCTACTTCGAGACCGCACTGGCACCGGACGAACTGGTGACCGCGGTGCGGGTGCCGCGCCGGCCGGGCGTGCCCTGGGGCTACCAGAAGTTCGTGCGCCGGGCCAACGACTGGGCGATCGTCGGGGTGGCCGCCGTCGACGGCCGGATCGCGCTGGCCAACATGGGGCCGAGGCCACTCCGCGCGGCTGCCGCCGAGCAGGCGCTGGCAGCCGGTGCGAGCCCCGCCGAGGCGGCCGAGCTCGCCGCCGATGGCACGTCGCCGGGTGAGGATCTGCACGCCGACCGCGAGTACCGCAGCCACCTCGCCAGGGTGCTCACCCGCCGCGCGCTGGAGCATGAGACGGCGTAGCTGCCACCCCGGCCGGCGATCCGCGGCTGCCGCACGCCTAGCGTAGAGCGTGTCGGACTACGTCCTTGATCATCACCAGCAGGGCGAGCAGCGCCGCCTGGCACTGATGTCGCGGCTGCTTGACCCGATGCATCGCCGGCTGCTTGCCGGACTGGGCGTCGCAGCGGGAGCGCGCACCCTTGAGGTCGGCTGCGGCAACGGCTCCCTGTCGGCGTGGCTGGCCGACCGGGTTGGGCCAGCAGGCCGGGCGGTGGCAGTGGACCTTGACCTGTCCCTGACAGCGCAGGTGTCCGGAGTTGAGTTCCGCCAGGCTGACATTCTGGCCGGGCCGGTGCCGCCGTCCGACTTTGACCTGGTGACGTGCCGCGCTGTGCTGCATCATGTCGGCGATGTACAGGCGGCGGTCGCGAATCTCGTCGGCAGCGCCCGGCCGGGTGCGACGGTCCTGGTGATCGAGCCCGACTTCCTGCCGGTCAGCGTGGCCGAGCCGCCCGCTGTCCGGGATTTCTGGCAGGGCTGGCTGGCCTGGTCACGCGAGCAGGGCATCGACTACTTCGTCGGCCGTCGACTGCCCCACCTGCTGTCGGCGGCCGGCCTGGCAGACGTTGCGGCAACCGCCGAAACGGCGCTGTACAACGGCGGCTCACCGTGGGCGGCGTACTGGCAGCAGACGATCAGCCAGCTCCGCGATCGGCTGCTGCGCTCTGGCAAGCTGCCGCGCGACAGCATCGACGGCTTCCTGGCCCGCTGCGCCGATCCGCGATGGTGGACGCAGACCATCGCGTTCACGGCGGCGTGCGGGCGCACCCCCGAGGTCTGACCATGGTCATGGATCGCCCACTTGCGGGTAGTGATAGGTCATGAATTCCCCTCATCCACCAGCCGACAGCGCCGAGGCCAACGGGCAGCTGCTGCCGCAGCGTGTCGCCGAGCTCGCCGGGGAGCTGACCGAGGCGGCGGACGAGCCACGCCGCCGGCGCCTCGCGCGGCAGATCTCCGGGCTGGCTAGCCGGGGCAGCGATGCCACCAGACGAGGGATGGCGTCCGGCAGCGGCGCCGCCTGGCGCGGCACCCAGACCGGGGC
>JBAUAR010000554.1:0-16410 GCA_049675875.1 Streptosporangiaceae bacterium
CCGGCCCGCGCCGGCCAGCCAGCACGTCATCGCCAGGGCGGTGACCGGCCCGACGCCGTACAGCCGGGCGGCGAGGGTCTTCGCGCCGGTCAGGTGCGCGGCGACATCACGCAGCTGGTGCCGCAGCTGGTCCAGGTGCCCTTCCAGGCAGGTGAGCATGTCCAGGGCGGTAGCCACCTGCAGCTGCCCGGCCGGCGACAGGTGCTCGCGGGCCAGTGCGGCCAGCTCGGCCGTTGCATCCGTGCGGCCGAGGTCATGGAACACCGGCGCGCCCTGGTGAAACAGCACCGCGTGGATGCGCTGGATCCAGGCGGTGTGCTCGGCCCGCAGATCATGGTAGAGCTCGAGTAATGCCCGGCATTCGAGGATGCTGCCGGGCGGGATCCAGCACTCCGGCAGCCGGCCGTCAGCCAGCAGCCGCCGCAGGTGCGCCGAGTCGGTCTTGTCGGTCTTGGCATGCCGCTTGCGGCCGCGGGCGGCCGCGGTGTCGGCCGGCTCGCCGACATGCGCGCCGTATCCGGCCGCGCAGAGTTCCTCGGTGACATACCGCCACCCGGTGCACCCCTCCAGCGCGAACGCGACATCGTGACGGCCGGCGAACCGCGCCAGCCAGGCCCGCAGGTGCACGCGGTCAGCCGGGGTGACCTGGCCGCGCTGCACCTCGCCGGTCACGGTGTCGAGATAGTCGAAGGTCAGCTGCTTCCGGTGGATATCCAGCCCGCCTACGATGGACATCGGGACCTCCTCAAGCTCCCGAGGGCGCCCAGGCGCCCGCACGCGAATTTGCTTACGCAGTAATGGTGACGCGTCTGAGCTGGGGAGGTCCTCCAAGCGCCCAGCGCCAGCAAGTGCGCGGGGGTTCCGCCACGCTCAGCCGCTACCGGCCACAGCCGATGCATGTCATCTATATGTCCGTGGACTAGCCGGAGTCAGCTGGATCTGGCGGGTCTCAGCAGGACCTGGCGGACAAAGCAGAAACGGCCCGCCTAGCCGAGATATCCCGGCTAGCGGGCCGTTTCCGCAGGTGGTGGCAGGTGATGGGTTCGAACCATCGTAGGCTGAGCCGACGGTTTTACAGCCCGCCCATCCCGACCCATCGAAATGGCTGCTGACCTGCGGATTCTCCGGTAATCAGCACTGTGAATACAGCTTTCCGTCCGCCATTTGTCCGTGGCCGCGGAGTGTCCCTGGTCAGCGCGATGCAGGTAGTGGATCATGTCCCGTTGATTCCGACTGGGTCCTACGGCATCCAGCTCCGCCGAGCGGTCATCTGCAGCGCGGCCGTTGTGGACATCTCCGCAGGGGCGACGATCACCACTCGCGGCGCTTGCCGCTGGCACCTGTAGGCGATGGCGGTCAAACCAGGACCACGGGTCCGCGTGACATGGCGTCTGCGGTGTTATTGCCGGGCCATGGCCATCCGCATTTCGCTGTCGGTGTCGGTGATGAGGTCGCCGGACAGGTCGACGGTGACGGTGTGCAGGGTACCGGTGAATGAGAACGGTGCGTGGTAGTCGGTGGTGACCGCTGAGCCGGGGTTGTGCCCGCAGGTGAGCCCGCCGGGGTTGAACGCGATCGGCGTGGTCACCGGGAACTCAGCCTGCCCGGCTAGCTGGCCGTCGACGTACAGCTGCGCGCGGCCGGGGGAGCCCTTGCCGTGGGTGAGGTCGGGCTGCCCGGTGGGCTCGAACTCGAACCGCAGCTCATGGCGGCCGGCGGGCAGCGGGTCGGGCGCCGAGACCGTGTAGCTGGAGCGGCCAACGTAGTTGTGGACGTAGTGAAGCCGGCTGTCCTGGACGTAGAACGACCAGCCGCCGGCGTTGCTGCCCTGGCACAGCAGCACGCCTTCTGCCCCGCCCGGCGGGATGTCCGCGTCGGCGGTGATGGCGTGCGGCCGGTTCAGCACCCGCGGGCCGACCCAGAACGGCAGCGTCTGGGTGCCCGGCCGGTAGGTGTAGCGGGTGCGCGGCTCGGCCACCTGCGGGCGATCGGTCATCAGCCTTGGCGCCGCGGTACCGTCCAGCGGGAACACGTTGTACTTGCCGGCCTCGGTGTACCACATGGCGATCAGCTCGATGAGCTTGTCCCGGCGCTCGCCCGCCAGGTTGTGGTTCTCGGCCGGGTCGCTGGCAACCCGGTACAGCTCCCAGCCGCTAGCGTCCAGCTCGGTCAGCTTCTCGGCGGTAATCGGCGCGCCGAACGGCTGGCCGGCCTCGGCGAACGACGGGCCGGGCCACGGGCACACCGCCCGCCAGCCGTAGTGGTCGATGGCGCGGTGCCCGAACATCTCGAAGTACTGGGTGCGGTGCCCGGAGGCCGCGGCCGGGTCGTCGAAGGTGCGGGCGAAGCTGACGCCGTGCAGCGGCGACTGGGTCACGCCCCTGATCGCGGCGGGCGGCTCGAGGCCGAGCGCGTCCAGCACCGTGGGCACCATGTCGATGATGTGCGCGTACTGGGCGCGCACCTGGCCGCGTGCCTTGATGCCCGCCGGCCAGTGGACCAAGAACGGGTCGGCGGTGCCGCCGCGGTAGGTCTCCCGCTTCCACCGGCGGAACGGGGTGTTGCCCGCCCAGGTCCAGCCCCACGGGTAGTGGCCGAATGTCGCTGGCCCGCCGAGCTCGTCGATCCGGGCGAGGCTCTCCGCCAGGCTCTCCGGCGCGTTGTTGAAGAACTGCAGCTCGTTCGTCGTCCCCGCCGGGCCGCCCTCGGCGCTGGCCCCGTTATCGGACACGACCATGATCAGCGTGTTGTCCAGCTCGCCGGTTTCCTTCAGGAAGTCGATCAGCCGACCGATGTGGTGGTCGGTCTGCGACAGGAACCCCGCGTACACCTCCATCATCCGCGCGGCCAGCCTGCGCGCATCAGCCGGGAGCGAGTCCCAGTCCGGCACGTCGGGGTCGTGCCGGGACAGCTCGGTATCGCCCGGCATCACCCCGAGCCGCTTCTGCCGGGACAGCACGCGCTGCCGGTAGGCATCCCACCCGTCGTCGAACTGCCCGGCGTACCGGTCGGCCCACTCCCTGGGCACGTGATGCGGGGCGTGCGTCGCGCCGGTGCAGAAATCCAGGAAGAACGGCTTGTGCGGGGCGACCTGCTTGGCGTCGGCGATGAACTCAATCGCCTTGTCCGCCAGATCCGCGGTCAGGTGATAACCCTGCTCGGGCGTGGCGGACGGCTCGACCTGGTGGTTGTCATACACCAGGTCGGGATGCCACTGGCTGGTGTCGCCGCCGAGGAACCCGTAGAACCGCTCGAACCCCCGGCCGAGCGGCCAGCGGTCGAACGGCCCGGCGGCGGACTCGAACTCTGACGGGAGCAGGTGGTACTTGCCGACCATGTAGGTGCTGTAGCCGTAGGTGAGCAGCATCTCGGAGAGGAACCCGTTCTCGAACGGGATGCGGCCGTTGTAACCCGGGTATCCGGTGGAGAGCTCGTTGATCGCCGCGGTGGCGTTCGCGTGGTGGTTGCGGCCGGTGATGATGCACGACCGCGACGGCGAGCACAGCGCCGTCGTGTGCATGTTGCTGTACAGCAGCCCGCCCGCGGCCAGCGCATCCAGATTCGGCGTGGCGATCGGGCTGCCGTAACAGCCCAGCTGCCCGTACCCGGTGTCATCCAGCACGATGAACAGCACATTCGGCGACCCCGGCCGGGCCCGCAGCGGCTCCGGCCACGCCGGGCTCGACTCATCCGTCGTCCGGCCGATCACCCCGGGAAACGCCGAGCCCGGCTTGTATTCCTCTAGCGGCATCTGCGCGCTCCCCCCGATGCGCCGCTATCCTCGCCTGCGGCGCGGCCTGTCAGCTCACGTCCGCCCAGCCTCCACGTCAGCCGCGGCCAGATCCCCGGGCGATCCGACCGCAGCCCGCTCCGTGATCTTGCCCCGTGCGCGCCCAGGCCATGCCTCGGCCCGGCCGATCGGCCGGCCCGGGCCGGGTCCGCGGCTGACGGATCCGGCATCCGGCAAGCCTGCTCAACGGCACGTTCGAAGGTGCTCCCGGGGATGTCCGGCTGGACGACGGCGGCTCGCGCCTGGTCATTGGCCCGTCCGGCCCGGCCCGGTTGGCCGGTCCTGCCGCCTGGCGCGCCACCTCGCGTACCCGGCCCTGATCCCCAGCCCGATGGCCATGACCACGATCACGCCGAGCAGTACCCTAGGCCCGGAATTTCCGATGCGCTCCGCGACCTCCGCGCCCAGGAAGTATGAAAGCCCGACATACGTCGCGATCCAGCCGACGCCGGCGACCAGGGCTCCGAGCATGAATATCCGCAATCGCACCCTGAAGATCCCCGACACATAGGCCGGCAGGCTCAGCGATGCAGCGAAGGTGTGACGGCCGAAAGCGCGATCGCCCCTGGCGAGCAGTTTCAGGCGCGATCTCTCCAGCCAGCCGGGACGTTCTAGCAGCCAGCGTCCGCCGCGGATGCCCATCTGATATCCGGCTAGCGAGCCGAGCATCCACCCCGCCATGGACACCGCCACCACGATGCCGACATTCAGCCTGCCCTCGCCCGCCAGCGTCCCCGCCGCGATCAGCGAAGCATCTCCGAGAGCCGGCAGGCCCGCCCCCATGCTCGCGACGAGCACGAGCAACACGATGTATTCGGCCCAGGTCACCGCTACCGGGCACCCATGATCGCAGGCCCCGGCCGGCCGCCATCACCCCGGCAGCCGACCTCTGCGCGCCCGCCGCGCTCCCCGAGTGACTCGGCCTTCACCTCGTCCGCCCGCCCGCCTCGCCCTGGCCCAGGCCGCATGCCCAGCCAGGACCCCTGGTTCGCTGGCCTAACCAGCGTCGCTTTCGTCCCCGTGAGCCTCCATGGCCAGACAAGATCAATGCTAGCCGCGATGCTCGGCTCGAGCCTGCGAGAGGCTGACCCCCTGAATCCCGGGCCGCGCAGTGATGGCGGCGACCTCTGCCATCAGCCCGTGCTGCGGACGGTCACGCCCCGGCGCAGGCGCAGCTTCGACCAGAGTCCGCCGCTCTCGTTCCGGTTCCGGCCGGTCTCAAGTGCGCTAGCGGGCGACCGGTCAGCCAGCAATCATCCGGCGGTTCAGCTCACGCGGCGGGGCGGATGATGCAGCGGAATCCCAGGTGGCAGGTCGAGGTGTCGATCGGCTGGGGCATCCGCGCGGCGGGACGGTACCGGCGGCAGTAGTTCGGCGCGCACAGGTACGACCCGCCCTTCATCACCCTGCGGGGGATCCGCGCGTCTAGCGCACCTGGTCCGGCGCTGTCCGTCTCCGGGCCGCGGGCCGGGCTGACCGGAGCCGAGGGTGCGCCGCAGCAGGAGGCTGGCGCGCTGGCCGTGAGGCTCGGGTGGGCGGCATACCAGTCCGATGTCCATTCCCACACATTGCCGATCATGTCGTGCAGGCCGTAGCCGTTGGCCGGGAACATCCCGACCGGGGAGGTCCCGGCATACCCGTCCAGTTGCAGGTTCTGGTGCGGGAATTCGCCCTGCCACGTGTTGGCCATGTGCCGCCCGGCGGGGGTGAGCTCATCACCCCACGCGAACTCGCTGCCCGGCAGCCCGCCGCGGGCGGCATACTCCCACTCGGCCTCGGCGGGGATCTGCTTGCCCGCCCATATCGCGTAGGCGAGCGCGTCCGGCCACGCCACGTGCGTCACCGGATGATCAGGCAAGTCCCGCACCGAGGTGCCCGGCCCGCCGGGGTGCCGCCAGCACGCCCCCGGAACATACGACCACCACTGATACGGGTCGCTCAGATCCACCGCCCGCGACGGCGGCATGAACATCGCCGAACCCGGCGCCAGCAGGGCCGGGTCAGCGCCGGGATACACCGACGGATCCGCGGGCCGCTCGGCCACCGTCCGGTACCCCGTCGCCTCGACGAAGGCCCCGAACTGGGCATTGGTCACCGGATGCGGATCGATCCAGAACCCGCCGACGCTCACCAGGTGCGCCGGAGCCTCCTCCGGGTAGTGGCCATCCGAGCCCATGGTGAACTGGCCGCCGGGGATCCACACCATGCCGTCGGGTCGCTGCACCGGCTCGGCGGAAGTCATCGGGCTGCGTCCTTGCCGGCAGGGAAGGTGGCTGGGGTGCCGGTCGCGGCCGCAACCCGGCGCAGGTCGCTGTCGTAGTGCCGCGATGCGGACCAGAGGAAGCAGGCGGCGAAGGCGCAGAACACCGGGATCACCGCCATGGCGGCTTTCAAACCGTAGGCGTCGGACACCACGCCGACCACGAGCGGGCCGACGGCGAAGCCGAACAGGTTCTGCGCCAGCGCGACCATGGATACGGCGGTGGCTCGCAGCGCGGGGTCCACCACGTCCACGGACACCGAGCCGACCACGCCGAACGGGGCGGTGATGGTGAACCCGGCGATCAGGATGACCAGGAGCTGCGGGTTGCCTGGCCGCATCGCGGCGAACGCGGCCACCAGCAGCACCATGCTCATCACCGACAGCGCGGCCGGCAGCTGCAGCCTCCGGCGGCGGTCGCGGCGGGCGAGGCGGTCGGCGGCGTAGGACAGCACGATCTGGCCGATGAAGCCGGCCAGCATGACCAGCGCGGTCCGGGCGGCGGCCTGGGCTGCGGGCAGTCCCAGATAGCGGTTGAAGTAGCTGGGCAGCCAGGCGTACAGCGCGGACATGACCACGATCTGAGTCGCGCCGCCGAAGTAGGAAGCGACGGCTGAGCGCGGCCGCAGCAGCTCGGCCAGCAGCCCGCGGGCGCCAGCTTTCGGCGCGTCCGCCGGGCCTGCGGGCAGAGCGACCGTGGGGTAGTCGCGCACCAGCAGGAACAGCAGCGCCAGCAGCAAGCCGGGTGCGCCGACGACGACGAACGCGGCCCGCCAGCCCCACCGGGCTGCGACGACTCCGCCGATGATGACCCCGAGCACCGAGCCCAGCGAGGCGGCGGACAGGAATGCGCCGAAGATGGTGGCCCGCAGGCGCTGCGGGAACATCCGGCTGAGCAGCGCCCCGGCGGCCGGGGCGTATCCGGCTTCGCCGAGGCCGACTGCGGCGCGGGTGCCGAGCAGCTGACCGTAGTTGCGGGTTACGGCCGCGCTCACGGTGGCCAGGCTCCACACACCGCCCATCAGTGCGATGCTCTGGACCCGGCTCCGCCGGTCGACCAGCAGCGCGACCGGGAACGTGGCCGCGGCGACGGTCACCGACAGGATTGAGACCAGGCCGCCGAGCTGCGCGTCGGACAGTCCCCACTCCTTCTTGAAGTGCGGGAACATCGACACTAGGAGCTGCCGGTCGGCGTAGTTGAACATCATAAGCGCGAACGCCAGCGCGAACACGGCCCAGGCGTACCTGCGGGTCACGCCCGGTTCGCCCGCCGTGCCGGCTGCTGGCTGTCCGGCGGGAGGCTGCGCCGCCACGGCGGGTACCGCGCTAACGGGTGCCTCGCTCACAGGAAGCCGCCTCCTTCTCGCGCTGTCGGGACGCCGGCGCCGGGCACGGTGCCGGGACTGTGTGTGGATGCCGGGCGGCGTCCGGGGGCGGCTCAGCCGGGAGTCCGCGCGGCGGTCACGCCGGCGGGCGCCTCGACGCTGCGCCTGAGGATCTTGCCGGTGGAGGTCTTCGGCAGCTCCGTGACGATCCACACGTGCCGCGGGTACTTGTATGCGGCCGCCTGCGCGCTGACGTGCTCGCGCAGTTCGTCGGGGGTGGCGGTGGCGCCGTCCTTCAGCGCGACGGCGGCGCCTATTTCCTCGCCGAGCTGAGGGTGCGGGATGCCGATGACGGCCGCCTCGCGCACCGCCGGGTGGGCGTACAGCAGTTCCTCGATCTCGCGCGGGTAGACGTTGTAGCCGCCGCGGATGATCAGGTCCTTCTTGCGGTCGACGATGAAGTAGTAGCCGTCCTCATCGACCCTGGCCAGGTCACCGGAACGGAACCAGCCGCCGGCGTCGATCGCCGCGGCGGTGTCCTCGGGCCGGCGCCAGTAGCCCTTCATGACGTTGTGGCCGCGGATGGCGATCTCGCCGACGCCGCCGGAGACGTCCAGCAGCGTCATCTCCACCCCGTCGACCGGGGTGCCGATCGAGCCGGGTTTGCGCTCGCGGCCGGGGTGGTTGAACGAGGCGACCGGCGAGGTCTCCGACAGCCCGTAGCCCTCCAGGATCATGCAGCCGAACTCGGCCTCGAACGAGTGCAGCACCTCCTCGGGCAGCGCCGCGCCGCCCGATACGCACCGCCGCAGGCTGCTCACGTCGAACTGCGCCCGCTCCGGGTAACTCAGCAGCGCCACGTACATCGTGGGCACGCCCTGGAATACGGTGACCTTGTCGCCCTGGATCGTGTCGAGCACTGCGTGCGGGTCGAACCGCGGCACCAGCGCCAGGCAGGCGCCCGCGGCCACTGAGGCGTTCAGGCCGCAGGTCTGGCCGAAGGAGTGGAATAGCGGCAGTGCGCCGAGCACCACGTCACCGGCGGACAGCGAGAACAGCCCGGCCGAGATCTCGGTGTTGCGGATCAGGTTGGCGTGGGTCAGCTCGGCGCCCTTGGGCGTGCCGGTGGTGCCCGAGGTGTACAGGATGACGGCGGTGTCGGACGCGTCGCGGTCGACGATCCCGTCATCAGTGGCGGTGTCGGCCAGCACGGTCTCCAACTCGGCGGGCGTCACCAGCACGCACTGGGCGCCCGCGGTGGCAGCTCCCGCCGCGGCTTCGCCGGCAAACCCGTGCCAGGCCAGCACCAGCCTGGCTTGCGAGTCTCCTAGGTAGAACGCTACTTCGCGCGCCTTGAGCAGCACGTTCATCGGCACCACCACACCGCCGGCCCGCAGGATGCCGTAGTACACCACGGCGAACTGCGGCACGTTGGGCAGCATGCAGCCGACCCGGTCACCGGGCCGCACCCCGTGATCGCGCAGCAGCCCTGCCACCCGGGCGCTGGCCTGGTCGAGCTGCGTGAAGGACAGGACAGTGTCGCCGAGGCGGACCGCCGGGGCATCGCCAGCGCGGGCCGCCGAGTCGGCCAGGTTGCGCGCAAGGTTGGTCATGAGGCAGGTCTTCCCGTCGTGTGCTGTGAAGGTGGTGGCGTCAAGGCTCAGTGCGCGGCCGACTCGACCGCGGCCGAGGCTGTGCGCAGCGCGTAGGGGGCGGGATCGAAACGCCGGGTGGCGCGGCGGTACTCCCTGGTCGAGGCTGGCCAGGTGACCGAGGCGACCCCGTCGGTGTCCTGGTACCAGCTCGTGCAGCCGCCGGCCGACCAGACCGTGCCCGCCAGCCGCGCCGTGAACTGCTTCATGTAGGCGCGCTGCTCATCGGCGCGGACCTCGATGCTGGCGATGCCGCGCGAGCGCATCAGGCGCAGCGCGTCCATCGCGTATGCGACCTGGCACTCCTCCTGGAACACGTGGGAGTTGTGGCCGGTCGTGCTGCCCGCGCCGCCGAGGCGGAACAGGTTGGGGAAGTTGGTCACCGTGACGCCGAGATAGGTGTGCGGGCGGCCGTTCCAGCACTCGGCCAGGGTCCGGCCGTCGCGTCCGCGCAGTCGCTCCGCGATCGGCGGGTCTATGACCCGGAATCCGGTGCCGAAGATGATGACGTCGGCGGGGTGCTCGCGGCCGTCGGCGGTGACCACTGAGCGGGCCCGCACGTCGCGGACGCCGCCGCTGACCACCTCGACGTTGGGCGCCGACACGGCCGGGTACCAGTCGCTGGAGATCAGGATGCGCTTGCAGCCCAGCTCGAAGTCCGGGGTCAGCCGCTGCCGCAGGGCCGGGTCGCCCACCTGCCGGCGCAGGTTGCTCAGCGCGGCCTTGGTCGCGATCCGCCGCACCCGCGGCGACACCATGATCTTCCATATCACCAGCTCGCGCAGCAGGTACTGGCGCTGGCGGACAGCCCGCAGCAGCCACGGCGCGGCCGCATACATCCGCCGCTCGAACCGCGTCGTCGCACGATCCATCCGCGGGGTGACCCACGGCGCCGTGCGCTGCACGAGGGTAAGCCGCCCGACGAGCGCCTGGATCGCGGGCACGAACTGGATCGCCGACGCGCCGGTGCCGATGACCACGACGCTGCGGCCGGTCAGGTCGGCGTCGTGGTTCCAGCGGGCGGAGTGGAACGCCTCGCCGGCGAAAGCGTCCAGGCCCGGCAGGTGCGGGACCGACGGCTCGGCGATGGGGCCGCTGGCGTCGATGAGCACGCCGGCGGTCAGCGGTCCGGAGCTGGTCTCGATCCGCCAGTGCTGCGCGGTGTCGTCCCAGGCGGCCTCGATGAGGCTGCAGCCGAACCGGATGTGCGGCAGCAGCCCGTGCTCGCAGGCGACCCGTCGCAGGTAGTCGCGGATCTCCGGCTGGCCGGAGAAGGCCCGGGCCCAGTCGGGGTTGGGCGCGAAGGACAGCGAGTACAGGTGTGACGGGATGTCGCAGGCACAGCCCGGATAGGTGTTGTCCCGCCAGACGCCGCCGACCTCGTGCTCGCGTTCCAGCACGGCGAAGTCCTCGCCCCGGACTTTGAGGGCGCGGGCAGCGGCCAGCCCGCCGAACCCGGCGCCGACGACAACGACGCCGAGATGCTGCGGCACGGATTCAGCGATCAGGGAGAGTCCTCTAGAAAAGCTAACGTGAATTGTGTTAGAGTCTCACTCATGGTAGCAGCCGTCAAGAGGCCCGAGGCCGCGAGGCCGCCCCGCGCCAGGGCGGGCGGAGCCGGACCCGGGCGCCGCCGGCAGCCGGTCCAGGCCCGCAGCCGTGAGACCGTCGGGCGGATCCTCGACGCCGCGGCGGTCCTCCTGGAGGAGGGCGGCGTCGATGCTGTTACCACCCGCGCCATCGCTGAGCGGGCGGGCATCACGGCGCCCTCGCTGTACCGGTTCTTCGCCGACCGTGAGCAGGTCCTCGACGCGCTGATCGAGCAGCACCTGGAACGCCTCAGCGGCTTCCTCGCCGAGGCCGAGGCGGGCTGGGCCCCGTCGTCAGTGACTGAGTTCGTGGAGCGCGAGCTCGGCTTCTACGTTTCCTACTTTCAGGCGAACCGCAACGCCGCCCGGCTGTGGCTGGACGGGCGGGTGGCGCCGACGGTGCGGGCGGAGGTGCTGCGCTACAACCGGCGGACCGCTGAGCGGCTGCACGGCCTGGCCGTCGCGTCCGGGCTGGCCGGCCCGCAGGCCGATCTGCTGGTCTTCGTGATGCTGGTCGAGCTGGGCGACCGGGTCCTGGACCTGGCCTTCCGGGAGCACCGCGACCCCGACCCGGACGTGATCCGGCACGGCCGTGTCGCGCTCACTGCCTACCTGGCGGCCGCGCTGCGGCAGTAACCCCCATCGCCTGACGCCCACCAGTCAGGCGACGCCGCAGTCCGCCGCCCGACGCCGAATTCTGACAGGAGCCGCCGCCTTGCCTTCGCATGACGATCTTCCCCGTACCACGCTGCCGATGCCCGACCGGCCCCAGCCCGGGCTGACCACGTACGACGCCAAGGACCCGGAGACGTCGTTCGCGCCGATCACCCCGCTGCGGCCGCCAGCCGGCGCGCCGAACGTGCTGGTGATCCTGCTCGACGATGTGGGCTTCGGTGCCTCCAGTGTTTTCGGCGGCCCGGTCGACACCCCGGTGGCGCGGCGGCTGGCCGACGGCGGGCTGCGCTACAGCCGGTTCCACACCACCGCGCTGTGCTCGCCGACCCGGCAGGCGCTGCTGACCGGACGCAACCACCACTCGGTCGGCATGGGCGCCATCACCGAGCTGGCCACCTCCGCGCCCGGGTACAGCACTATCCGGCCCAACACTAAGGCGACGCTGGCCGAGACGCTGCGGCTCAACGGTTACGCCACCGCGCAGATCGGCAAGTGCCACGAGGTGCCGGTGTGGGAAACCAGCCCGGCCGGCCCGTTCGACCGGTGGCCGACCGGCAGCGGCTTTGAGTACTTCTACGGCTTCGTCGGCGGGGAGACCAACCAGTACTACCCAACCTTGTATGAGGGCACCACCCCCGTGCATCCCGGCCGAACTCCCGAGCAGGGGTACCACCTGACCGAGGACCTGGCTGACCACGGCGTGGACTGGATCCGCCGCCAGCACGCGCTGCAGCCCGACCGGCCGTTCTTCCTGTACTTCGCGCCCGGTGCGACGCACGCCCCGCACCACGCCCCGCCAGAGTGGTGCGACCGGTACGCGGGCCGCTTCGACGCCGGCTGGGATGCGCTGCGCGGGGAGATCTTCGAACGGCAAAAGCAGCTCGGCGTGATCCCGGCCGACGCCGAACTCACCGCGTTCAACCCGGAGATCCCGCACTGGGACGAGATGGACGACGACCTCAAGCCGGTGCTAGCCCGCCAGATGGAGGTCTACGCCGGGTTCCTGGCCCACGCCGACGCCCAGATCGGCCGGCTCGTGCAGGCCCTGGACGACCTCGGCCTGCTCGACGACACCCTGATCTACTACATCATCGGCGACAACGGCGCGTCGGCCGAGGGCACCATCCAGGGCAGCTTCAACGAGGCGATCAACTACAACGGCCTCAGCGCGCTGGAGACCCCGGACTTCCTGCGCGCCAGGGCAGCCGAGCTCGGCACCCCCGCCGCCTACAACCACTACGCGGTGGGCTGGGCACACGCCCTGTGCACCCCCTACCAGTGGACCAAGCAGGTGGCCTCGCACTGGGGCGGCACCCGCAACGGCACCATCGTGCACTGGCCCGCCCGGATCACCGCCCGAGGTGAGCTCCGCGACCAGTTCAGCCATGTCATCGACGTCGCGCCGACCATTCTGGAGGCCGCCGGCCTGCCCGAGCCCGCTACCGTGCACGGGGTCACCCAGGCCCCCGTCGAGGGCGTGTCCATGGGCTACTCCTTCGACGAGGCCACCGCGCCCGAACGGCACCAGACGCAGTACTTCGAGATCGCCGGCAACCGCGGCATCTACCACCGCGGCTGGACCGCGGTCACCAGGCACCGCACCCCCTGGCAGCTGCTCGGAGCGCAGCTCGCAGCCTTCGACGACGACATCTGGGAGCTGTACGGCCCCGACGACTGGACCCAGTCCCGCGACCTGGCCGCCGAGCAGCCCGACATGCTGCACCGGCTGCAGCGGCTCTGGCTGATCGAGGCAACCAAGCACGGCGTACTGCCGCTGGACGACCGGGGCCTGGAGAGGTTCATCCCCGAGCTGGCCGGCCGGCCCGAACTCATCCGCGGGAACACCCAGGTGCTGTTCCCCGGCATGGGCCACCTCAACGAGAGCTCGGTCATCACCATCAAGAACCGGAGCCACGCCGTCACCGCGCACGTCGTGGTCCCGGAGGCCGGCGCCGAGGGCGTCATCTTGTCCCAGGGTGGCATGGCCGGCGGCTGGAGCATGTACTGCCGCGACGGCAGGCTGCGCTACTGCTACAACCTGGTGGGCCTGCAGTACTTCTACGTCGACTCCGACGTCAAGCTGCCGGCCGGCGAGCACCAGGTGCGGATGGAGTTCGACTACGACGGCCCCGGCCTGGCCAAGGGCGGCACCGTCACGCTCTACCTCGACGGCGCCGAAGTCGGCCGCGGGCAGCTGCCGGTGACCCAGGCCGTGGTGTTCTCCGCCGACGAGGCCACCCACGTGGGCCGCGAGTCAGGCTCGGCGGTGGCGCCGGACTACCCGGCCCGGGGCACCGACTTCACCGGCGAGATCCGGTGGGTGCAGATCGACGTGGACGCCGCCGCAGCCAGCCAGGACCACCTGATCCCGATCGAGGAACGGTGGCGGATCGCCATGACCCGCCAGTGACAGCACCGGCCAGCCGCCCGCATACCCCGCGCCCCACCGCGGACCGAGCAGAAACCGGCACCATGAACGAGATCCAATTCACGAGCGGCAGCGATCACTGCTCCGCCTGGCACCTGCAGGCGGCCGGCGACGCCTTCGCCAGCCCGGGCGGACGACCCTGCGTCGTCATGGCGCCGGGCTTCGGCGGCACCCGCGACAGCAGCCTGCTCGGGTATGCCGAAGGCTTCGCCGCCGCCGGACTGGACGTCCTGCTCTTCGACTACCGCGGGTTCGGCGGGTCCGGCGGATCGCCCCGCCAGCTGGTATCCGTGCGCCGTCAGCGCCAGGACTACCACGCCGCCGTCGCCGCGGCCCGGCAGCTGCCCGGCGTCGACCCCGACCGGATCATCCTGTGGGGAGTTTCCTACGCCGGCGGCCACGTCGTCGTGGTCGCCGCCAGGGACAAGCGCGTCGCAGCGACGATCTCGCTGACGCCGGCGATGGACGGCGTCCCGGTGCTGATCCAGCTCGGCCGTAACGGCGGCGTTAGTCACCTGGTACGTGCAACAGGAAACGGACTGCGCGACGCGCTGCGGGCGCTGACCGGCCGACCACCGCATCTCGTCCCGGTGGTCGGCGAACCAGGCTCGAACGCGATCATCCCCAAGGCCGGCGGACAGGAGGCCTTCACCGCCATTGCCGGCCCGAGCTGGCGGAACGAGCTGTGCGCGCGCACCGCGCTCGGGGCCGCGCTCAACCGCCCGATCAGGTTCGCGTCACGCGTGCGATGCCCGCTGCTCGTGCAGGTCGGGTCCAGCGACAGCATCTGCCCGCCGCCGGCCGGCCGCCGCGCCGCCGCGAAGGCGGGTTCTCGTGCCGAGCTACGCGAGTATCCCGTCGACCACCTGGACGTGTACGCCGGAGCGTGGCAGGAGCGGGCCCTGGCCGACCAGCTCGACTTCCTGGGCCGCGCGGCGCCCGCCCCGGCTGCGCCCGGGCAGGGAGGTCACGGCCGTGCGTGACGGCCAGCTGCCGCCCAGGCTGATCCAGGTCGCACTGTCGGTCGTCGACCTGCGCGACACCGAGCGATGGCTGCGGGAGGGGTTCGGATTCGTGCCCGCCGGCGGATCCCGGCGCATGATGCGCGGTCTGCTCGCATCCCGCATCCAGGGGCTGCCCCGCGTCGCGTCGACGTGCTGGTGGCTGGGCGACCGCAACGACTGGTTCCAGATCGAGATGTTCCAGTTCGAGCGGCCGATTGCCCGGCTGATGCCGCACGACGCCCGGGCCTGCGACCTCGGCTACACCCGCATCGGGTTCTGGGTAGCCGACTTCGACGCCACCCTGGCCCGCCTCGCGCGCACCGGGTCGCAGCCACTCAGTGATCCGATCGGCGAACCAGGATCGCGCCGAGCATGCGTGCGCAGCCCGGACGGAGTGTTCGTCGAGATCATGGAAGACGACCCGCTCGTCTCCCGCGGCGGCCAGGCGCCCGCCCGCGCCGCCCGCCCGGTGGCAGTACGGTCAGTGACACTCTCAGTCGCCGACCTGGACCAGAGCGCAGCCTTCCTGTCCGATGGCCTCGGCATGCCAGCATCCGGCGCCGCGCTGCACCGCCCCGAACACGAGGCCCTGTGGGGCCTGCCGGGCGCGGCGACCCGCAGCCAGGTCTTCGACGCCGGCGACGTGCTCGTCGAGGCCGTGCAGTACTTCGACCCGGTCGGCCGTCCCCGGCCGGACGACTACCGCATCAGCGACCAGGGCATCCTCAACATCGCCCTCGGAACTCGCAGCAAGAGCCAGTTCGGCGACCTCTACCGCAGAGCGTGCGCCGCCGGCGCCCGCCCCAACAGCAGGCCGCTCCGGATTCCCGGGGCCGGGGTCGTGTACGTCAACGATCCGCAGCAGTTCTCCGTCGAGATAATCCACCTGTCCAAGGCCTCCGATGAGCACTGGGGCTTCGCGCCGAGCGCGATCACCAGGCGCCCCCAGCCGGACACTTACGCAATCGACCGGACCGTGCATATCGCTGCCCCGCCCGACGTGACCTGGCAGGTGATCTCCGACCACGAGGCGATGTCGCAGTGGGCCGGGATCGGCCCTGTTCGCCGGATCCTCGATGGTGACACCGGCCCCAACGGGCGCGGAGCCCTGAGAGTGCTGAACATCGGCGCCAGGATCGTCGAGCAGGTCACCGCCGACAACCCGCCCGACTCATACCGGTACCGGATCATCAAAGGATCACCGTTCGTGTGCCATCAGGGCGAGCTGCTGCTCCGGCCCCACGGCGACGGCACTGCGCTGACCTGGAAGATCCGGTTCCGTCCGAGGATCCCCGGCACCGGCCGGCTAATAGCCGCCGGATTCAGTCGCGCACTGAACCGGATGATGACCACCAGGCTCCGCCGGCATGTCGAGCGCCTGGCCCGGCAGGAGGATGCGATCGCATAGCAGAACCGAACGGAGCTGGTGCTGGTGACCAGCCGCCGAACCTGGTGCCGCCCGGGGGCGGGCCAGAGCGCCAGCCCCGGGCACCGCCACGGAGAACCGGTGCGCTGCGAGTCGGCCTGTGCCGGCGCCCGCGTAGGTCCTGACCGGTGAGTCCATCGTCGTCCCGCCCGGCCATCACCGGGGCCCCGGCGCCGTGACCCACCCGCTGAACCCGCGCCTTCACCTCGACGAGCTGCCGCTGCTCGCCTGCCACGCAGCCGACGCCGGCGCATTCTGGCC
>JBAUAR010000555.1:0-1640 GCA_049675875.1 Streptosporangiaceae bacterium
ACGGCGAGCGGCGCGGCAGACGCCGCCGTCGCCGCGCTGCGCGGCTGGCTGCTCACGGACTACCTGCCGGGCGCGGCGGGCACGCCCGACGGGGTGGGGGAGGAGCGTTACCTCATCGGCGCGAAGCGCTGGAACGGGGCGGAGCTTGACCTGGCCGAGGTCTATGACTGGGGCTGGTCGCAGTACCGGGAGATCTCTGCCGACATGCGATCGGAGGTGGAGCGCATCCTGCCGGGCGCGACGCCGACGGAGGCCATGGCGCACCTGGACGTCCACGGCGAGGTCGTTGAGGGCGTCGGCGCGGTGCGGGACCGGCTGCAGCAGCTGATGGATGAGGCCATGGCGAGCCTCGCGGGCACGCACTTCGACCTGGCGGACCCGATCAAGGTGGTCGAGGCCAGGATCGCCCCGCCCGGCAGCGCCGCGGCGCCGTATTACACCGGCCCGTCGGGGGACTTCTCCCGGCCGGGCCGGACCTGGCTGCCGACCCTCGGCCGGACTCAGTTCCCGATGTGGAATCTCTACAGCACCTGGTATCACGAGGGCGTCCCCGGCCACCATCTGCAGATTGCGCAGTGGCGATACCTAGCCCGCCAGCTGTCGCAGTACCAGACCAGCCTGGGTGGTGTGAGCGCATGCTCGGAAGGGTGGGCGCTCTACGCCGAGCGGCTCATGGACGAGCTCGGCTTCCTGGCTGCGCCGGGCGCCCGGCTTGGCTACCTGGACGCTCAGCTCATGCGGGCCATCCGGGTGATCGTCGACGTTGGCATGCATCTGCAGCTGCCTGTCGCCCCCGACTGGGCCGCCGGAGCTGGCCAGCCGTGGACGCCGGAACTGGCGCTGGAGTTCTTCGCTGCGCACAGCGGCCGGCCGCGGGACTTCGTGGCGAGCGAGATCGCCCGGTACCTGAGCGCACCCGGCCAGGCGATCAGCTACAAGCTGGGGGAGCGGGCCTGGCTGGCAGGCCGGACGGCGGCACGAGCCGCGCGCAGCGCCGATTTCGACTTGAAGTCCTGGCACATGGCCGCGCTGTCGCTCGGGGCGCTCGGGCTCGACGACCTGTCCGAGGAGCTCGCCAGGCTGTGATGCCGACAGGCGCTAGATCGGCTGCGCGACCGATCGCCTGCGCAGGTCGGCGCGCACCGCGTTGCCCAGCTTGCGGGTCTCGTGGTGGTCGATCAGGGCGCCTGCGGCGACGCCCGTCAGCAGCGGCGCGAGCGCGAACGCGCTCTGGCTGGCCTTCGCGAGCAGCCGCCGCTCAAGCTGGCGGCGCACCGGAGAGCCCACCGCGAGCGAGACGCCGTCGCCGGTGAGTCGTACGCCGCGGCGCTGCGACCAGGCGGCGAGATACGCCAGCATGCGCTGCCTGGTCGAGCCGGGCGCCTGCAGTCCGTAGACCTCGTGTAGCTCGGCGATGAGCTTGAGTTCCACGGCCACCAGCGCCAGCGTCTCAACGGCGAGCTCCATGGGCAGCGTCGGAACGAACGGCACCGCGGCAGCGGCGCCGACCGCGGCGCCGATGCCCGCCGACGCGCGGGCGGCCCCGGCGACGAGCACGTCCGCGAGCTGCTCGGTATCCAGGCCGGGATGCTGCCGGCGGAGCGCCGCGAGGCCGCGGATCGGTACCCGCGGCGCCATGT
>JBAUAR010000556.1:0-11375 GCA_049675875.1 Streptosporangiaceae bacterium
GGCTGGTGGCGGCGGCCCTGGCCAGGCTCCCAGCCAGCCAGCCGAGTAGCGATCCGTCGCTGGCTGGGCCGGGCCTAGAGCACCGGCCCGGCGGCGCGCTCCCGCCCCGGTTAGGCTCACGCCCGGACGAATCTCAGCGAACGCTCTGTTATTCGCCTGTTATCTTCCAGGCAATTATCGGTAGGCTGCCACCCCGTGAGCACTCTCAGGTCGTTGCAGTTGCCCGAGCGAGTCCGGTCTGGCTGGCTGACCACCGTGCGCGGCAGGTTCGCGATGCTGGAGGCTCAGCCGGCCAGGGGCGTCGCGCATCGCAGCCCGGCTCTGCTCATCCACGGCTACACTGGCAGCAAGGAGAACTTCCTGCCAGTGCTGGAGCCGCTGGCAGCGGCGGGTCGCGCCGTGGTGGCCGTCGACCTTCGCGGCCAGTACCAGAGCCCGCACGCGCCGGACCGGGCTGGCTACTCGCCGGCGCCACTCGGTGCCGACGTGCTTGCCATGGCAGCCGCGGTGGCCGGCGAGTCCGGAGCCGTGCACCTGGTCGGGCACTCGCTCGGCGGCCTCATCGCGCGCGAGGCGGCACTGCGGCACCCCGAAGCCCTGCTGTCGCTCACGCTGCTCGGTTCTGGCCCGGCGAGGATCGCCGGACAGCGTGCGGCAGCCTTGCGTGACCTGCTGGCCCGGCTCGATCCGACGGGTGCCGGGCCTGACGACCTGGCCCGGCTCTCGGAGCTGGTGCGGCGCACCTGGCGCGACGAGCACGAGCCGCAGGCGCGCGCCGAGGGCGTCGACGAGCACATCATCGCCTTCCTGCGGGAGCGGACCCTGCGAACCTGCCCGGTCAGCCTCATCGTGCTGGCCAGATATCTGCTGGACTGTCCGGACCGTACCGCCGAGCTGACCAAGGTGGTCGCGGCCGGCCTGCCCGCGGCGGTGGTCTACGGCGAGAACGACGACGCCTGGCCGCCCGCTGAGCAGGACCGGATGGCCCACGAGCTCGGCGCCGAGCGGACCTGCATCCCGGCTGCAGCCCACTCGCCGGCGATCGAAGCACCCGTCACCACGGCTGCTGCGCTGACGCGGTTCTGGAACGAGGCCGAGGCCCGCCGGCCGACCGTGCACACCTGCGGCCGCGTGCGCAGCGACAACCACGGCACGCAGGCCGCTCAGGCAAGCTGATCGAGCGCGCGCGGCCGCCGACCGGTTGGGGATGGCGCCGGGCTGCCTGGCAGGCCGGCCGTGGCGTCCTCGTCCGCCGGACCGAGGCCGTCCCAGGGACGCCGGTGCGGTGCCGCGGCACTGCCCTCCGGGCACTGGGCCCGGTAGTCGCACCAGCCGCAAGACGGGCCAGGACGCGGCGCGAACGCATCCTCGGCCGGAGCAGCATCGGCGGCAGCCGCTCGATACCGCTCACCGGCGTCCGCGCACTCAGCCGCGATCAGCTCGGCGCGGCGCAGCTGCCGGTCCAGGGATTCCGGCGTGTGCTCCCACGCGGCCACGCTGCCGGTGGGCACGTGGTGCAGCTCAACCCGGCGGCACGGGCGTCGTAGCGCCCGTCCGGCGGCGAGCGCGTAGAGCGCGAGGGCCAGGGACGACCGGGCGTCGTCGACCGTCGGCTCATGCCGTCCCGTCTTGTAGTCGACAACCACCAGGTCACCGGTTGGCTGCCCGCTCCGGTCGACGGCGGCGGCCCGCCGGTCGTCCAGCCGGTCGATCCGCCCGGACACGGCGATGAGGTCGGTGCGCGTGCCGACCGTGCGCTCCACTCCGACCGGCTCGATCGCCGGGTCGAGCGCCGCGACGTAGTCCTGGACCTGCTGACGGCAGCGGTGGCGGTGCGCCTGTGACTGGCCGGAGTCGGCGTATCCGTCGGACAGCCAGCCCTGGTCGAGCAGCTCACCGGCCGCCGACACGGTCCGGTCGACGCGCGGCAGCCGCCACCATCCCGCCAGCGCGTTGTGCACGCTGGCGCCGAGGCTGTTGTGCGCCCACGGCGGGCCCTTGGCCGGAGCCGGCCGGTCCAGGTAGGTCATCCGGTACCGGCGCGGGCAGTCAAGCCAGGTGCTCAGCCGAGTAGGCGTGCAGGCGAACAGCCGCCGCGGCATGCCCTCAAGGCTGAGCTGTTCCACCTGCCCATGCTCGCGCCGGCCACCGACAGTCGCTAGCAGCCGCGCCGCCGGCGCTACAGTTCGGCCTCATCCGGCTGGTCCGGTCCGGCGGAGTACCAGGAGCCGAAGCTCTTGTCCGCGGTCGCAACCGTGAGCTCCTCGCCATGGCCGGGCAGCAGCCTGGTCTGCGCCGGCAGGGTCAGCACGTGGGCGCCGATCGCGTCCAGCTGCCTGCCCCAGTTCGGAAAGCCGTCCGCACGGGGCACCGGGCCGCGGTCGCTCACCACGTCCCCGGTAAACGCAGCGTCCAGGGCCTCGCAGTACAGCAGGACCGAGCCGCGACTGTGGCCGGGCGCATGCACGACCTCGAGGGAGACCCCGGCGACGTCGAACTGGCCGCCGTCTCCCATGTCGATGTCGGGGTCGGCGGCGTGCAGGTCGCGCCAGGCTCCGCGATCGAGCGGATGCAGGGCGACCGGCGCCTCGTCGCGGCTGGCGACCTCGGGCGCACCAGCCGCGTGGCCCGCATGACCATGGGTGCAGATCACCGCGAGAATCTCGCGCTCGCCGACCGCGGCCAGCACCGGCGCGGCGGTACCAGGGTCGATCACGATGACCTCGTCGTCGTCGCCGACGATCCAGGTGTTAGCCGGCCCTCCGGTTACCAGCTCGATCCGGGCGTCGCCTGGAGTGCTCATCGCTGCTGCTGCCTTCCCTCGGATCCGGTGATCGGCCGGGCTCCGGTCGCCCGCTCGATCAGCGCCTCGTAGCTCCCGTCCGGCGCTGTCTCCGAGCCGAGCCGGAAGTCGGTCAGCGCGCCGTGGTCGTCACTGCCGCCCGAAGGTATCAGTCCCAGTGCGTGCGCGAGCTCGCCAAGCCGGCTCCGTTCCCGCTCATCGTGCTGTGGGTGGTTCACCTCGACGCCCGTGAGTCCAGCCCGGCTGAGGTCGGCGATCACCGCATCGGGCAGCTGCCAGCCGCGGCCGCGGCCGCGCGGGTGGGCCAGCACCGTGACCCCGCCCGCCGCACGGACGAGCCGAATTGCCTGGCCGGGATCGAGCGCGTACCTGGACACATAAGCGGGCCCGCCAGGGCCAAGCCACTCCGGGGCGAACGCCTCCTCGACGCTGGCGACCACGCCAGCGTCGATCATCGCCCTGGCTATGTGCGGCCGGCCGACCACCCCGCCGCCGGCGATCTCGCTGACCCGCTCCCAGGTAACCGGCACCTTCAGCGCGACCAGCTTGTCAACCATCGCCCGGGCGCGGAACAGCCTGCTCTCCCGGAGTTCCGCCATCTCGCCGGCCAGCGCGTCGTTCTCCGGATCGAACAAGTACGCCAGCAGGTGCACGCTGTGGCCCTCCAGCCGGGCCGACAGCTCGGCCCCGGGCAGCAGCGTCAGGCCGGGCGGCAGCGCGCGGGCTGCCTCGCGGTGGCCAGCCACCGTGTCGTGATCGGTCAGGGCGATGACGTCGAGGCCGGCTTGCGCGGCACGACGGACCACGGCAGCGGGCGGTTCGGTGCCGTCAGAAACGCTGCTGTGACTGTGCAAATCGGCGCGCAGCACGTGCTGACACTAGCCGGGAAGCAGCGGCGACCGGGCTCCGAACGGCAGGTCCAGGTCCTGGCCTGGATCGCGCAGGTCGCGGAGCTCCAGTGGCTCGACCATGAGCAGGCCGGCCGTCTGCGGCCAGAGCACCAGCCACAGCCAGTTCCCGGTCACCTCGCCGGCGAACGCGGCGCGCTCGCTCGTGTCGACGTTCCACAGCGGGAACTCGTGATTGGCGTACTCGATCACCGCGGCGGACGGCCCGATCGCGAACTGCGTGCCGGGATCCGGCCCGTCCAGGCCCGCGAACCTGGCCCCGAGGCCGACGCCAGGCTCCTCGGAGACGAGCAGCATCTCGGCTGGCCCGCCGACCGGGTTCGGTCCCGACAGCGCGACCGTGCAGCCGCGGGTACCGGTTCGCTCGTCTCCGGCTCCGGCGAAGCCGGTGACGAGCCAGCCCTGGGGCAGCGGCCACGGCACCCACACCGGCACCCTGGCGTCCTGCAGCACGGCTTCGAGCCCATCCGTCGACGGGCTCAGCGCCGATCGCAGCGGGAGTACCTCGCCGTGCTGGTCGCAGTGGTAAGCGCTGGACCATACGCTCGGTTCGCGCACCGCAAAGCTGCAGCGCGGACAGCTGAGTGCAGGTCTCATCTCACTTAGCGTTATCCCCTGGCCCCGCTGCGGTAAAGGTCTACTGACGGGTAATGGCCGGTCGTCAGCGGACTGCCCGGACTTGCACCGTGTGTCCGATTCTCCCGCGGCTCTAGTTTCATGGGTGTGAGTTTTCAATGGCTATGCCCATAGAAAACTCACACCCATGCACGCGGCTAAGGGAGCGGGCTGCCCGATAATTGCCATCGTGACGCGTATCCCGTGCGTCGGCGCCGTCATCAGAGACGAGGCCGGACGGCTCCTGATGATCTTGCGCGGGCACGAGCCAGGCCGGGGCTTGTGGTCGATCCCGGGCGGCCGGATCGAGCCCGGCGAGACCCCCGAGGCGGCCGTCGTCCGCGAGGTCAGGGAGGAAACCGGGCTCGACGTCCGCTGCGGCCCGCTGCTCGGCAGCGCGGAACTGCCCGGCCTGGCCGGCGCGGTCGTCGACATCCGCGACTACCGGGCGTGCCTGGTGGCCGGCTCGGCCACGATCGCGACGGCGGGCGACGACGCGGCCGACGTGCGCTGGGTCAGCGACGCCGAGGCAGCCGCCATGGACGAGCGCGGCGAGGTGACCAAGGGCCTGCTCGCGGCGCTGCGCAGCTGGGCTGGCTGATCCCGCGGGGTACCGGACGCGGTTCAGGACACGCCGGTGGCCGCCATGATGACTGCACGCGCGGCGATGGCCGAGCCTCGTGCGCCTGCCATGTCGAGGTCGGGCACGAGAGCGATCGACGCCGCGTGCGCCTGCTCTTCCCGCAGCGCGGTGTGGGCCCGAACGCGGCCAAGGAACCAGTCCCTGAAGTGCGGAGCCGCCTCTACGACCCCGCCGCCGAGGAGGTACACATCCGGGTCGGTGAAGTTAGCCGCGACCGTCAGCAGCCTGCCGATCGCCATGGCCTGCTGCTCGAAGATCTTCAGCGCCAGCGGGTCGCCGGCTTCTCCGTAGCTGCGGACGAGCTTCGCGGCCACGTGCGCACGCTGGTCAGCGAGCTCGTGGGCCGGGTACCGAGCCAGCCAGTAGGGCAGCAGGTTCTTCTCGATGCCGGTGAGCGACGCGATGCTCTCCGCGTCACCCGACAGTCCGCAGTTGCACACCGGCATGGGCTGGTCCGGGCCCAGCAGAGCGTCCATGGGGATCCAGATGTGCCCGAGTTCGCCGGCCATCCCGGCGGCGCCGCGGATCACCTGCCCGGCCTCGACAACGCCACCGCCGAGACCGGTGCCCACGATCACCGACACCGACGAGCGCTGCCGGGCAGCATCCGCCCCGAAGTGCGCGTGGTGGGCATACAGCGCGGCCGCGTTGGCGTCATTGTTGAAGACCACCGGGAGCCCGATGCGCATCTCGAGCGCCTGCCGAACGTCGAAGCCGCGCCACTGCGGGTTGGCGAAGTTCGTCGAGCCCCGCGCCGACAGCACGCCAGCCGCGCTGGCCGGGCCCGGCGTGTCCAGTCCGACCGCGCGGACCTGGCCGCGGGCCGCGCCCGCCAGGTCGAGCACGTCGTCCAGCGCACGGGCCATGGCATCGATCGCCTTGTCTGGTCCGGACTGGACGAAGCTCGGGCTCTCCGCCATCTCCTCGACCAGGAACGTGCCCGCCGAGTCCAGCACGGTCGCGTTGATCGTGGTCCCGCCGGTGTCGAGCCCGGCCACCACCCATCGGCCCCTGTCCACTCGGTTTGCTCCCGCCTCCGCGACCGCACCCGCCGACTACCCTAGTGGCCCCCGGACGAAGCAGCCTGACCGTGGCGGCGGCCGCTCCGCGCCGTCAGCTCACCAGGCGCGCAGCTCAGCCAGGCGCCGCGGCAGACTCGGCCGAATCGCGGTCGGTCCGGACCCGGCCAGCGCGGTCGGCGACGCACACGCCGAGCACCACCGCGGCCGCGCAGCCGCTCAGCGTGACCGCGGAAACGTGCGGGGCTAGCAGCCCGAGCAGCGCGAGCACGCCGAGGGCCAGCGCCCGCGGCAGATTCAGGTGCCGCCACACCGCGAACGTGAACGCCAGGTGCCCGGCGAGAAACAACCCAAAGCCGCCGAGGATCAGCCAGGCCACGGCCGACGATGCGGGCGCCCGCGGTCCGGCGAGGACCAGGTCGTCCGCCGCGGCCGCCACGATGATCCCGGCCACCATCACCGGATGGATCAAGTGATACGCCGACCGGCCGAGCCGGCCGGGATCGGCTGCCGTCGCGAGTAGCCGCGCGCTGGCCTCAGCGGTCCGGTCGAAGTACACCCACCACAGTGCGGCGCTGCCGATGAACGCGATCAGGAAAGCGGCGATCGTCGGCGCCCGCTCCGCACCCGGCTTCGCGAGCGGGCCTGCCAGCAGGCCGAACAGGGTGGCCCCCGTCACCACGATGGACTCCCCGAGCGCGATCAGGATGAACGCCTGGCACCGCTCGGCGAAGTGCCCGCCCTCGATGGTCCATCCGGTCGTCGGCGTCGCGCCGAGCCCCGGCGTGTAGAAACCGACGGTGCCGCCCAGCAGGTCCACGCCGACCGCGCCGAGCCAGAGCACCGCCCTCGGGACCACGCCGGCGGTCACGCCGCCGGCCACCGCCAGCGTGCCGCTGACGCAGCACCAGGCCAGGATGCGCTGGAAGTTGACGCCGAGTGGATCTCCGCGCAGCGCCCAGCTCGCGAATGCGCTCCGGCCGATCTGCATGGCCGCGTAGCTGCAGCCGACCAGCAGCCCGCTGTCGGTGAACGCGAGCGGGAGCGCGGCCGACATCCCGAGGCTGGCCAGCATCAGCGCGAGCAGCAGCAGCCGGGCCGGGATCCGGTCCGGATCCACCCAGTTGGTGACCCAGGTCGTGTACGCCCAGAGCAGCCAGACCATCGCGAGCAGCAGCCCAGCCTCCAGCGCCCCGGCCACCGTCAGATGGTGCAGCAGGTAGTGCGACAGCTGGGTAATGGCGAACACGTAGACGAGGTCGAAGAACAGCTCGATAGTGGTCACCCGCTGGCGGCCGCCGGACCGGGCGCGCTTCAGGTTCGGCACGGCGCCCGCCTAGCTGGGCGGCTCGAACCGCTGCGTCCTGGCCAGTCCGGCCGCGCGGCCGCGGGCGGCGGTGACGAGGGCGAGCTTGCGCGACGCTTCGTCGATCATCTCGCCGGCCAGCAGGGCGGCGCCACGGCGCTGCACACCGGTGTAGAACTCGTACGCCTCGATGATCAGCTCGGCTCGGTCATACTCGGCCTGACTCGGTGAGAACTCCCTGCTGACCGCCTCGATCTGGCCCGGATGCAGCACCCACTTGCCGTCGAAGCCCAGTGCCGCGACGCTGGCGGCGCTGGCTGTCAGTCCGTCGATGTCGGCGATTGCCGCGAACGGGCCGTCGATGGCTTGCAGCCCGGCGGCCCGAGCCGCGGTCAGAATCCGCATGTGGGCGTAGTGGAACGCGTCGCCGCCGGTATAGCCCGCCGGCGGCGCGCCGACCGTCAGCGACCGCATGCCCATGCTCGCCATGAAGTCGGCCGGGCCGAAGATCAGCGCTTCCAGCCGGGGCGACGCGGCCGCGATCGCGTCCACGCTGGCCAGCCCGGCCGCGTCCTCGATCTGCGCCTCGATCGCGATCCGCCCCGGCGGCAGGCCGGTGGCTTGTTCGAGCTGGCTGAGCAAGAGGTCAAGCCAGCCCACGTCCAGCGGCCCGGTCACCTTGGGCAGCACAACCGAGTCGAGCCACTGCCCAGCCTGCTCGACCACGTCGATGACATCCCGGTACGCCCAGCCGGTACGCACATCATTGATCCGGACCGCCCTGATCTTGGTGCCCCAGCCGTCCGCGCGCAGCGCCTCGGCCACCAGGCCACGGCTCCGCTCTTTTTCCGCTACCGCAACGGCGTCCTCGAGGTCGAGGAATACCTCGTCGACGGCTAGGTCACGCGCCTTGGCCACGAATCGCGGGTTGCTGCCGGGTACCGCCAGGGTCGCCCGCCTCGGCCGGTATGCGCGTGCCACCACGCCGCCCGAGCATACGCGGCCATGAACTGCCCTGCGCGGCAGGGGAACGCGGCAGGGGAACGGGGTTCACCCGGCACTCGGCCGTCCGCCGGCTGGGGCCGGCCAGCGGCCCGGCGATGAAATGGCATGGATCGCTCGGCCGTAGCATGGGTGCATGTCCACGGACTCAGCACCAGCGGCTTCCAGCGTGATGCTGCCGACACCCGAGCAGGTGGCGAGCGCACTCTCCGCCGTCAACGACCCGGAGATTCATCGCCCCATCACCGAGCTGGGCATGGTCAAAAGCATCGAGGTGACACCGGGTGGCGTGGTCGTCGTCGGGGTCTGGCTGACGGTGTCGGGCTGCCCGCTGCGCGAGACGATCACCAGGGACGTGTCCGCCGCGGTGGGCAAGCTGCCGGGCGTGACCGCCGTCCGGGTCGAACTCGACGTGATGAGCGAAGAACAGCGGCGCGAGCTGCAGACCAAGCTGCGCGGCGGCCAGCCGCAGAAAGAGATCCCGTTCGCCCAGCCCGGCTCGCTCACCAAGGTCTACGCCGTCGCCAGCGGCAAGGGCGGGGTCGGAAAGTCGTCGGTGACCGTCAACCTGGCGGTGGCGCTGGCCGCACTCGATCTCAAGGTGGGGCTGCTGGACGCCGACATCTACGGACACTCGGTGCCGCGGATGCTCGGCGTGACCGACCGGCCAACCCAGGTCGAGCAGATGATCATGCCGCCGACGAAGCACGGGGTCAGGGCCATCTCCAGCGGCATGCTCAAGCGCGGCAACGAGCCGCTGCCCATGCGCGGGCCGATCCTGCACCGGCTGCTGCAGCAGTTCCTGGCCGACGTGTACTGGGGTGATCTAGACATCCTGCTACTGGACCTGCCGCCGGGCACCGGCGACGTGGCGATCTCTACGGCGCACCTCGTGCCGGGCAGCGAGCTGATCGTCGTCACGACGCCGCAGCTCGCGTCCTCGGAGGTAGCCGAGCGGGCCGGCACGCTCGCGGCGCAGTTGCACCAGGGCGTCGTCGGCGTGATCGAGAATATGTCCTACCTGCCCTGCCCGCACTGCGGCGAGCGGGTGGACGTCTTCGGCTCCGGCGGCGGCATGGCAGTCGCGCAGACGCTGACCAGGCTGACCGGCACGCCGGTCCCGCTGCTTGGCGAGGTGCCGATCGACACCAGGCTCCGCGAGGCCGGAGACATTGGCATGCCGCTGGTGCTGTCCGACCCGGACTCCCCGGCCGCTCAGCAGCTCCGGAAGATAGCCGAAGAACTCGCCAGTCGCAGCCGCAGCCTGGCCGGGCGCCAGCTCGGGCTCACGCCGGTCTAACTGGGGTCCGCCAGCCTCAGGTGGCGTCGGCGTCGAATGGCGGGCGCTCGCCCGGCAGGAGGCTCTGCGTCGGCAGCGCGCTGGCCAGCCCGCTAGCCGCGCCATTGGTCCCCCCGGCGGTGCCGGTGGCCGCGTTGCGGACGTCCTTGAACGCGTTGACCAGCACGCCGTCGCCGGTGATCTCGTCCATGAGGTGCTTGCGCACGAGGTGCCGCGGGTTGAGGTCGGCGATGTCGAAATCGCTGAACTCGGGCCCGAGGTTCTCTTGCAGCTCCGACTTAGCGCCGTCAAGCATTTTGCGCATCTCGCGCAGCGCGCGGCCGGCCTGAGCCGCCATCGCCGGCAGCCGCTCGGGCCCGAAGACGATCAGCGCGATGACGCCAAGCACGAGCAGCTTGGTGAAATTCAGGTCAAGCAGCACCGGCAGGCTCCGCGAGATAGGTCCGGCGGGCCACGGCCCGCGCCCTCAGCCTAGCCCGTGACCGGCGGTGAGCAGAATTCTTCGGCTCCGCGAGCCCGGCCGCGACCGGCTAGGAGCGGGCCGAGCCCAGCTGCAGCGACGTCTGCAGCGTGGACCCCTGCCGTACGTAGCTGACCTCGACGCGTGACCAGGGCGGCAGCGATCTGACGGCGTCGATCAACGAATCGGCGTCGTCGACTGGCACGCTGCCCAGCCTGGTGATGACGTCACCGGGCTGCAGCCCGGCCTGGGCCGCCGGCCCCCCCGGGGTTACGGCCGGGTGACCAGCCGGGCCATCGGTCGCGATCTGCGCGCCCGTGCCCGAGTAGCCGCCGTTCAGGGCCGCGCCAATGACCGCGTGGGTGGCGTATCCGGTACGGATCAGCTGCATGATGACACGGCGTGCCTGGTTGACAGGGATCGCGAAACCCAGCCCGATGCTGCCGCCCTGGGCGCCCGTGAGCGGGTCGCCGCCGAGCGTGTCGAGCGCCGCGTCCACGCCGATCACCTGGCCCTGGGCGTTGACCAGCGGGCCTCCGGAGTTGCCCGGGTTGATCGGGGCATCGGTCTGGATAGCGTCGAAGTACGCCTCCGGCGCCGCGCTGCCCGCCGCGCCTGGCTCGACCGGACGCTGCAGGGCGCTGACGATGCCACTGGTGACCGTGTCGGCGAGGCCGAGCGGCGAGCCGATGGCGATCACCGGGTCACCGACCGCCACGCTCGCCGAGTTCCCGAGGGGCAGGGCCGGAAGGCCGGATACGCCGGTAGCCCTGATGACGGCGATGTCGGAATAAGGGTCGCTGCCGACGAGCTGTCCCGCGACCGTGTTTCCGTTACTGAGGTCGATCTGCAATGACGAGCCTTGTGCCTCGCCGTCGAGGGTCACAACGTGGTTGTTGGTGACGATATAGCCGCCGCTGATGATGAAACCCGACCCCGTGCCTGCCCCGCCGTCGACCTTGATCATTACGACGCCGGGGGTGTCCTGCGCCGCGACCGCGGCAACCGAGTTGTCCGCCTGGCTGGCCGGAGCGGGCGGCAGCGGGCGCAGGCTATAGGTCCGATCGAGCGGACTGGGGCTGATCCGGGTAGCCAGATATCCGCCGACCACGCCTCCGGCAACCGTGCACCCCAGCACGAGCGCCGCGACCGCAGCCACCAGCCGCCAGCCCTGCGGCGGCCGCTCGCGCGGCCGGGATGCGGTTCTCAGCGAGACAGCGGTGAAGCCTGGGCCTGCCACAACCAGCCTCCCCGGACCTGGCCCCGGCCGGGCGGGCCCCAGCCTGCTCGCTGGATCTTGCCCGCGGCCGAGGCAGGCT
>JBAUAR010000557.1:0-16624 GCA_049675875.1 Streptosporangiaceae bacterium
GCGCGGACCCGATCTCGCGGTGCGGGCGGAACCGCCGCAGCACGCCCACGCCGACGAGCACGGCGAGCCGGTGCCGGGCGGTGATCACGCTGCCAAACCCGAGCGCGGCGAGCTGGCCGGTAGTGAGCACGCGGTGCTCGCCGACAGCGCGTACCAGGCTGCGGTCACGGCTGGTTAGGTGCGCGGCCGCCGCTAGCACCGCCTGGTCGGACGCTGAAGCCAGCCCGCGCGCTGCGCGTGCCCGGCCCGCAGCCGAAGATTGTGATGCCATCAGTCATCAGTCCCGGATCCGCGCCCGAGGTCCAACAGGCGCGCCGGCCTGCAGTTCCGCGCCTGCCCGACCCGGCAGCTGGCCCGGACGTTCTGGGCGACCGGGGCAGCCTCCGCCCAACCGTCCGGCCCGACGGCCGGGGCAAACGCTCGCGCACGGCTGCCCGCGCGGCCAAAGCGGTCAAGACGCATGGTCAGCGTGCGTCACCTCCCGCAGACAGAAATCCGGGATTCCCGGCGGCTTTTCACGCCGTGAGGGCAGATCGTGACCGGCACAAGACTGCAGCCGTCGGCGTACGGCGGGCACGGCGGCTGCCCTCACAGACAGAAATCCGGATTGCAGGGCCGATATTGACGCTGCGAAGCCAAATCCGCGCGGCCGGCAAGATGGCCGGCGTCGACGGCAGGGGAAGCCGGCACGCGGCTACAGACGCGACGACCTGCGCCGCTGCCGAGAGCTAATCGAGCGGATCCCGCGCACCTTTCGCTACCAGGTCACTGACACCGGCCTGCCCACGCACTGCCCCTAACCTGGCTGCACGACAGGTTCCTGCGTACCGGCCTTGCCCACCTCGCCGACCCAGCCAGCAGCCCTCGGCGACCTCGCCAGGTAAGCCGGCGTTGCCGCCTAACCACAGGGCTAATCTGCAAAAGTGACCGGGAAACAAGACTTGAGTCAAAGATCAAACCCGCCCAAGCTTGCTGGGCGACGACACCGAATGATCGCGTCGGCGAGCTGTCAATGGCCAAGTTGCAGTCCCCGCGGGTCCACGGCTGGTGCGCGCGAAGTACACGGGCAGTACCGTGTCGGAACCACGTCGCGCGCCCGAACGGTCCGCGCGCGGCGGCACATCCAAGATTTCCTTGAGTTCTCGCGAACTCGAACTCTTGACTCGGGGACTTTACCAGCGGAATATCGCAGGCGAACCTCTGGAGGAGTGGCAGATGTCGCGACTTGCCAGCGTAACCCGGCGTCTAGCTCGGCCTTCGTTAGTCGCCGTCGCGGCCCTGACAACAGGCGCCTTACTGGCCCCAGCGGCTCACGCAGCCACTGGCCCCGTAACCGAAAATTCGCCAGCGAACCAGCTTGCATTGACGCTGAACACCGTCGGCGGTGCTGACTACGCGTCGAGTTTTACGGGCGTAGTGCCGACTGACAGTGCAGACGTAACTGTCTACACAGTCGGCAATGCCAGCGCCTTTCTGGCCTACGCTGACTCGCTCGCCGGAACATCGGTCACTATTACCGACGTCACCGTTAGCAGGAGCATTTCTGCGCTGGAGAGCACGACGATGCAGATCGCCGCGGACGATCCTACGCTGTCGGCAAGCGGTCTGGTTCTTCAGTCGTGGGGACCCGTTCCTAGCCAAGACGACGTAAACGTCGTTCTCGCCGCATCTCCGGCCGGCGTCCCGGCGACGAACCACGTAGCCGACGCGCAGGCAACTTTCAACAGCATGTTCGGGGCGGGCGTGGTCGATGTTGCTAGCCAAACTCAGCCTCTAGCTCAGACGGCAGCGTCGCGAGACAACGACGCCACGCCGTTTACGGGCGGCGACGGTACCTATCTTCCTACTCTCGGCAAGGGCTGCACGGATAGCTGGGAAGTCAAGAACTCCAGCGGACAAGTAGAGGTCTTGAGCGCCGGTCACTGTGGGCCTGGGGAAGTCTACATCAATAGCGATTCGAGAGCTCTCGGGCATACCGTCGTTCAGGACGTTGGAAGTGATTACGATTTCGAGACCATCACTGCGAACGAACAGGACACGATCTGGAAGAACAGCACGACGCGGTACACCACCATCGGCAGCGAGGAGCCAGGGATCGGCAGTACTGCGACGGTCAACGGTGACGTGAGCGGCGAACATGGGGATCTCCGAGTCAGCGCTCAGGGTGAGTGCATAAATGTTACCGACAGTTACTACGGCACATACCTTGTCTGCGGCATAGGCGAGGTGTCGAGCAGTTCTGTCGTCTGCAGGCCCGGCGACAGCGGGGGCCCGGCGTACCACAGTTCGGGCTCGGACGTATACGCCATCGGGACAATCGAGGCCACTAACAACGGCGGAGAGAACTGCTTCTTCGAATACGTGGGCTGGGAAGACCCGCACGCGGGCGTCACGCTTGTTACTAGCTAACGGGCGCTCGTGCCGTGAGCGTTTGCCGCTGAAGGAGGGGTTCTCGTGCGGCGCGCCGTACTGATTATCGTTCTCCTGCTGACCACTGCCACGGCATGCGCGACTCAGAGCGCGCATGCTGGACAGAGCGGGCCGCCGTTCTACCTCTGGGTAACGTTCCGCCCGAACACAAGCATGCCGACTGCTGCAAAGGTGCTTTCTGAATGCCGCCACCAGCCGGACGTCATAAGGATCGGGCAAGTCGTCAAATTCCACGGAACGCTCAGAGGGACCGTATACACAAAGAGCCTGGGGAGATCCGGCGAAACTAAGCAACTGCTGAGTTGCCTGCAAGCCGCCAAGTCAGTGCAGGCGGCAGCCTGGCCTGACTGACGTGGTCGCCACCCTGCGAAGCCTATAGGCAGGTCCATAGGGAGTAGCTCATCGGCCACAACGGCTCGAGTTGTGTCACGGTCGATCCGGCGTGCCGCATAGCGGAGGACTGCGTCAATGGTGCTATACAGCTGAGTGAACAATGCCTGTCGGTCATCCACTTAGCCTCGTTCCAGGGTTGGCATTTACACAGTCATGTCCGGCATCGCAGACCTCGTTACAGCCAATCTTCTGCGTCACAAACCTGGGAAAGCCGGTGATCGGATCGCTGAGGAGCACTTGGCTGCCGTGTTCCCGCCATCTGATGCCGTGCTCGCGCTGGCAGACCCCCATGATGTCGCGGAAGTCGCACTTTCCCGCTGTCGGTGTGTCAAGTGCCAACCTGCCTAACCCTGGGTGACGCTGTCAACAGCGCTCATCGGGCCGTCCTGTTCGCCCGTGCCCTGCCCAGCCGCACACCCAGCCGCACTGGGAGCAGGCCACCTACGACGACAAGATCGCGGTTCGCATCGTGATGCGTTCGGCCCACCAAGCCGTTGACCTGCACTTTTGCGGACGCAGTTCGTCCATTGTGCGAACCGTTGGCCTGATGCGCGCTTGTGCACTGGTCTATGCACCGTTTGCGGGCGGATGGCCGCCCGGCGACCGGCGTCACGAGGTAGCCAGTTGTGGCCGGGCGTCTGCGTTGACCACGAACCCAAAGTGGTCATACTTATAGTCATGAGTGAGACAATGTCGCTTGCCGAAGTCAAGGCGCATCTGTCTGAGGTGGTCGACCGTGTGACCGCCTCACATGAGCGCGTCAGCATCACTCGCCACGGGCACCGCGAGGCCGTTGTGGTCGCTGCGGACGACCTCGATGCCCTGGAGGACACTCTGGACATCTTGTCCAACCCTGATGCTGTCCGCGAGATAGCGGAGGCGAGGGACGCGGCTGCGCGCGGCGAGGGCTTGGACCTCGCCGAGGTCCGGCGCCGCTATCTCGGTCACCGTGCCTGACTATGGCCTGCTGGTAACACCCCCGGCGCAGCGCGCCATGGACCGGTTGCCAGAGCGGGTCGCCGCCGCGATCGCTGAACTTCTCACCGGGGACCTGCTGGTTGCGCCACGGCGGGTGGGCAAGCCGTTGCGGCGCGAACTGGCTGGAATCTGGTCTGCCCGGCGTGGTTCTTACCGGGTGCTCTATGAGATCGACGAGGCGAAGCGCCGGGTCGTTGTTCTCCGAATTGACCACCGTGCCGACATTTACCGGCCCTGACAATCATCGCGTGGGTTGCGCCGCCGACTCACCCTGTCGGGCTTCCGGCCCGTGACCGGCCAGAGGTACCGGGAGCGGGTCACCGACGACGACAAGATCGTGGTTCGCATCGTGATGCGTTCGGCCCACCTCAATGACCAGGGAAGGCGCTGGAGGAAGTCACCCAGCAGCACCGCAAAGCCATCGCAGATGTCGGCGGCGTAGCTACCGTGACGAAGGTGGCAATGTGGCGGCGGGGACCGGCCACGCAATGGCGCGTGGGCTACTTCCAGTTGCGCCTGGTGGAGCGTCTGTTGAGGTACCCGCGGTACTCGCGGTAGATGAAGTACGCGGCCGCCATTAGGACGATCACCACCAGGATCCGCAGAGACGGCGGAACGGTGCTGGTGCCTGGGACATGCAGGGCGACAGCCGCCATTACCGCAGAGTACATGAGCAACGGAAACTGGGGTCGGCTGAGCGCTTCCGGGTTGCCAAGATCATTTTCATCTGATGAGCAGATCGTTGAAGACGGCTTGAACCTTGGTCACCATCTGACCTTCAGTTCCGCCGCCAGGTCGGTGCGGCCCGCGATCACACCCTGGTGACCAGGAGTACGAGCACCACAGCGACCACGGCAACGAGCACGCAGCTCATCACGATCAGCGCGGTTTTGGTCCCTAGCAAAGCCAACAGCTCCCGCTCAGCCTTCGGCTCCGGTGACTCGTACGGCTTACCGTCGTCACGCGCTAGCCGCTTGAACGCGTAGAACGGGTCAGAAGTGCCCTTGTCACCCGGCCGGTGAACGTTTGAGACGTACGGCGGCGGAATGTGTTGGACAGTCGGCGGCGGCCCTTCTCGGCGCGATCTCTTGGTCATGCGACCTCCAGCCGAGGCCAGCGCCCTAGGCGCCTGCTCGAGTCAATCGATTCTATGCAGCGCACGGTCGCTGCCGTCGCGCACGCGGACCGTTCGTCGGTCCCTGGGCGGCCCTGTCGATTCTGGGAGACCCAGTTCGTAGCGAGGGTGAGAGGCCGGTACGGTGCCGGAATCCGCGACAAGGAGACCAGACATGACGCATTACCTTCGCTACCCGCACGTGGCACACGACCTGGTCACGTTCGCGGCGGAGGACGACATCTGGCTCGCGTCGCTGAGCGAGGCGGCAGGCGGCCGTGGCAGCCGGGCGCGGCGGCTGACGGCTGACCGGGCCCCCTTGCTGCATCCCCGGCTGAACCCGTCAGCGACGCACGTCGCCTGGACCTCGACGCGCGATGGCACCCGGTCGCTCGGTCACCGCGGCGGCCCGAAGGAGGCGTATGCAGTGCCCGTGGATGGCGGACCGGTCACGCGGCTCACCTACTGGGGTGATCGGTTCGCGACAGTCCGGGGCTGGGTCAGCGACAACGAGGTGCTCGTGCTCAGCCGGACCGGCCAGCATTCCAGCATGAAGACCTGGGCGTTTGCGGTGCCGCTGAGCGGACCGGCTCGCCGGCTCGACTACGGGCCAGCGGGCGACGTCGCGGTACGCGATGGTGCCGTGCTCGTAGGCAGCGCCCTGAACAACGAGCCGGCCGAGCCGGCCGACTGGAAGCGATACGGCGGTGGTGCCGGTGGCAAGATCTGGTACTCGCCGGACGGCTCACGGTACAAGCGGATCTTCGCCGACCTGGGTAACAACCTGGTGAACCCGATGTTCGTCGGTCCGCGGGTGGTGTTCCTGTCGGACCACGAGGGGACCGGCGCGCTGTACTCGGCACTCCCGGATGGCACGGACCTGCGCCGCCACACCGACCTCAGCGAGTACTACGCTCGCCAGGCGACGACCGACGGCCAGCGCGTGGTCTACCAGCGCGCCGGGGAGATCTGGCTGCTGGAGTCGCTCGACGCCGAGCCGGTGCCGCTGGACATACGGCTCACCGGAGACCGCTCCGGGCGGGCTCCCTACTCGGTATCGGCGAAGTCGCAGCTTGGTTCGTTCGCGCTGGATTCCGCCGGCCAGGTCGTCGTCGCTGAGGTCCGCGGCACCGTGCACTTGCTGCCAGGACGGCACGAGGCAGCCCGGGCACTGCTCGCCCAGCCCGGTGTGCGCGCCCGGCTCCCCGTGATCATCCCTGGCAGGGATGCGGTTGCCTGCGCCTCCGACAACGGCGGCGAAGACGGTCTGGACGTGATCACCGGTGCTGGCTCGGCGGCGCGGCGGATCGGCCACGGCGAGTTCGGCCTGATCCTCGAACTGGTAGTGGCGCCCGACGGCCGCCTGGCAGCGGTGGCATGCGCCGACGGTCGGCTGCTGACGGTGGCCCTGGCTGGCGAGCCGGCCATCACCGAGGTCGCGCGCAGCACCAACGAGGAGGTGCGGGGCCTGGCATTCTCGCCCGACTCCTCGCTGCTGGCCTGGTCGCAGCCGTGGCGGCCCGAGCCAAGCGGTGCCTCGCAGATAAGGCTGGCTCGGCTGGCCGACCGCACCGTCACCGACGTGACCCCGCGCCGGTTCAACGACACCTCCCCGGCGTTCACCCTGGACGGCAAGTACCTGACGTTCCTGTCGAACCGCGCCTTCGATCCGGTCTACGACCCGCACACTCTGGATCTCGGATTCCTGCCCGGCGTCCGGCCCTATCTTGTGACGCTGCTCGCCACGACGCCGTCGCCGTTCGCTCCGGAACTGACCGGCGGCCCGGCAGAATCGGAAGGTCCCGGGAAGGTCTCCGCGGCCGAGAGCACGGAAACGGAGCCGCAGACGGTCGGTCTGGACGTCTCGGGGCTGTCTGAGCGGATCGTGCCGTTCCCCGTGCGGGCCGGGCACTACGTCAAGCTTCGCGCGGTCCGAGGCGGCGTCGTCTGGCTGGACCTGCCGCGCACTGGGGAGCTAAGTGAGGCCCTGATCGGCGCGGCCGAGGAGCACCCGAAAACCCGGCTAATCCGCTATGACCTGGCTCAGCGTAAGCGCTTGGTCGAGGCCGAGGGCCTAGACGACTACACGGTCAGTGCCGACGGTGCCCGGCTCGCGTACCAGGCGGGAGGGTCACTGGAGATCACGCCGACCGGCGATCCCGACGGCGAGGCTGTCAGCGTCGATCTGGATCGGATCCGGGTGACCGTCGAACCGTCGGCCGAGTGGCGGCAGATGTACCACGAGACATGGCGGCTGATGCGAGACAACTTCTGGCGTGCCGACATGGGCGGCGTGGACTGGACCGCGATGGGCGACCGCTACCGGCCGCTGCTCGAGCGCATCGGCTGCGCGGATGACCTGCACGATGTGCTGCGGGAGTTGCAAGGCGAGACGGGAACGTCACACACCGGGGTACTGCCCCCGGCCGCGGGCGGTGACCCGGCGATGGCTCAGGGCCTGCTTGGCGCCGACGTCGAGCGCACCGAGGACGGCACCTGGCGAATCGCGCGGATCCTGCCGGGCGAGTCGTCGGTGATCGACGCGCGGTCCCCGCTAGCCGCCCCGGGCGTCGCCGCTGCGCGAGGCGATCTCATCATGGCGGTGGACGGGCGGCCGGTAGAGCCGGACCTCGGCCCCAACGCGCTGCTCGTGGGTAAGGCCGACAGGCCGGTCGAGCTCACTCTCCGGCGCGACGGAACGGACCGACGGGCTGTTGTGGTTCCGCTGGCGAGTGAGCACGCGACCCGCTATTACGATCTGGTCGCCCAGCAGCGGGCGGCGGTCCGCGAAGCCTCTGGCGGGCGGCTCGGCTACCTGAAGCTTCCGGACGTGATGGCGGCGGGCTGGGCGGAGTTCCACCGGGATATGTACACCGAGTTCCCGCGCGACGGGCTGATCGTGGATTTGCGAGATGCACAAGGCGGCGGCACGTCGCAGCTCGTGGTCGAGAAGCTCGCCCGGCGCATCATCGGCTGGTACGAGTCCCGGTACGACCAGGACCCGTCGAGCTACCCGTTCGAGGCACCGCGCGGGCCGATCGTAGCGATCACGGACGAGTACGCGATGTCCGGCGGCGACATCGTGGTCCAGGCGCTGAAGTCGTACGGCATTGCCACCGTCGTCGGCACCCGTACCTGGGGCGGAGTGATCGGCTGCTACTTCAACGAGCTGGTCGACGGGACCTTGGTGACCCAGCCAACGTCAGCCTTGTGGTTTGCCGACGTCGGCTGGTCGGTGGAGAACCACGGCGTGGATCCGGACGTCGAGGTGCCCATCGCGCCGCACGACTGGATCCTGGGCCGCGACCCCCAGCTCGACACCGCCGTCCGGCTAGCGTTGCAGGCGCTGGAGCAGTACAGGCCCGTTGTTCCGCCCACCTTCTGACCTGGCCTAAGACCGGCCCGGACGACCAACAGGAGTGATCGTCATGACGCAGTACCTGCTCGCGCTCTACCGCGACTATGCCAGTCCCATTCCCGCGGAGCGGACGCGCCAGGTGTGGGCCGGCGTTAACGCGCTGGGCGACAGGATGACGGACGCCGGCGCGTTCGTATTCAAGGGCGGCCTGCAAGGCGGGCCAGAGTCGGCGACCGTGGTGCGCCGGTCGGGTGGCGGCACGCTGATTACCGACGGGCCGTTCACCGAGACCAAGGAACACCTCGCCGGGTTCTGGATCATCAACGCCGCCGACCTTGACGAGGCCCTGGAGTGGGCCAAGCTCGCCACGGCCGCGGAACAGCTCCCCATCGAGGTCCGCCCGATGTTCGATGGGGACCTCGACGACGCGATACTCGATGAGGCTTCCGACGCGCAGTGACCGTATCCGCGCAGCGGACATAGCCTCGTGGAGTGACTATCGAGGCTGTCTTCCGCCGCGAGTACGGCCGCTGCGTTGCCACCCTGATCCGCTTTCTCGGCGATATCGACGCCGCCGAGGAAGCTGTCCAGGACGCGTTCACCGTGGCGGCTGCCAGGTGGCCGTCAGACGGCCTGCCGCCCAATCCCGGTGCCTGGATCGTCACGACCGCCCGCAACCGGGCCATCGACCGGCTGCGCCGCGAGTCGGTGCGCGACGAGCGGCACGCACAAGCACATCACCTGTACGGCGCCGACGCGGCGGACGACAGTCCTCCACAGGAGGAGACCGTGCCCGACGACCGGCTGCGCCTGATCTTCACTTGCTGTCATCCGGCGCTGAACCAGCCCGCCCAGGTCGCGCTGACCCTGCGGCTGCTCGGCGGGCTGCAGACACCGGAGATCGCCCGGGCGTTCCTCGTACCCGACGCAACCATGGCCCAGCGGATCGTCCGGGCCAAGCGCAAGATCAGGAACACCCGCATCCCCTATCGCGTGCCCGCCGAAGCCGAACTTCCCGACCGCCTCACGGCCGTCCTCACCGTCGTCTACCTGATCTTCAACGAAGGCTACGCGGCGACCGCCGGCTCGCTGCTGCGGCTCGATCTGTGCGCCGAAGGAATTCGGCTCGCTCGCGTGCTCGCCGGGCTGATGCCCGACGAGCCGGAGGCGCAAGGATTGCTGGCGCTGCTCTTGCTGCTGCACGCCCGCAGCACCGCCCGGGTCACCGCCGACGGGTCACTGATCCGCCTGGCCGATCAAGACCGGCAGCTCTGGAACCGGGACCTGACCGCCGAAGGACAAGCCATCACGCGCGCGTGCGTCCAGCGCGGCCGGCCCGGCCCGTACCAGATCCAGGCCGCTATCAACGCAGTCCACTCCGTCGCTCCCAGCATCGACAGCACCGACTGGAACGCCATCCTCACGCTTTATGGCCAGCTCTACGCACTCACGCCGACCCCGGTCGTCGCGCTCAACCGCGCCGTGGCGCTCGCCGAAGTCCACGGCCCGCAAGTCGGCCTAGCCGCCGTGGACGAATTGCGTTCCTCGGGCCTAGACAGCTATTACCTGTTCCACGCTGCACTCGCCGACCTGCTACGCCGCCTCGGCCGCGATGCCGAAGCCGCCGCCGCTTACGCTACCGCCCGCGCTCTCACCGCCAACCCCGCCGAACAGGCCTTCCTCGACACCCAGCGCCGCACGCTGAGGCGGCGAGATCCCGACGAGCGCGAGCAGATCGGGGGGGCCGCAACGGACAGGTTCAGGCAAGGGGAGTCGAGCCCGCCCAGGCAGCCCGAGTAGCGGTACTGCCCTCGTGGGATGCTTTCGCCGCATGTCGTGCTCATCGGCGTGAGCGCGCTGATACTGGCGTTATGACTGAGACCGAGTCCCTGATCGCAGAGGTCCGCCAACTACGCATCGACGTCGCCCGGCTGCACGCTGCGCACACGGCGGTGCACATCCGGCACGGCTGGATGAACCTGCTCGTCAAAGACCTGTCCACCAACCCGCACACCCAGTACAAGGTCCACATGTGGGGTGCGGTCTACTGGCTCATCAACTTCCCGCTGATCTGCTGCCTGTTCTTCTTCACGCCCACGCTGTGGCTCAAGCTGGGCATCTTCATCACGCTGGTCTACTCGATCTACGCCAACCTTGCGACCGACTACGGCGCCATGTCAGCGGCCGAGGCGGCGTTCGGGGAACCGCAGCCGCCGCCGATCCCACTCGAGCCGGCGCCGCTGATCTGACCGGTGCGAGCCTCAAGGCGCGCACGCGACGATCTCAGGCACAGCTCGCGCGCTCAGCGAGCCCGGCGCCGCGCGCCAAGGGCGCAGCTGTCACAACCACGACTTTCTATCAGGATGGCTGTGACAATTGCGCCCTTCGCCGCGCGGCGCCGAGCGCCGGGCCGGACCCTGGTTGAGCGGGGCGCCTCGCTCGGCAGCTGGCTATCGGCCGGGGAGCGACAGCGGGAGCCCGAACCGTGGGAGCACGCTGCCGTCGAAGCGGGTCATGGCACAGATCCGCTCGCCAGTCAGGGTGAGGACGATGAGACCAGTTCCACGACGGATACCGGTAGGGGCGCGCAGGTACGCGCCGAACGCCGGCTGGCCGTTGGCTCGCGTCGGCACGAGATCGAACCTCCGGCCCGCGCTGAACAGACGGCCGCAGAAGCAGCCCACGGCGTCTCGGCCCTCATATTCATAGGGCATCGGCGGCATCGAGATGAAGGCGTCGTCGGTCAGCAGGGCCACCAGCGCGTCGAGATCGGCCGCCTCGTACGCGCTGACGAACCTCGCCACGATGGCCTGCTCGGAGAGTGAGTCGACGGCGGGAGGTGGCTCGTCGTCAGCGGCGGGGGAGCGTCGGCGATGCAGGCTGGCGCGGGCGCGCTTGAGGGCGCTGTTGACCGACTCGACAGTGGAGTCGAGCATCGCGGCGACCTCGCCAGCGCGGAATCCGAGTACGTCCCGCAAGACAAGCACGGCGAGCTGACGAGGCGGCAGAACCTGAAGGGCGGTCACGAAGGCCAGCGAGATGGACTCGGTCTGGTCGTATCGTGCCTCCGGGCCGGGCGACACCTCGATCGCATCCTCAAGAAGTGCGTCAGGATACGGCTCGAGCCAGACGATCTCGCCGAGCCGGGTCGCCTCGGGCAGTTCAACCTGGGCGATGTTCCATTCCCTGGCGGGCCGTCGGCTGGCCGAACGGCGCACGTTGAGGCACCGGTTGGTGGCGATGCGGTAGAGCCAGGTGCGCAGCGAGGCGCGGCCTTCAAACCCCGCCAAGCCTTGCCAGGCGGCCAGCAGCGTCTCCTGGAGGGCGTCCTCGGCGTCCTGGAAAGATCCGAGCATCCGGTAGCAGTGCACCCGCAACTCTCGGCGGTGCGGCTCTGTCAGGTCCTTAAACGCGTCGCCGTCCCCGGCCCGCGCCCTCGACAGCAGGTCGGCTGTCACTGTCACCATCCTCAGCGTGGCGCATTCTTCGTCCCCGTCAGGACGTCAGGCTGAAGTCGACATCCGTGGTGGTCACCGTCCCCGCCGTCCGGCCGGGTGCCGTCTGATACTTCCAGTACAGGTTGGTGTGAGCGATGACCTGGTCTGGCGGCGGAGCGCCCCACTCGGTCGAGTCGTCCGTGGTATGCGCGTCGCTGACCAGGGTGGTGTCGTACCCCCGGACGAGTGCGCCGTGCAGGGTCGACCGGATGCACGCATCCGTCTGCGCACCCACGACAACAAGTCTCCCGATGCCGAGGCCAGACAGCACGCTCTCGAGCGCGGTGTCCTCGAAGGAGTCGCCATAGTTCTTCTCGACGAGCGGCTCGGCGTCGCCGGGAGCCAGCTCCGGGACGATTTGCCAGTCGTCGCTCCCCTTTGCGAGCTGCTCGTCCGAGTGCTGGACCCACACAACGGAGACCCGTTCGCGCCTGGCGCGCTCAACAAGGCTGCCGATGTTGGAAACGACGGCGTCCCGCTCGTGCGCCCCCGCGACGACGCCGTTCTGCACGTCGACGACAAGCAGCGCGGTGTTCGGCCTGCTCTCCAGCGTGGTCATCGTTGCCCTTTCTCGTGTCCCGGCCAGCCTTGTTACATCACGGTAGACCGGACTACCGACACCGGAACGACCCGAGTTCGGCGTCACCTCAGCAACGACTTACTCTCGGTGCGTGCTCGGGAACAGGCCGTCACTTCGCGCGCTACCGGCACGTCGGGGACCGGCCAGCGCGGTCGTGTCGGGGGCGGCGGTCGCCGCAGTATTGGTGGGTTGCTCCAGCCCGCGGCCGGACGGCGGCTCCCCCGGCCACGCCGCAACTGCGTCAGCCGCGGCCGCGCCGACGCCAAGCCCGAGCCCGAGCCCGAGCCCGAGCCCGGCGCCGAGCCCGTCACCGAGCGTGACAGCTATCCCGCCGCCAGCCGCGGGCCTGCCCCAGACGACGGCCTCGCCGAGCGCGAACACCCCCGTTTTCGCCGCCGAGATGACCGACCTGTGGACCGCGATCGTCACCGGGAATACGACGACCGCGCTGCCGTCGTTCTTTCCGCTCTCCGCCTGTCAGCAGGTCAAGGCCATATCCGACCCGGCAGCGGACTGGCAGGACAGGCTTGTCGGCGAGTACGTCCTGGACATTCAGGCGGCGCATGACTACCGGGCGCGACCGCCAGCGCCGCGCAGCTCGTCCAGGTCATCGTGCCGTCGCAGTACGCATCGTGGATCGTGCCCGGTGCCTGCTACAACAAGGTCGGTTACTGGCACGTACCGGGGTCGCGACTGGTCTACCGGATCAACGGGGAGCTCCGCTCGATCGGCATCGCCTCGCTCATCTCCTGGCGCGGCCAGTGGTACGTGGTCCACCTGGGCGGGGTGACCCGCACGACCGCCGGAGGGCTGGTGGACGGCCCGTCACCGGGCGCCGGAAGTCCCGGGCCACCTGGCGGCTGCTAGCCCGGCGCGAGCTGGCCAGTCACAACAGCGCGCTGCCGGGTGTCAGGGTGGTGACGTCGAGCACCGAGGGAGCGGGATAGATGGCCAGCAACGAGTGGCTCGCGGCCGCATTTGAGGAGCATCGCGGTCACCTGCGCGCGGTGGCCTACCGGCTACTGGGGTCGGTGCCCGACGCCGATGACGCGGTTCAGGACACCTGGCTGCGGCTGACCGGCACCGACGCCAGCGAGGTCGAGAACCTCGGCGCCTGGCTGACGACCGTGGTCGCGCGGGTTTCGCTCAACATGCTGAGATCGCGCCGCCGGGAGACGCTGGTCGGCGACTCGTGGTCGGCTGCGGCCGAGACCGCGGCCGCTGAGCCAGGCGCCGTCGGCTCGACCAGCACCGCGGGTGATCCCGAGGACGAGGCGGTGCTAGCTGACTCGGTCGGCGTGGCGTTGCTCGTTGTGCTGGACACACTCACGCCGGCCGAACGGCTGGCGTTCGTGCTGCACGACCTGTTCGCCATCCCGTTCGTTGAGGTGGCGAGCATACTCGGGCGTTCGACGGAGGCAACGCGGCAGCTTGCGAGCCGTGCTAGGCGCCGGATACATGCCGTGCCCAGCGCCGATCGAGTCGCCGACCTGGCCCGGCAGCGCGAGGTCGCGTCCGCGTTCCTGGCCGCGACCCGCGACGGAGACTTCTCGGCTCTTGTCGCGCTGCTGGATGCTGACGTGACGCTGACAGGCGACGGCTTCATCGCTCCCTCGGGCAGGCCCCTGGTGCTCCAGGGCCTGGAGAAGGTCGCCCGGGGCGCCGTCGCCTCGTCCGTTCGGGCCGAGCATTCGCAGCTTGCGCTCCTGGATGGGAACGTTGGGATCGTCTATGCCCCAGCCGGGCGGCTTGAGCTCGTGCTGTCGTTCACCGTCAGTAACGTGAAGAAGATCACCGCGATTGAGGTGATAGCAGACCCGGCCCGGCTGCGGCGGATCCAGCTGGCCATGCTGCCGGACTGAGCACCGGGCGGCCGCAACCAGTCACGGGATCTGGCTGCTCGACTCGTCTTGCTGGCCGTGGCCCGCTTCGAGGTGGACATAGCGGCCACCGCGCAGCAGCGACGCGACCGCCGCGATCGCGGCGAGGCCGGTCGCGACCGAGAACACCACGATGAGCCCGTGATGGAACGGCTCGGAGATGAGCTGCGGGAAGAACAGCCGGCCGGTGAGTACGCGTCGGCCCGGCGCCGGCAGGGAGGCCAGCACACCGTTGGCCGACAGCAGGTGCTGCACCGGGTTGACCCCGAGCACCGCGGCGAACAGGGATGCGACCGGCGGCAGGCTAGCGATATGGTGCGCGACCCCGGCTGGCACGCCGTGCCGGGTCAGGCCGCGGGTCAGCGCCTGCGGCAGCGTCCCTGCCAGCCCCGCGATCATGAGGGAGAAGAACACCCCGATCGACAGCGCGGTGCCGGAGTTCTGGTACGTCGATCGCATCCCGGACGCCACGCCCCGGTACCTGGCCGGAACGCTGCTCATGATGGAGGCCGAGTTTGGTGCCGCGAACATGCCGCCGCCGATGCCGTTCGTGAGGGAGAGCAACGCGAACGCCCAGTACGAGAAGTCGACGGGCAGCAGCAGCAGGCCAACGAAACTGGCGCCGAAAACGACCATTCCGGCGGTAGCAAAGCCACGGGCGCCGAACCTGTCGGATAGCGCTCCTGACACCGGACCGGCGACAAGGAGGCCAGCGGTGAGCGGCAGCAGGAAGATGCCCGCCCACAACGGCGTGTCGGCATAGGTGTAGCCGTGCAGCGGCAGCCAGATGCCCTGCAGCCAGATGATCAGCATGAACTGCAGCCCGCCGCGGGCAATGGCGACTGTCAGGCCGGCCACGTTGCCTGCGGTGAATGCCCGGATACGGAAGAGGCTCAGCTGGAACATCGGGTCGGCCACCCGGGACTCGGTTACCGCAAAAGCCGCCAGTAGCAGGACGCCGGCGATCAGCAGTCCGTAGACCGCGGGGTTCGCCCAGCCCATCGTGTCGTGTCCGTACGGCTGGATTCCTTCGGTCAGGGCGACCAGGACGGCGCCCAGCCCGGCGGCGAACGTGAGGTTGCCCCACCAGTCGATCCGGGCAGGGTGCCGCTCGCCGGTCTCCCGGAGCTTGCGGTAGGCCCACACCGTGCCGTAGACGCCGACGGGCACGTTGACCCAGAACACCGCGCGCCAGTCCAGGGTGGCGAGGACGCCGCCCGCGACCAGGCCGATGAACTGACCCGCGATCGCCGCGACCTGGTTGATGCCGAGAGCGAAGCCGCGCCGGTCGGCGGGGAACGCGTCGGTGAGGATGGCTGCCGAGTTGGCGGTCAGCATGGAGCCGCCGAAGGCCTGGAGCACCCGCCACCCGATCAGCCAGAGCGCCGCGGCGCGGGCCACGAACGGGTCGAACGACAGCAGGATCGAAGCGGCGGTGAAGACGGCAAAGCCGGCGTTATAGATCCTTACCCGGCCGTATATGTCGCCGAGACGACCGAGGGTAACCACCAGCACCGCCTGCACCAGCCGGTACCCCATGATCATCCACAGCAGGTAGAAGATGTTCCCCGGCAGCAGCGGGTCCAGGTGGATGCCGCGGAAGATGGCCGGCAGCGCGATGATGACGATCGACGCGTCGAGCGCCGACATGAAGACGCCCGCGGTCGTGTTCGACAGGGCGATCCACCGGTACCGGTCATTCGTCCGCGCCGGGCCGCCGGTCACCCCGCCGCCGGTCACCCCGCCGCCGGTCACCCCGTTACCCTCCGGTCGCCGCTGGCCGGCCTGGATGGGTCGCGCCCCCGGCTCGCCCCGATCACAGCCGCTCAGCCAGCCGCTCGAGCAGCGGCGCAGCCGCGGCCAGCAGGTCAAGCTCCGTGCGCGTGAATCCGTCCGTCAATGCCCGCGCCAGCAGCTCGGTGTGCGCATTGCGGCGGTCCCGCAGTACCTGCCGGCCCGCCTCGGTCACGGAGATGACCGCCCGCCTGCCGTCCTGCGGATCGGGCCGCCGCTCGACCAGCCGGCGCGCTTCGAGTGCGGCCAGCGTCGCGCCTACGGACTGCGGGCTGATCTGCTCCAGTCGGGCGAGAGCGCTGGGTGTCGTCGGGCCGCCCCGATCCAGTCGCACCAGGGCGGCGCTCTCGGGCAGTGTCAGGCCGCCGCCGCCGCGCTCCGCCCTTACCTGCCGGAGCCGTCGGCGCAGCAGCCCGATGCTGTCCCGCAGCGCGGAGGCGACGTCGCCCACGTCCGGACCTGGCATGATGCTAAGCCTAATCTCATAAGGCTGGCCTTACTAAATGGCGGGCTGACGTGCAGAGACCAACATTCTTGCGGGAACGAGGCCGACGGGGTGACCGTCCGGACTGGGCCGCGGAGCTGCCGCCGAGTCAGCGC
>JBAUAR010000558.1:0-15058 GCA_049675875.1 Streptosporangiaceae bacterium
GTTCCCGGCTCACCGTGCTGCGGCAGCTGGTCTAGCTGAGCGGCGTCGGTGACCGGACGGCGCAGTGGCAGGCCCGCTTGCGACAGCGGCTCGCCCCGCCGCGGCAGCGGATCGCCCCGCCGCGGCAGCGGATCGCCAGGCTGCGGCCCCGCTGGCTCATTGAGATTGGCCACGTTGCCGTATCGTAATGGCCTCGTCGACCGGTTGGCGCTGCTTCCCCGAAGTTCGCGCACCGGACAAGTGCGACAGATCGCAACTACTCGGTCGGCAGCATGCTCCTGACGACGGCGATCAGTGCGCTCTTCTGCTCGTCCGTCAGCCGGCGCTCGGACCGGATGGCCGCCTCGATATCAGGCGGCGCCGGATCCGGGTCGGCGCGGCCGGACGAGTCCCGGTGCAGCACCCCGGCTTGCGCCAGCAGCGTCTCGGTGGACACGTTGAGCGCATCGGAGATGAGCCGGATCACCCGGACCGACGGCTGGTGCAGGCCACGCTCGATCTGACTGAGATACGGGTTGGACAGTTTGGTCCGATCCGCGAGCTGGCGCAAGGACATGTTCGCGAGCTTGCGCTTGCTGCGGATGAAGGCGCCGAGCGCCTGCATCTGGGAGTCCCACGGCTCGTTCACGATGCCCCCATGGTTGCTGGCAGCCATACCGGAGCGGACGCCCTGAGGGTGCCCGCCCCGGCATCGGTGCGGTTGTGCCGTTACTTCTTCGGGGTGCTGCGCGGCTTGCGGTCCGCTGTCGCCCGCGTGGTGGCCTTCCCAGTCCTGGTCTTCGCGGTGCTGGTCTTCGCGGTGCTGGTCTTCGCGGTGCTGGCCGTCGTCGTGCCGACCTTGCTCGCCCTGGCCTTGGCCGCGGTCTTGGCCTTCGGCGCAGCCGGCTGGCCGACCCCGTCAGCCTCGGTCGGAGCAGTGGCAGTCGACGCTGCCGCGGCCTCGCGAGCCGTCTCCGCCGCCGCACCAGCGGCCGGGTGGCCGGCCTGCAGGGCGGCGCTGACAAGCTGGCTCAGCATCGTCCTGCCCTCGGCGACAAGCGGAGTGGCAACCTTGGCCACCTCAGTGACCCGCCCCGCGACGCTGCGCTGCGCGGCGGCAACGTGCTCGGCATATGGGCTGGCTGCGTGCCGGGCCTTGTCGGCGAGCTCTCGCTGGGCGGTCAGGACACGCTCGGCATACGGGCTGGCGGCATGTGCAGCCTTGGTGGCCAGTCCGCGCTGCGCATTGATGGCCTGCCCGGCGAGCTCCTGAGCTTGCGCCCGCATCGCGGCCGGGCTCGGGATGTGCACGGTCGGTAGCGCCGGACCGCTTGGCCGCACCGACTTCGCGAGCTCACTGCCGGCCCGGACGACGCCGATCACGGCGTCCCGGCTCTTGCGCGCCTGCTCCTGGCTCTTGCGCACCCGGTCCTGTCCCTTGCGAACCTGCTCTTGCCCCCGCTGTAGAACGGCGAGCAGCTCCTTCTGAACTTCCTGCACGACGGTCTTGCTGTCGATCATGGCCCCTCCTAGGCGCTGTCTTGATGCAAACTATATCAAGCAAGCGCGCGATATGCCAAGCGGAGCCGTCTCCGGGCGCTACGAGGCGCGTCTCGCGACGTTGTAGTAGAGGTGCGTCACGCCGTTTCCCTCCGTAACCTCCGGATCCTCCAACTCGACTGGGTCGGTGCCGAGCGTGCCGAACATCCGGATCCCGTCACCGAGCAGGACCGGCACGACCTTGACCTGGAGCCGGTCCACCATGCGCAGCGCGAGGCACTGCTGAATGATGCTCGGGCTGCCGAGCGCGATCACCTTGTCTCCGGCGATCCGTTCGGCCGTCGCCATCGCGCTCTCAATGCCGGCGGTGTCGAACGAGACGGTCGAGTTCTGGCGCGGCCAGCCCGCCGGGACGCTATGGGTCACGACCACGACCGGCGCACCCGTCGGGTGACGGCCATCCCAGCCGTGCGCCACCTCAAAAGTGCGCCGGCCGTACACGATCACTCCTAGACCCATAGCATCCGCCTCGCCCGTCGGCTCGCGCGGCGCCTGTTGCGGCTGCGGCTTGCCATACCAGGTGAAGACCTTGTCCGCCCGGTCAGCGGAGTCGGCGACGAAGCCGTCGAGCGACACCGACATGTCAGCAACTACCGTTGCCATGACAACTCCCTTGTGCGTGATCGGACCTGCTCAGGACTCCTGGACGATCTCCAGCCCGTTGCCGTCCTGGTCGCGGAACGCGAACATGGGCGGCACGCCCGGCCAGCGCAGTACCTCATCGGCGCTAGCACCGCGGTCAAGGAGATGGCGGCGGAACGCGTCGGCGTAGGTGGCGCACAGCCGGATACCGGTCTCCACCCCGGCAGGTGCGCCGGGCTTGGCCAGAATAAGCGCGATGGTGGTACCGCCGCCTGGCGGCGCCACCTCGATCCAGCGACCGCCTCCGCCCAGCGGGACGTCGAGGCTCGGGTCGAACCCGAGGACGCTGGTGTAGAAGGTCAGCGCCCGGTCCTGGTCACGGACCGGAACGCCGATGGTCCGCACGCGGGTGGCGCGCGTGGTGCTAGAGGTGTCTGTCATCGCTGCCTCCGTCATCGGTCAGGATTGCCGGTACATGAGCGAGCCCGGCGTGGTGAGCTCCTCGCCGGTCTCCAGCCAGGTCTTGAGGCCAGACAGAATCATCGGCCAGCCGCCGTAGATCTCCGAGCTCGCGGTCTCGGGGAGTTCGTCGTGGGTCAGCACGAGCCGGCAGGAGTCCTCGACCTGCTCGATCTCCCACGTCACTCGGCTGGCGCCTGCATTTCTGACCTCGTCGCTCCACAGCGCGGTCATCGTGTGGACCAGCCTGCGGGGCGGGTCGGCCTCGAGGATCTCGCCGTCGCCGAGCAGCCCCGGCGCGGCTGGATGGCCCATCTCGAGCCGCGAGCCCGGTCGCCAGTCCGACGTCACGCTGGCGCCGAAGTTGTACTTACGGCGGATATCCGGATCGGTGATGGCCTCCCAGAGTCGCTCTGGGGTGGTCCGGATATAGATCTCGAAGATCTTCTCCATCGGCTTCTCCAGTTCCTGCTTGATCTCGCTGAGCGCGGCGGCCCAGGGCTCTGCGTACTTGCTGACCCAGCGGTCGTGAATGAGGCGGATCGGCACGGGGTTGAGGAAATGCAGCTTGTGACGGCCACGCTTCCGCGTCACGACGAGGCCCGCCTGCTCCAGCACTTTCAGGTGCTTCATCACGCCGAACCGCGTCATGGGGAACTGCTCCTCCAGCCCGGTCAGGGTCTGGCCGTCCGCCCGGAACAGTTCGTCGAGCAGGTCACGCCGGGTCGGATCCGCTAGCGCCCGGAATACCTCGTCCACCCGGCAAAAATACGTGACCAATTGGTCACATGTCAAGGTCCTGGGCCGCGCACCGCCCCCGGAGCTAGCCGCAGGCACACCGCCCAGGGTCGCCGCCAGTCGTGGTCCGGCCGCGGCATAGCGTTCACTCATGGTGCGTTCTGGCTGGCCTTCGGTCTCGTACGCGGAGTGGAGCGCCACGTGTGACACCGTGCACGCGCACACTCAGGTCCTCGGGAAGCTCGCGGTTGCGCTGGCACCGCCCGAGCCGCAGTTGCAGCATGCTGCGCTGCGACTGACCGCCCGGGGGTGGGAGACCGCGCCGCTGCCGGCACCCGATGGGTCGGGCTGGCTCGTCGCGGTGCTCGACCTGCGGTCGCACCATGTGGCGATCGAGCACAGCAGCGGGCAGGCCGAGCTGATCCCGCTGACGCCCGACCGGCCAGTTGGCGACGTCACGCGCGACGTGCTGGCGGCGATGCGCAGGCTGGCCGGTCCGGTGACGATCGATCCGACGCCGCAGGAAGTCGGCTGGCAGGCGCCGCTCGACGCCGACACCGAGCACGCGCGTTACGACCCTGATCAGGTGACGGCGTACTTCCAGGCGGCCGGCCGGGCCGCGATGGTGCTGGCCGAGTTCCGCGCGCCGTTCCGCGGCCGGTCGACGCCCGTGAATGCCTGGTGGGGGTCATTCGACCTCGCGGTGAACATGTTCTCCGGGCAGCCCGCCGAGCCGCCATCGCAAGACTTCATCATGCGCAACGCGATGACCGCGGAGGAGGTCGCCGTCGGCTGGTGGCCGGGCGATCCGCGGTACCCGTCGGCAGCCTTCTACGCCTATGCCTATCCGGCGCCGCCCTCCTTCAGCAACGCGACGCTGACGCCTTCGACGGCACGCTGGGAGGCCGGCCTCGGCGAGTTCGTCCTGGACTGGGATGACGTCATCGCCAGTCCGGACCCGCACGCAGCCGGGCTGGAATTCGCCCGGTCGGCGTTCAGCACCGCTTGCGCGGTGTGCGAGTGGGATCCGAAACTCGTCGCGACCGCCCAGGGGTCCCCGCCCCCAGTCGGCTGACTGAGTCCGCCGTCCCGAGGAGCCCCAGCCCCGTTCAGGAGGTTGAGCCGACCGTCCAGGTGTAGACCTGGCAACGGGTAGCGTCGGACGGCATATGGCTGTCGGGCACCCAGCTTCCGGGGGCGGGCTTACCGATCATGCTGAAGCCGCTGGCCGGGCCGTAGAAGAGGACCGGTACGGCATGGCGGGGTGCGATGGATATGGTGCGGAACGACGGCGTGTCTGATCCGGTCTTCGCGCCGGAAGCGTCGTAGAACGCGATGCCTACGTCGTTGACCTGGACCGTCCGGCTGGGGTCCTTATTGGTGAACGTGACCAGGTAGAAGTTCGCTTCGGCGGGCTCGCCTGACGTGAACGTGCTGTGCCCATCGCGGTTGAAGCTGATGTACCCCAGCTGGCAGGAGGTGGTGAGCTGTAGGGCCCCGCCGCCGCTGGCCGGGCTGGATGTATACGCGCTGAAGCTTGCGCATGCCGTGCTGCCCGCCGCGACGATAGCCAGCGCAGACACTGCCCAAACGGCGCGCGGGTTGAGCATCGTCACCGGCGGTTTCCTCAGGTCGGTCCCGGGTGTTTAGCAGCTCGCGCTGCCTGGGCGCGCGCGTGCGAGATCGCACGATCGTATAGGGCGAACCACCCAGCTTGGCCTGATCGCCGCAATGGACTCGGAACTCGGACCAGCCGCGCCGTGCACCGAGCGGAGCAGCTTCGTTCCTGCCCTGAATCCGACCCGAAGTCGGCCTAGTCCAGCGCCGCATACCTGCTCTTTGGCATGCTGGCCCGGTGAGCGAAGCAGGTCCACCCGTCACGACGCGGCGGGCCAGGTTGTGGCAGGCGGCCGAGGCCAGAAGGATCCCGCTGCGGGCGATCCTGACCACCGTCGGTGTCGTCGTGGTTGTCTACCTCGCCGCCCAGCTGATCGACCGGCTGCGCGGCGTGCTCCTCCTGCTCGTGGTAGCGGGCTTCATCACGCTGCTGCTGAACCCGCTCGCGCTCGCGCTGCAGCGGGTGCTGCGCCGCCGCGGGCTCGCGGTGGCGCTCGTTACGTTCATCGCGGTCGCCGCGTTCGGCGGGCTGGCGACGGCGTTCGGCTACCCGCTGATCAACGGCATGACTCACCTGGCCGCCGATCTCCCTGCGTACGTGCGGCGGACCCAGCATGGCGAGGGCAAGCTAGGCCAGCTCGTGATGCGCTATCACCTGCAGGCCTGGGTGGAGCAGAACGCGCCGAAGCTGGCGGGGTACGGGCGCGACCTGGCGCGGCCGGCGCTCAGCCTGGGCAAGGGTGCGGTGTCGGTGCTCTTCTCGCTGCTGACCGTGTTCGTGCTGGTGGTCCTCATGCTGCTGGAGGGTCCGAAGCTGCGGGTTGGCCTGCTCCGTCTCATGGCGCCCGCCAGGGCCCGCCGGTACAGCGCCATCGCCAGGGAGGTCAGCCGCGAGGTGACCGGCTTCATGCTCGGCAACTTCGCTACCTCGATAATCGCCGGCGGAGTCGTCTTGCTGGCGCTGCTGATTCTCGGCGTGCCGTTTCCCTTTCTGTGGGCGTTGTGGGTGGCGCTCGTCGACTTCCTGCCCATGATCGGCGGCGCGCTGGCCGGGATCCCGGTCGTGCTGTTCGCTTTCACTCACTCGGCGACTGCGGGAATCGTCACGCTGATCGTCTTTCTCATCTACACCCAGGTCGAGAACCACATCCTCAATCCGCTCATCATGAGCCGGACGGTGCGGATCAACCCGCTGCTCGTCCTGGTGTCGATCCTGGTCGGTGCGTCCATCGGCAGCTGGGTCGGCGGAATCTTCGGTGGCTTCGTCGCCGCGCTGCTGGCCATTCCGCTGGCCGGCGCGGGCCAGGTCATCGTGCAGGAGATCTGGCGGTCTACCGCGGTGCCGGGCGCCGAGGAGGGCCAGCCGGGCGCGGAGCCCGCGCCGCAAGAGGACCCGGGGGGTCGGCCTCCCGGAGCCGAGGCCGGGCCGCTGCCGGCCCGCCCGGCGCCCGCTGCCGAGTGACCATGAGGCCCGGATCAGGGAGGCGGCCGACGGCATGGACGCGCGAGTAAGGCAGGCCGGGCTGCTCTATGAGCGGGCCGTCTTCACTGGTGACGCTGGCTGGCTGGCTGAGGCTGACCGGGAGCTCGACGCGGCAGAAGCCGATCTGGCCGTGGCTCGCGGCCGGCTGATGCATACGCGGTTCCTGCTGAAGCGCGACCAGGACTCGGCTGCGGCTGAAGCGGATGCTGGCGAGCTGCCGCTATTCGAGCGTGCCGCCCAGTTGTACCGGGCGCTCGACGACATCGGCGGCGAAGCCGAGGCGCTGTTCTGGATCGGCTGTTTCCACCAGGTCGTCCGGCGGGACGACGCGACCGCCGTCCCCGTTCTTGAGCAGTCACTGAAACTGGCGTCGCAGGCGGACGACAAGGCAGCGATGTCGGAGGCGCTGCGGCACCTCGGCATCGCGGCGCACCGCGCTGGGCGCCTGGAGCTGGCCAGGCAGCGGCTGGAGGAGTCGACGCGGCTGCGCCGCGAGATCGGGCGCTTGCCGGGGGCGGCCGCGAACCTGGTCGGGCTGGCCTACATCGCCGCAGCTCAGGAACGCGGTGACGACGCGCTGGCACTACTCGACGAGGCCCGCGCGATCGCCGAGGCCAGCCAGGCGCACCGCATCCTGCAGCAGGTCAACGAGGCGCGCGCACATCTCTCCGATCAGTGAACCCGGCCGTCTGGGCTGACTGCTCACGCGCGGCCGCGGCGCTCACCCGTGTCCTGGCGATCGGCGACTCATGAGGGCATCCCGGACACTGGGCCGCGTTACGGTCGGGCTGATGGGCGGGTCGAGAGGTTTTCTGATTTCGCCGGCCGGCTGTCCATCCGGGCGCTGCGGCCGCGTCGAGGTAGTGATGGCACCCGGCACGACCAGACAACAGGGGTAGAGCGTGAGATATCTGATGATCCACTGTGTCGATGAGTCCGCCGTCGACTGGTGGGATGCCGAGCCGGCGGACCCGGAGAGCGAGGAGGAGACCCGGGCGGTCGAGGCGTGGGACGCCGAGATGCAAGCCCGCGGCGTCCTTGTCGGCGGCGGTTTCCTGCGGCCGACCAGTTCTGCCACCACCCTGCGGGTGCGCGACGGCAAGGTGCTGGTGAGCGACGGGCCGTTTGCCGAGACCAAGGAGCAGATCGCTGGATTTTGCGTGCTGGAGTGCACGGATCTCGATGAGGCTATCGAGGTGGCGTCCAGGCACCCGACGGCCCTGATCGGCACGTTTGAGCTGCGGCCGTACGCGGAGTAAAAAGCTAGTTGGGGCGGCGGCGCCGTGCGGCCCGCGCACCTGGCTCCGCCTGGGCCGGCGGCACCGGCAGCAGAGGCAGCCGGGAGGGCGGCTTGATCTCCTCCAGCCGCAGGTAGCTCACCAGCCGCTGGCCGCCCCGCGCGGCGAGCGTGGCGAGCACTCGCTGCAGCTCGGTCACGTCCCTGGCGACCACGATCAGCATGTAATCCATCTCACCGGTGACGTTGTCCGCGGCGATGATCTGCGGCAGGGCCCTCACCTGGTCCTCGAACACGCGGGTGGACCGCGGGTCGTGGCGGACCAGCGTGGCCGCGACGTAGAGCTGTAGCGGGAAGCCCGCCGCGGCTGGGTCGAGGCTGGCGCTGATGACGCGGATCACACCGGTTTCTTTGAGGCGCCGGACCCTGTGCAGTGTCGCGGCGGGGGACAGGCCGACCATGCGGGCTAGCTCTACGTTCGTTCGGTCGGCGTCAGCCTGCAGCTCGGTCAGCAGTGCTATATCAATATCATCAAGTTGAACGGCCATGTTACTAAATAATAGTTGGTAGAAGTTCGCTAACTCCAAACTAGCCGACACTGTCGGTGACACTGACGGCATGACACACCGCAGCCGTTTCGTCTTCCCGGCGCTCATCACCGCCGGCGTTTTGTGGGGCACCACGGTGCCGCTGTCCAAGCTCGCGCTGGCCTGGCTCTCGCCAGGATGGCTGGCGTTCGCCAGGTTTGCCCTCGCTGCCGCGGTGCTGACGGTCGTGAGCCGGTCGAGGCTGCGCGGTGCAGCCAGCCCGGCGATCCTCATCACCGGGGCGGCCGGCTACGGCGGATCCGTGCTGCTGCAGAACCTCGGCATCGAGCGGACCAGCGTGACGCACGCCGCGCTGCTGATCGGGGCAACCCCTGTGCTCGTGGCCGTGCTGGCCGCCGTACTCGGGCACGGCGTGGCGCGGCCAGTCGCCTGGCTCGGGTTCGGCGTCTCGCTGGCCGGGGTGAGCGTCATCGCTGTCGGCCGGGGCACTGACTCGAGCCTCGCCGGGGACGGCCTGGTGCTGGTTGCCCAGTTCGCTTCGGCCGGATTTACCGTGTCGCAGGCGCGGCTGCTGCGCGGCCGGGATCCAGTCGCGGTCACAGCGCTGCAGCTCATGGCCGCAGCCGTCGCCGTGCTTCCGGCGGCGCTCGCGGGCGGACCAGCGCGGGTGGCGGCGGGGACCCCAGCGGCGATGGCGGCCACCGTAGGACTGGTGCTGGCGGGCACCGTGCTGCCGATGACGATGTTCGCGTTCGCGCAGAGCCGTGTTCCGGCGGCCGTGGCGGGCGCGTTCCTCAACCTAGAGCCGCTGGTCGGCGGGGCCATCGGGATCCTGCTGTTCAGCAACCCGCTGGGTCCGGTCCAGGTCGCGGGCGGGACGGCCGTCGTTGCCGGCCTCGGGCTCAGCAGCTATCAGGCGGTCCGGGCGCAGCGGGCTGGCAGACCGACGTCGTCCCGGACAACCGGAGCGCCCGCCGCCGCACCAGCCGAAGCGCCGCCGTCCAGTCGCCCGGCTGCCCGAGGTCATGGTCCGGGCCGGACCGGGGCCCGCTCGTTCCGGCCCGGCGTAGGGCTATCAGGCGGAGAGGCGCACCAGCGCCGTCAGCCGGAGGTCGCGCGACGAGCGGCCGACGTGCACGGTGAACTCGCCACCCGGCGTAATCCAGCTGGCCAGCGCCTCGTCATAGCGAGCGAACGACCTGGCCGCGATGGTCAGGCTGGCCTGAGCGGCCTCGCCCGGCGCGGCCCGGATCACCGCGAAGGCCGCGAGGGTGCGGACCGGCCGCCCCCGGCTCGCCGCATCGCCAGGCTCGGCGAGGTAGACCTGGACGACCTCCTTGCCCGGTCGGCTGCCGCTGTTACGGACGCGCACGGACAACTCGAGGTCGCCTCCCTCACTGAGCCACGTCGGGCAGTCGACCGACTCATACTCCCAGGTCGTGTACCCGAGGCCGAAGCCAAACGGGTAGGCCGGCGTCCGCCCGTCGGCGTCGTAGCCGCGGTAGCCGATCAGCAGGCCTTCGGAGTAGTCGAGCACACCGTCCCCCGCGGGCGTGGCGTGCAGCACGGGACTGTCAGCCGCCGCGGCCGGCAGCGTTACCGGCAACCGGCCGCCGGGCTCCGCCCGCCCGAGCAGCACGTCGGCCAGCGCGGTGCCGAATTCCTGGCCGGGCAGCCACGCATACACGATGGCGGCGGCCTGCTCGGCCCACGGCATCAGCACCGGCATGCCCGAGTTGACCACGACGATCGTGGTGTCGTTTACCGCAGCGACCCTGGCGATCAGCTCGTCCTGCCGGCCAGGCAACGCTAGGGTCGGCCGGTCGAAGCCCTCGCTCTCGGTCAGTTCGGCGGAGCCCACCACCACGATCGCGGCGTCGGCCGCAGCCGCGGCCTTCTCGGCATCGGCCAGCAGGTCGTCGTCGTCGGTCGCCGGGACGATGCCGAGCCGGATGGCGAGCGGGCCGGCCCCGTCCGGCGCGGGAGCGAACTCGACCCGCAGCCGGGTCGGCGCGCCGGCCTCCAGCCAGAGCGCGGCACGAAGCTCGCCCGGCCGGGTCATCGCCTCGACTGGGTCATCCGGAACGGCCGTCACGTCGTCGATCACCGTGACTCCGTCCGCGTCGAGCCGCAAGCCGCCGACGCCGGAGACGCTGAGCAGGTGGTTGCCGGATTCTTCGGACCGGAACGTGGCCGTCAGGACTATCCGCCCGGGCTTCCCCCAGCCGATGGTGTCCGGAAGACCATCCCACCAGGCGAGGTTCGCCGAGTCACGATGCTCAGCCGCGATGACGACGCGGTCCGCATCGGTGAACTCGAGGTGCAGGCCGGGCACCCCGGTCAGCGGATCGAGCAGCGAGCCCGGCGGCGGTTCGGGCACCGAATGCCACGTCTGGCACCCCGTCGAGCTGGTAACCGTGACGCTCGCCGGCAGTGCGTCCCGCAGCGACTGGGTCGGTCTGGCGACAGAGATCGGCGACACGCCGGCGCTACCGCCGCCCTGGATGACCGGGTTGACGGAGTTCGGTCCGATGATGGCAACGCTCGCGATGCGGCCGGGATCCAGCGGCAGCGCCCCGCCCGAGTTCCGGAGCAGCACGAACGACTCGGCCGCTGCGTGTCGCAACAGTCCGGCGTCGACGAGTATCACGCCGTGGCCGCTCGCGGCCGCGCCGTTGGCCACCGGGTCCGCATGGCTGGCCATGACCCGGGCAGACGGCTCGGCCAGCGCGCCGACCCTGCGGGCGAGCCGGAGCAGCCGGGCGACCTTGTCGTCCAGCAGGTCCTCGGTCACCAGGCCCTCGTCGAAGGCCTGCACGAGCAGGTCGCCCCACGGCCCGTCGGGGCCTGGCATCGACAGGTCCAGCGTCGCCAGCGCGGTCGCCTGCGTGCTGCGCGCCGCGTGCCAGTCGGAGGTCACGACACCGTCGAAGCCCCACTCGTTCTTTAGTACGTCTCGCAGTAGCCGGACGTTTTCGGTCATGAGCGTGCCGTTGACCTTGTTGTACGCGGCCATCACTAGCCAGGCACCGGCCTCCCGGACGGTGGCCTCGAATGGCACCAGGTAGAGCTCGCGCAGCACGCTCTCGCTGAGCTGGACGTCGTACGTCCACCGCTCGGTCTCTGAGTCATTGGCGACGAAGTGCTTGACGGTCGCGGCGACTCCGGCTGACTGCACGCCGCGCACGTACTCGGCGGCGAGGCCAGCGGTCAGCACCGGATCTTCGGCGAAGAACTCGAAGCCGCGACCGCCGAGCGGCGTGCGCATGAGGTTGACGGTCGGCGCCAGCAGCACGTCGACGCCCTTGCCCCTGGCCTCAGCTCCGAGCGCGGCGGCCACCCGGAAGACGAGGTCGCGGTCCCAGGTGGCGCCGAGCGCGGAGGGGCTCGGCAGGCACGCCGAGGGGCGGCGCTCGTCCTTGGTGGTACCGCGGACCCCGTTCGGCCCGTCGGAGGTGACCATCGCGCGCAGCCCGATCGACGGGCAGTCGTGGGTCCGCCAGCTGTCAGCGCCGGACAGCAGCCGGACCTTCTCCCGCACCGCCAGGGCTGCCGCTACGTCGCGCTCCGTCGGGCGCCTGGCGATGACGAGTGGGACGGCGGCGGCAGCGACTGCCTCGATGGTGAGTTCCGGGCCGGTCATGGCGCGGGTGACGCGGACGCGGCCTGGACGGGACGGGGGGTGGCCCCCGCCCGGCCGGAAACCCGGCCGGGCAGGGTGCACCCGTGATCTGTTGTCGTCACGGTCGCTGCAGCCTCAGGAAACGGGCTTGAGCTGCTGGATCACGGCGAGCATCTCCGGGATGTTCGGACCCGGGTCCATGTAGGCGTTGGCCTTCGTTGGCCAGCCTGTGTAATCGCGGCTGGAGAACTCCGCCCACGACGCGCCCGCCAGCAGCGGGGCCACGGGGACCTGGGTGGTCTCGATGTTCGCCAGCGTCGCGATCGCCGCGCTGAGCGCGGCCGGCGTGGTTGCGGTCGCGTAGGCATTGAGCGCGGCCTGCGCCGCTGGGTCGTCGAACCGGCCGTAGTCAGCGCCGGCGGTCTGGCCCATCGGTGCCGACAACGAGTAGTTCATCCAGTTGTTGTAGGTGAAATACGGGGTCAGCCCCTGGGCGCCCCAGTGGATGGCGGTGTCGAAATTGCCCTGCCCGAGGTTCTGGGCCCAGACGGTGCCGCCGTTGCTGCCGGGAACGCCATCAACCGAGGCGTTGAAGCCAGCCGCGCCAAGCTGCTTCACGAGCAGCTGGGCGTCGGAGTAGTAGTCGGTGTACTGGACCGGCACCTGGATGCTGAACGTGATCTGCTGGCCGTTCTTCTCCCACTTGCCGCCGACCTGGGTGTACCCGTCGGCGGTCAGGATCGAGGCGGCCTTGGCCGAGTCCCCGGTGTTCGGGATGTCGTTGGCCAGGCTGCTCGGCAGGTAGTTGTCCTGCGCGGGCAGCATCCCGGCCGTGGTGGTCTCCGCCGGCTCGTTGTTCGACTCGCCATCCGTCGACAGTTGCTGCCTGTTGATGGCGTAGCTGATCGCCTGGCGCACGGCCGGGTCGTTCAGCGGCGCCTTGGTGACGTTGAACCACAGGCCCACGACGTTGTTGTCACTGACGTAGGGCGCCGTGCTGGTCCAGGTGTTGTTGTCCTTGCTCTTGGCCAGGTAGTTCTCCGGGACGCCGATGATCGAGATACCGCACCAGTCGATGGTGCCGTCTGAACAGGGCGGCAGCAGGTTGGCGTTGCCGGCATACGCGGGGAAGCTGACCTCCGGCACCTTGATGCCGGACTCGGCGTAGTAGTCGGAATTGATCTTCATGGTGTAGCCCGTCGAGCTGAAGTGATCGAGCACGTACGGGCCGGTGCCGACGGGGGTGGCGTCGGCGTAGGTGGCCGGGTTGGCCACGTTCTGCCAGATGTGCTGCGGCACGATCGGCGTTTGCAGCAGGTAGAACGTGCTGGCCAGTTCCGGCTGGGAGAACGTCAGCACGGTCGTTGTGGAGTTCGTCGCCGTGACGCTGGTCGGGATCGGAATGGTCCAGTTGGCGTTCAGCGCCGCGTTGTTCTTGATCAGATTGAACGTGAACGCGACGTCGCTCGCGCTGAACGGCTTGCCGTCGCTCCACTTCACGCCCGACCTGGTGGTGATCGTGAGCGTTGTACCGCTCGGCGACCACGAGTAGTGGGTGGCCAGCTCGGGTACCGGGGCCGCTGCAGGATTCTGGGTGTTGAACACCATCAGCGGCATGTCGTACAGGTTCACGGCGTGCGTCACGTACCCGGTCGAGGTGGGCAGGAACGGGTTGAAGTTGTCGGTCATCGGCGAGAGCGCCGTCGTGACGATGGTCAGTGGCTTGCCGGAGCTGGACGAGCTGGATGAGCTGGGCGACGAGCTACAGGCTGCGATCCCTAGCGTGAGGACCGCAGCTGCAGCCACGCTGCCTGCGATTTTGCGATTCATTGCCTCTAGACTCCAAAGATGCCCGGCCGGCTGTTCGCCGGCCTGTCGAAACGTGACCGTGTCGGGTCTGTGTTCTGCTGGCGGCGCCAGTCGGCCGGGTGCTGCTAGCCCAGGGGAACCCCCAGGGCCCCGCAGCTGGGGGCTGGCCGTACGCCGGTGATGTCGAAGACCTGGTTGCCGCCTAGGCCTTATCGGCGCTCATCACTTCTCCTCTCCCAGGTCAGGTGTGTCCTCTCCGGTGCCGGGCCGGGCGGACCGCAGGCTGGGCACCGGGGGAGGCTCGGGAGTCGCCGCGCAGTTAGCTACCGCAGGGGACTGGTGACCGGCGTCGAGCAGCCAGCAGGCGCTGACATGCCCGGCACCGGCGGGGAAGGCCGGCGGCACCCGCTCGGCACAGATCGCCATGGCAACCGGGCACCGCAGCCGGAACCGGCAGCCAGATGGCGGCGCCACCGCGCTCGGCGGGGCGCCAGCGCCGCGCAGCGTGACCGGCGTGACCCGCTCGGGGTCGGGTGCCGCGCTGAGCAGCAGCTGGGTATAGGGGTGGGCGGGGGAGTCGGTGACCTGGACGGCCGGACCGGACTCCACCACCTGACCCGCGTACATGACGACGATCGTGTCCGCCAGGTACCGGGCCGAGGCGATGTCATGGGTGATGTAGAGGATCGCCAGGTGCTCGCGGTCCCGCAGGTCGGCGAGCAGGTTGAGCACGCCGAGCCGGATCGACACGTCGAGCATCGAGACCGGCTCGTCGGCCACCAGCACGCGCGGCTGCACGGCCAGCGCCCTGGCGATTGCCACCCGCTGCCGCTGTCCGCCGGAGAGTTCGTGCGGGTACTTGTGCAGGAACGCGTCCGCCGGAGTCAGCGCCACCCGGTCCAGCACGGCGGCGATCTTTGCGTCCAGGTCAGCGCCAGAGTCGGCGAGGCCGTGCACCTTGAATGGCCGGCTCAGGTGATAGTGCACGTCGTGGATCGGGTTCAGCGACGCGAACGGGTCCTGCAGCACCATCTGCACGGTCTTGGCGTAGTCGAGCCGCCGCCGCTGGGCGCGCGGCACCGAGCGGCCGTCGATCAGCAGCTCGCCAGCGGTCGGCGTGATCAGCCTGGCCAGCAGCCGGGCCAGGGTGGACTTGCCGGATCCGCTCTCGCCGACCACCGCCGTTACCTGCCCGGCGCGCAGGGCGAGCGACACGTCGTCGGCCGCGTGCACGACCGGTCCGGTCCCGCGGAACCGCCGCACCCGGCGGCCCGCGCTGCTGCGGACCGAACTGTGCACCGGGAAGTGCTTGGTGAGGCCGCGCGCCTCCAGCACGGTCGCGGTCGTGTCGGGCGCTGCCAGTGCCGGCGCGGTCATGCCGTACTCCCTTGCTGGACCGGCTCTTCCGAACCCAGAGCCTGCGC
>JBAUAR010000559.1:0-1503 GCA_049675875.1 Streptosporangiaceae bacterium
TGGCCAGGGCGGACACCCGGCAGTGGGCCGAGGTGGCGCGCGCCGACATTCGCGGCCTGCCCGACGTCCCGGCCAGGGCTGCCTTCGAGGCGCTCTGCGAGTACGTTGTCGAGCGAACTGGCTAAGCGCCCTTCCCCATGACCTTGGCATGCCCCTGCGCCGCGGCTGTTATGCTAGGCGGCTGTAATTTGCTCAATGGCACTAGGTCCGCTTATCTCGCGGCGGAGACACTTCGGTACCCGTTTTAATTATGCACACATGAGAAGGTCATGAGAGTAAGTATCGAGACAGCCGGAAACTATCGCTATCACTTCTCGCACAAGCGTGAAGCCCGGCAGCTAATAGGAAGTATGACCTCTCTCGCGGGTGCCCGGCAAAGCCGCGTGTTGTTTAAGCAGTGCGATGAATACGCAGCGGATGTCCTTGGTTCAAGAAGATACTCGCCGTGGCTGAAGGCATACTCCGTGTTCTCCGGAACATTCAAGGAAGGATGGGTACCTGATAACTACTACGGTGAAGTCGTGGTTCCTCAGCTGAAAGGTAATTACGGCGAAATATCAAACTATAAAGCCGTATCAAGAAGGCTCTTCCACACGGATTTGCTACCAGACCTGGCGTATGCTGTCAACGGACTGCTGTATACACCCTCGATGGAACCACTTAAGCCCAGCGAGCTAAAGAAATACCTGTTCGGAACCAGCGAGAGAATCGTCTACAAGCTAGATAGCGGACAGCAGGGAAGAAGTGTTTTTGTCTATGATGCAGACAGCTTCCCTGATGAGCCAGTTGCACTTGGTAACGGAGTATTTCAGGGTTACATAGCTCAGCATCCTTTCTTCGAGGCCTTCAACGACCAATCAGTGTCAACGATCAGGATCACTACAGTTGTCGATGATGAGTCGAATGTTTCGTGCCGAGCGGCATACCTGAGACTGCCACGAGGCGTTGACACGCACGTGAAGTCGGCAACTGCGGTCAAGGTCGTTGTCAATATCGATGGCGAATTGCAGGACAGCGGCTATCTGCCAAACTGGGTCCCCGTCGCTTATCATCCAGACTCAAAGAGAGCGTTCGCGCACCAGATAATTCCTGATTTTCGCAAATGTGTTCAGGCGTGTGTTTCACTTCATGAGGCGATGAAGTTTTCCCGGATAATAGGATGGGACGTAATTATTGATGTAAATGGGAACGTCGCGGTAATGGAGTGGAACGGAGCTCATAACGACATAAAATTCTCAGAAGCTGCCAATGGCCCCTGTTTTGCGGATCTGGGCTGGCAGAACTTGTGGCGAAGCACGACCGAGTAAGCAGCAGCGAGCTGACCGCGCGGCGCGTGCCGCTGGGCCGCGGGTACCGTGGCTGGGGCCCGGGCGGCGGCGCCCGGATGCAGTAGATCAGCCGGGAACACCGGCGTTCCCCTCCCGGTTGTCGTTGCCGGATCGAGGAGGTCACGTGAGCATCTTCGGATTGCGAAAGACGCAGATGGTGACGGCGGATGCGGCG
>JBAUAR010000560.1:0-6388 GCA_049675875.1 Streptosporangiaceae bacterium
GCCGCCAGGTCGGGCGGCCACAGCTCGGCCGGCGTGCTGCCTGGCTGGGCGGCGTCAGCGACGCCGGACAGCGCAGTCATCGCGGTGTTCATCCGCAGCAGCCGGGCGTCCGGGCCCAGAAAAACGAAGCCGACCGGCGCCTCGGCCAATAGTGAGAAGAGCAGCGCCGAGTCGGTCACCCCGAGGCTCGGCGGCCTCGGGCGGGGCACGGAAGTACCGGCGCTCATTGCTGGCACCCCGAGCGCGGCCGGCCGTGAGCCATGGAGCTGCTCCTTCCTGCTCACTGCGGACACAAGAAGGCTAGCGGCAACAACGAGTACAAGAACGAAGCCAGCGACAACTGACCGCAACCGCGGCTGCCCGGCCGACCACCGGCCGGGACCGGGGCGGCACCGCTGACCTGCGGCCTGACCGGCCCGGATGACGCCCAGATCGCCGCAAGACGGCGGATTGTGCCGGGCCCGCGAGCCTCAGCCACCGCTCGCGCTGGCCTGCCATGCAGCGCGGTGAAGCGCACCGGCCTCGAGCGGAAAGTGGCACGCGACAAGCTGGCCGCCGGAAGTGTGCGGCTGCAGCGGCGGCTCGACCTGTGCGCAAATGTCCGCTGCGCGCACGCATCTGGTCCGGAACCGGCACCCCGAGGGCGGCTCTGTCGCGAGCGGCAGGCTGGCCGCGGGCCGCGACTCGGCCGTCGGCCCGGCCTCGCCAGTCACCGCCGGGACGGCGGCGATCAGCCCGGCCGTGTAGGGGTGCGCCGGAGCGGTGCAGATATCCTCGGCCGGCCCCACCTCGACCAGCTTGCCGAGGTACATCACCCCGATGGAGTCGGCCATGTACCTGACCACCGACAAGTCGTGCGAGATGAAGAGGTAGCTCAGCTCGTACTGGCGCTGCAGCTTGCGCATCAGGTTGAGGATCTGCGCCTGCACGGACACATCCAGCGCGGACACTGGCTCGTCGGCGACAATCAGGGCGGGGCGCTGAATGAGCGCTCTGGCCAGCGCCAGCCGCTGCCGCTGACCGCCAGAGAACTCCCGCGGATACCGGTCGGCCGCCTCGGGCGGCAGGCCGACCTCGTCCAGGATCCGCGCGACCTGCCTGCGGCGCCCGCGGCGCCGCACGGTTCGCTGAATCGCCAGCGGCTCACTCAGGATCGAGCGGACCCGCATCCGCGGATCGAGTGAGGCGAATGAGTCCTGAAACATCAGCTGTAGTCCCGGCCGGTACGCGCGCAGCTGGCGACGCGGAAGCCCGGCCAGGTCGGTGCCGCGGAACTCGATGGTGCCCGCGTCGGCCCGCTCCAGGCCCACCAGCAGCCGGGCTACCGTGGTCTTCCCGCAGCCGGACTCGCCGACCAGGCCGAAGGTCTCACCCGCGGTCAGCTCGAAGCTCACGCCGGCGACGGCGCTCACCGTGCCGCCGCGGCGGCTCAGCACGGTGTTGCTCACCGGATAGTCCTTGACCAGCCCGGCGACCCGCAGCAGCGGGGCCGGACCCGGCTCAGGCTCGAGCTGGAGGGGCGGCCCGGCTGACCGGCCGTCGGCCGCGACCTGACCGGCCGTCCATGCGCTGACCCGGCGATCCGCACCAGCGGGCGCGCCGGTCACGCCGCCGACCGGGAAGAAACAGGCGTACAGGTGGCCGGGATGATCGCCGTCCAGGGCTGGCTCGTGGCTGCCGCACCAGTCCTTTGCGTACCGGCATCGCGGCGCGAAGCTGCAGCCCGCCGGGCGCCCGGTGAGGGCCGGCGGGCGGCCAGGGATGCTGTACAGGGACCTGGCCTGCGAGCCTGCCAGCTCGGGTAGCGCGTCGAGCAGCGCCTCGGTGTAGGGATGCTGCGGATCGGCAAAGACGGCGTCGGTGCTGGCCTGCTCGATGATCCGCCCCCCGTACATGACGGCCACCCGTTCCGTCCGGCCCGCGATCACACCGAGGTCGTGGGTCACCAGGATCACCGCCATACCGAGCTGGCGACGGAGGTCGTCGATCAGCTCGAGAATGTCCTGCTGGATGGTCACGTCGAGCGCCGTGGTCGGCTCATCCGCGATCAGCAGCCGGGGCCTGCACGCGAGGGCAGCGGCGATCATCGCCCGTTGCCGCATCCCGCCCGACAGCTGGTGCGGGTAGAGCGCGGCCGCCCGATCCGGGTCGGGCATCGCGACCATGGCGAGCAGTTCCAGAGCGCGCGCGGCGGCAGCAGTCCGGTCCGCGCCCGTGTGCACGATGGCGGATTCGCTGATCTGCCGGCCGATCGTCATCGTCGGATTCAGGCAGCTGGCGGGATCCTGGAAGACCATCCCGATGTCCCGCCCCCGCACCGCCTGCATGTCCCGCTCGGACAACTGCATAAGCTCGGTGCCCGCCAGCACGACCGAGCCGCCGGTGATGACGCCGCCGCGCGGCAGCAGCCGCATGATGGAGCGGGCAGTCATGGTCTTGCCGCAGCCCGACTCCCCCACCAGGCCAACGCACTCACCCGCCGCGACCTCGAGGCTCACGCCGTCCACGGCGCGTACCGTGCCGCCGGGCCGCCTGATCTCGGTTTGCAAACCGCTGACCCGGAGCACCGGCTCCGCGCGCCGCGCCACGCTCAGGCCGTTACTCATCGCCGAACAGCCCGTCCCGCAGTCCGTCGCCCAGCATGGTGAGCGCCACCACCACCACGACGATCGCCAGGCCCGGCGACAGGATCTGCCACCAGTAGCCGTTGTCGATGAGCTGCGTTGCGGCGCCGAGCATGTCACCCCAGTCGACCGACGGGTACGGTACGCCCAGTCCCAGCCAGCTCAGCGCCGCCAGCACCAGGATCGCGCCGGCGATCTGGAATGTTACGTTGACCACGATCGTGCCCATCGCGTTCGGCGCGATGTGCCGCACGATGGCACGCAGCCCGCCGCCGCCCATCACGCGCGCGGCCTGGACGTACTCCCTGGACCGCAGCATCAGCGCCTCGGCGCGTACCAGCCGGGCCGTGCTCAGCCAGGACGTGCCGGCGATCACCAGGATCAGCATGGTCGTCGACGGCCGGTACAGCGAGACGAGGACCAGCAGCAGCACGATCGCGGGGATAGCGATGCCCGCGTCCACGATGCGCATCATGACCGCGTCGATCACGCCGCCGAGGTAGCCGGCCGTGGCGCCCCACAGCGAGCCGAGCACCGCCGCGAGGACCCCGGCGGCCGCACCGACCTCCAGTGAGACCTGACCGCCCTTCATCAGCCTGCCGAGCTCGTCGGAACCGTCATTGTCCGTGCCGAGCGGATGGCCAGCGCGGGGAGACAGGTTCGCCTGAGACAAGAAGACATGTGTCTGGTCGGTGTGGTAGAGCGCCGGCCCGGCGAAGCAGAACAGGATCACCGCGACGATGACAAGGCCGCCGGCCGTCGCCAGCGGATTGGCGGCCAGCGCGGATCGCATCCGGCGCACTCGGCCGGCCGCAGCGGCGCGCAGGTCCGCCCCGGTCGGCTGGGCGACGGCAGGCCCGGCATGACGGCCGCGGCTGCCGCGGACCGGCGTGGCCGGGGCGGCTGCTGGCTCGGGTACGACCGGATTCGCGGTCATTGCTGCGCGTACCTCACCCGCGGGTCGAGCAGAGCGTAGCTGATGTCCGCGAGCAGCGAGCCGACCGCCGCCGCGACGCCGATGACGAGGGTAAATCCGAGCGTCACCGGGGCGTCCTGGCGCAGCGCCGCCTGCCAGATCTGCCAGCCCATGCCCTGAATGTTAAACAGCCCCTCCACCAGCACCGCGCCACCGACAATCTGCGGCAGGCTGAGGCCGAGCAGCGTCACGACTGGCACCAGGGAGTTGCGCAGCACGTGCGCCAGCAGCACCCGCCGCTGGCCGGCGCCCCTCGCCCTGGCCGCCTCCACGTACTCCTGCGCCAGGCTGTCCAGCGCGGCGGAGCGCATGTACCGGGCGAAGATGGCGACGGTCATCAGCGTGAGCGTGAGCACCGGCAGTGTCAGGGCCCGCAGGTCCGTGGCGAAGCCGACGATCCCCTGCGCCTGCGGGCCTTCGGCTCCGAACACCCGCAAGTCGACCGCGAGGAATAGCACCAGCACCGCACCGAGTACGAACGTGGGCGTGCCGTAGCACAGATAGGTGACGATGCGCAGCACGCGATCCGTAGCGGTGTTGCGACGCACGGCCTGCACCAGTCCGACCGGTATCGCGATCAGCAGCGCGAGCAGCGTCGACACGCCGGTAAGCACCAGCGTTCGGGGCAGGCTGGCAGCCAGCAGCGTGCCCACGCTGACGTTGAGCCGGCTGGAGAACCCGAGGTTGCCGTGCAGCACCTGGCCGAGCCAGGTCAGGTACGCGAGCAGGAACGGCCGGTGTGCGGCGCCCTGGCCTAGCACGGCGCTCAGGGTGCGGCCCGGCGCGAGGCTGAGCAGCCCGAACACGATCAGCGTCACGAGCAGCACGACGGCGACCGCCTCGAGCACCCGGCGGGCCAGGTAGGCCGTCACGAGGCGGACCGGGCGGTGCTGGCCCGGGAGCGCCGCCCGGGCTGCTGGCGCGCGCGCGTCACTGCCGGTAGAACCACATTTCCGGGGTAATCATCAGGGCGCTGTTCTGCGGGCCTATGTTCAGCCCCTTGATCGTCTCCACGAGCGTCGGCGCGTTCGGCATATAGACCACGGGGAGCTGGGCGGACAGGAATTTCTCCCAGGTGTACATCGCCGAGTCGAACGCGCTGGGCGTCCTGGCCTGCAGCGTGGCGGTGATATCCGCGTTGTTGGTCGGATTGTTGTAGTCGCCCGCGTTGTTCGCGGACCCGTTCAGGAACAGCGTCTCGCCGGTCGGCAGGTAGTCGGGGGCGTAGGTCCAGCTGCCCCATTCGGCCAGCTCCCAGGCCTGACTGTCGGCGGGGTTGAACGCATCACCGGTCACCGTGTCGAACGGCTCTGCATCCAGGGTGATGTCGATGTCGGCCAGCGCGGCGTTGGATTCGAGCTCTCGTGCCGACGACTCCATGTAGTCGATACCGGTCGCGTACATCAGCGTGAACGCCAGCTTGCTGCCGGCCTGCACCCCCGGTCCGCACTGGCCCGTTCCGCTGCCAGGGTCAACGCAGACGAGCGTCGAACCGCCGCCGCCCCAGCCGTTTTTCTTCAGGATCTGCTTGGCCTCGGTGATGTTGAGCGTCCACGGATCGCCAGCCTTGGCGAGCTTGGGCGACAGGTAGCTGGTGAGGGGGTACGAAGCGACCGGGCCGGTGACGACCTTCCCGTACCCGTGCATCGGGCCGCTGATGACGCCCTCCTGGTCGACGAGTAGCTGAAACGCGCGCCGGAAGTACAGCTGGCTGAAGATCGGGCCCACGGTGGTGTTGGCGAAGTTGTACGGGAAGTAGCTGATCTCCCACGGGTAGACGGCCGTCAGCGAGTAACCGGACAGCGTGCCCGGGTTAGGGCCGAGGTTCGCGCCTGGCGGCGGGACCGGTGCGTCCACCGTCGGCAGGTACCCCACGTCGAGGGTCTGGCTGCCGACCGGGTCCTGCAGCACGTTGTACTCGGCCGGCTCGGTGGTGAACGGGACCTCGACGAACTTGGTGATGTGGTGCGGGGCCACCGGCCCCGAGTACTTGGTATTGAACAGCATGGTCAGGTTGCCCTGGCTGGTGAGGCTCTCGACCCGCCACGGGCCGTCCACCACCTGCCACAACGACCCCGACGTCCCGTAGCTGGCGATGTCGCTCGACTGGCTGTTGAGGTAGTCATACACGGCGTTGCAGCTCGCGATGTCGCTGATGCAGTTGCTCGGCCCGGTCGAGGTGCGGTCCCAGGCCATCGGCATCGGCGTGATCTGGCTCAGCTCGTTGTTGGTGAACCAGCTCTCGGAGTACTGCGCGCTCGTGATGTTCATGGTCACGACGTACTTGCTGACCGCCCGGACGTTGTTGACGTCACCGGGCAGGCCGTCCGGTGTGGTGCCGATCCACGCGTTCGTCGGCGAGTTCGCCTCCGCGAACATCATGTTCATCCAGAACACGACGTCATCGGCGTCGACCGGCTCACCGTTGGACCACTTGTAGGTGGGCTTGAGCGTGATGGTGACGGTGTGCCCCGAGTAGGTCGGCAGGTAGGCGAGGCTGAGCTGGCTGTTCAGGTACGGGTTCACCCCGGTGCCGAACCAGTACAGCGGCCGGTACATCAGGTACTGGAACTCGTTGACGTTCGTGACGCTGAAGCCCGCCGGCACGTCGCTGTCGATGAACGGGAAGATGTAGGTCGGCACGCTGCCCGGCGCCATCGCGTAGGTCGCCGTGCCGCCGGTCACCGCCGTCGTGCCCCCGGAGGCGGCACTGGAGGCAGGACCGCAGGCGGCAGCCAGGGCAGCCAGGCCGGCCATGGCGCAGCCTGCGGCCAGCACCCGGCGACTG
>JBAUAR010000561.1:0-2250 GCA_049675875.1 Streptosporangiaceae bacterium
GGCCGCAAGCGCCCCGGCTAGCCCACCGTGACGCGCCCGCTGTCGCGAAGCGCCGCCAGGTCGCCGTCACGCGCAGCGTTGGCCTGCAAGTCGGGATTGAGCGCTATCGCCGCGGTCACCTCGGCCGCCGCGGCGTCGAGCAGACCCGCTCCGGCTTGCGCACAGGCCAGGTTGTAGCGGGCCATCCCGCGCGCCTGGTCCGGCGCGGTCAGATATTCGGCTGCCGCAACCGCGTGCGCGGCGAGCGCCACTGCCTCGTCATGACGTGCGTGCCCCGCGTAGTACGCGCCGAGATGACCGGCTGGGTGCCAGTAGCCACGCACGATGATCTGGAGCCAGAGCTGCCGGCCGCGCAGCCACGGGTTTCTGGCCGGGTTGAGCAGATCCTCATCGTGAACCGACCGTAGCTCGGCGAGCAGGTCGCCCGCTGATGCCCAGCTCTCGGCGGCGACCACCTCGGCGGGCCGCGCCGACAGGTCCGCATAGAGCACGGCGGACTCATGGTCGACCTCCGCGAACTCCGGCGGCGTCTGGCCGGCCCGGATAGCGCGCAGGCGCGTCACCTGCTGGCGGCGGAATGTCGTGTTGTGCGCGATCACCGGCAGCGCGGCCCAGCGCTCCGGGCCGCCGTCCTCGGCCGCACTGGCCACGACGGCGAGTCGCTGCTCCTCGGCGGTCGCGAGACAGATCAGGCCCGCAATAGCCTGGCGCAGCGTCGCAGGGCCGGCGCTCACCGACCACACCCCGCGGCCGTGCCGGGCTTTCCGGCGATGAAGAGCAGCGAGTCGGTCACCATTACGGTCACCGGAGCGAAGCCGAGGGTCTGCAGCCGGGTGAGCAGCGATGCAGGCTCGATGGGGTTGTAGGTATCGGCGGCGTGAAAGTGGTGCAGGTCGTCGCTGGCCAGGCTGTCCGAGCCGATGAAGAAGCCGCCAGGTCGCAGCACCCGGAAGGCCTCGGCCAGGATGGCGTTCTGCAGCGCGGCGGTCCGGACATGATGCAGCATCGTGAAGCAGCCCGCGGAGTCGAACGATTCAGCGGGATAGCCGAGATCTGTGGCGCTGCCGGTGACGACCTCGACGTTCGTATCCGCGTACCGGTCTGCTAGCAGCCGCGCCGCGTCCGCGTCGATTTCGACAGCGGTGATCCTGGCGACCTTGCCGGCGAGCCAGCCGGTGGCCGCGCCGGGTCCGGGCCCGATCTCGAGCATCGCCGCACCGAGATCGACGTCGCGGGTTAGCGCGGGCAGGATGTCGCCCTGGATGTGCTCCGCCCATTCAGGGCTCGGGCAGAGCCGGGCGTGATTCGAATTCATGACCATCACGCTAGGGAAGCCGCCCGGCTGCGCCAATGGCGCAGGCTGCCAATCTGTGTTGCGAAACGGCCACGACCTGCACCTTTAGCGGGCTGACCTGCTGTTATGCTGGACTCGTGAGGACATCCGGGGACACAGAATGACTCCCCGGATGGCACGCAGATGGCACCCGCCGCCAATGAGGATCTGCTCCCTTGCTTGACTGGTTCGTGGCCTGGGTGGGTGCTCAGCTGCTGGGTGGATTTGCTATCCGGTGCACTGCTGGCTGGCATAGACCGGGGTGACCTCGAGCGCATGCTCGCCGTTGGCCTGGGAGACACTGACACCGGTGCCGGGTGGCAGCGACGATGGCACTGAGACGTTCATGTGCGCGATGTACATGATTTGCCCGAGTTTGTCGTGAGTGATACCTCCGATCTCCATGTCCAGGCCGGCCCCGGCGGGTAGGGCGGACGGATTGATGACGAAAGGGGTGCCTCCCTCGATGCGGTTTGCGCTGGGAGTCTTGGCGACCGCATTCAGAACGTTGTTGCTCATGGGGTAGAACTGGCATGACCCCGTCATTGGCTGGCCGGTGAAGCTGACGTTGACGGGCACCCCGTCAGCGCGCAGCGTGCTCTGCAGGCCTGCCGGGTTTTGCAGCTGCCTGATGGTGACGTCGATGTCGCCGTTGGCCTGCTTGGCCACCGTCCAGGCGGCCAGCTGGGCGGTAACGGGATGGCGGGAGCCCTCCACCCCCGGATGGCCGGACGGCACCAGCGTTGTCACGGCCAGGGCGGTCCCGGCCACCACGGCGCCCGCACCGGCCAGTGCGGGAGTCCGCCGCCTGGCCCGGACTGCGCGGCCGCGGCTGATGATCTGCGCAATGGGTGTGGCCGAGTGAACATCGGTGACCGACTCGCGCACCATGGTGCTCAGTTCGTTGTCGTTCATGG
>JBAUAR010000562.1:0-18264 GCA_049675875.1 Streptosporangiaceae bacterium
CAGCTTACCTGCTGCGGCCGGCCGGGAGACGGGCCGCCGCGGGCCGGATGCGGGTGATCATGACGGCTGACGGCCCGATTCCGGTCTTCATCGAGCCGGGCCGCAAGTGGGTATTTGCGTCCGCCCTCGACTGGCCCGGCTGGGCCAGGCGGGGCCGTACCGAGGATCTCGCCGTGCAGGCGCTCCACGAGTATCTGCCCCGGTACGCCCCGATCGTGGCGCGCGCCGGGCTGGCACCAGTCACGGGCACCCTCGCGGTCACCGAGCGGCACCCAGAGCCAGGCGTCAACGCCGACTTCGGCAGCCTGCACGAGATCGCCCCGAGCGAGTGCCGGACGCTGCCGGCTGAGGTGGGCGGCCGGTTCGCGGCGCTGCTGGAAGCGGCCTGGGCCGCGTTTGATGAGGTGTCCGGCACGGCACCAGACCAGCTGCGGAAGGGACCCCGCGGCGGTGGCCGGGATACCGGGCAGATCGTCGCGCACGTCTGTGCGGCCGAGACGATGTACGCACGCAAGATGGGCCTGCCCAGGGACAAGACGTCTGCCGGTGACCCGGTCGTCCTGCTGCGGGCCCGGATCGCCGCTGCGCTGTGCGATCCGGCGACCATGGCGGGGCCGCAGAACGGCTGGCCGCCGCGGTACGCGGCCCGGCGCATCGGCTGGCACGTCCTCGATCACCTGTGGGAAATCGAGGACAAGAGCGAGTAGCGCCCGCGCGGCGAGCCGGGCCGGAGACGGCCGGGCTCTGCTAACCTGCCGGTATGCAACGCGCAGCACTGACGACGACGCCGGAATTCGTCCCGGCCTGCTGACAGCTGTCGTCAGTGCAAAGCCCCGGGGCGAGTGCCCCGGGGCTTTTGTGTGTCCGCGGTCACTCGCCCGCAGAACCGTCGCGAGGAGACCGCCGTGTACGACCACCGCAAGCTGGGCCGCGAGCTCAGCATCTTTGATACTGACCCGCTTATCGGCGCCGGCCTGCCGTACTGGCTGCCGGCGGGCGCCGCGATCCGGCAAGCACTGGAGTGCTACGTCCGGGAGCTAGAGCGACGGGCTGGCTATCAGCACGTGTACTCTCCGGTACTCGGCAAGCGCGAGCTCTACGAGATCTCCGGGCACTGGGAGCACTACCGGGACGGCATGTATCCCCCCATGGCCATGAGCGGCGGGACCGGAGCCGACGAGCAGGTCGTGCTGCGCCCGAGCCTCTGCCCGCACCACGCAGTCATGTTCCGGGCGCGCGGACGCGGCTACCGGGACCTGCCGCTGCGGCTCGCCGAGCTCGGCGGCCAGTACCGGGCCGAGCTGTCGGGGGTGCTGGGTGGCCTGAGCCGAGTGCGGGCGATGCAGCTCAACGACGCGCACATCTTCTGCACCCCGGACCAGGTGCAGGCTGAGGTGGCGGCCGCGCTCGCGATGATCAGGCAGGCCCACACTGCGGTCGGCATCGAGTCGACCCGCTACCGGCTGTCGCTCGCCAGTCCGTCGGCCAAATACGCGGGCAGTCCGGAGATCTGGGAACTGGCCACCGCGGTCCTGCGAGCCGCGCTCGCGAGCGCGGGCATCGACTACGACACCGAGGAGGGCGAGGCAGCGTTCTACGGCCCCAAGATCGACGTGCAGGTGGCCGACAGCGCCGAGCGCGAGGCCAGCATCGCGACCATCCAGGTGGACTTCTACCAGCCCGAGCGCTTCGCGCTGTGCTACATCGGCCCCGACGGCGGCAGGCACCGCCCCGTGATGGTCCACCGCAGCGTCGTGGGCAGCGCCGAGCGGATGGTCGCGCACCTGCTGGAGCTGCACGGCGGCGCATTCCCACCCTGGCTCGCCCCCGTCCAGCTAGTGGCGCTCCCAGTCAGCGAGGCACAGATGCCGGATGCCAGGGCAGTCGTGGCCGAGGCGATCGAGCAAGGCCTGCGTGCCGAGCTCGCCGGCGAAGGCTCGCTTGCATCGCGCATCCGCGCGCACAAGCTGGTCCCGTATCAGCTCGTGATCGGCAGGGCTGAGGCCGCCGTCGGCGAGGCTTCGATCAGGCTGCGAGACGGACGAAAGCTCCCGCCGATGCGATCAGCGGAGGCACTGGCCCGCATCGACCGCCAGGTTGCCAGGCGCAGCCCTCAGCTCTGGGCGTGACAGTGACCTAGATCTGTCCGACAGCCACAAGCGGCGTTCGAGCCGCTGACCGCCAGTACTCCTGCCCGTCCGTCGGCAGCGTGTCGATCGGGTCGTAGTACTCGTACTCCCGCTCCAGCGCGAACGTGTCGTCGCGCTCGACCCCCGTCCGGTAGTTCTTGGTCCAGTACGAGATGCCGAGGTCGCGGTCGTACCGCGCGACCTGGTGCACCCAGCGCTTGCCGACGTACGGCACGTCGCAGACGACCCGCGGCGTAGCGAATCCGGGCAGGTAACCCATGATGTCGTGCTGCAGCTGCTGGGCTTCCGCGAGCGACAGCCGCCAGTGCTCGCTACCGGGGATCATGTCGCACATGTAGAAGTAATAGGGCATGATCTTCGCGTCATCCAGCAGCGCGAAGCACAGGTCAAGCAGTTGGGCGGCGGTGTCGTTGGTGCCGCGCAGCAGGACGCCCTGGTTGCGCACGTCCCTGATGCCGGTCTCCAGCATCGCCTTGGCTGCGCGCGCGACGAGCGGAGTTACCGACTGCGCCGAGTTCACGTGGGTGTGGATGGCGATGCTCACGTCGCGTTGCCGGGCGGTGCTCGCGAGCCGCTCCATGCCCGACCGCACGTCGTCCGACAGCCAGTGCTGCGGGAGTCCCATCAGCGCCTTAGTGGCCAGCCGGATGTCGCGGACGCTGTCGATCTCCAGCAGGCCCGCTACGAAGGACTCGAGCCGCGGCCAGGGCAGGTTCGCCACGTCGCCGCCGGACACGACCACGTCGCGCACGCCGGGGTTGGCACGCAGGTACGCCAGGATCGCAGCGAGCCGGTCATCCCGATTGAGCTCGAATTTGTGCTTGTCGGTCACCGGTGTCGGGTTGCCGACGAGATCCATCCGGGTGCAGTGCCCGCAGTACTGCGGGCAGGTCGGCAGCAACTCGGCAAGAACCTTGGTGGGGTAGCGGTGCGTGAGGCCTTCGACGGGCCACATCTCGGCCTCGTGCAGCGAGTCGCGGGATGCGCGCGGATGCGACGGCCACTCAGGGTGGCGGTCGCTGAACACCGGGATCATGTACCGGCGGACCGGGTCGGCGTAGAACGCCTCAGTGAAGCCAGCATCAGCGGGGGACAGGTCCGGTGCCATCGTGTTGATCATCTGCGGCGGCACCAGCATGGACATGGTGGCCCGCTCGGCCTGATCGCGCTCAAGGTCGGCAACGAACCGCTCGTTCAGCCCGTCGCCGATGACCTGGCGAAGCTGACGGATGTTCTTGACGCAGTGCGCGCGCTGCCACTGCGGTGACTCCCAGTCGGCCGCGGATACCTTCGCCCAGCCAGGCAACCGCTGCCAGTCTGGCTCGGCCAGCTCCCGGTGCCGGTAGACATACGGCTGGTCGATCATGACTGCACCTGGCCCTTTCCCGCTGGCCTGATGTCGGGACGATAGCGGAGAGTTATCGAGGCCGACGCAAGAACCTGTTGTCTGTATAGTGTCAGACGAGAAATTCTATCGATTGCCCACACTACCCTCGCACGCTGCGCAAAACCAGGAGGAAATGGCTGTGACTGCACCACGGAGCGAGGCCGGCTCGCCGCTTGGCCTGCACCGGGTGCTTGAGCCGCCGGGCGTGCTGCCGCAGGCGGCGTGGCGGCTGAATGCCAGCCCCGAGATCTGGCCAGGCGAAGTGCGCGTCCGGGTTACCCGGCTGAACCTCGACGCGGCATCCTTCCGGCAACTACGCGAGGCACACCAGGACCGGGCCGCGATGCGGTCTGTGGTGCTGGACATCGTCGCGACGCGGGGCAAGATGCAGAACCCGGTGACTGGTTCCGGTGGCATGCTCACCGGGGTGGTCGACGAAGTCGGCCCGGACTCGCCCCTCGGCCTGAGCGCGGGGGACAGGATCGCGACGCTCGTGTCGCTCAGCCTGACCCCGCTGGTGATCACTGACGGACTGGCCCGCTGGGATGGCCTAACCGAGCAGGTGCCGTGCGCGGGTCACGCGATCCTGTTCGGCCGGTCCATTGCTGCCAGACTGCCCGGTGACGTGCCCGCCGAGCTGGCACTTGCGGTGCTGGATGTGTGTGGCGCGCCCGCCCTGACGCACCGGGTAGTCAGTGCAGCCGCGGCCAGCGAGCCGGTAGTCACGATTATCGGCGCGGCCGGCAAGAGCGGGTCGCTGTCGGCGGCCGCGGCCCGGCAGGCGGGTGCGGGCCGGATCATCGGAGTGGTGCCGCATCAGGAGGAGGCCGCAGTCTTGCGCGCAGCCAGCAGCCCCGATGGACGCTGCGGCCTAGTGGACGAGATCGTCGTCGCCGACGCCCGCGATCCGGTGGGCGTGTCCGCCGCGGTCGCCGCGGTTGGCGGGCCGGCCGACGTCACGGTGGTCTGCGTGGATGTACCGGGCTGCGAAGGCGGAGCGATCCTGGCAACGGCGCAGGGCGGCACGGTGGTGTTCTTCTCGATGGCGACCTCCTTCACCGCCGCGGCGCTCGGTGCCGAGGGTGTCGCCGCCGACGTCACCATGCTGGTGGGTAACGGCTACGTGCCAGGCCACGCCCAGCTGGCGCTGGACCTGATTCGCACCCATCAGGGAGTTCGCGGCATCTTCCAGGGCCGCATCGATGCGTCGAAGGGCCGGGAGTAAGCAGTGCAGACACGACTGAGTCTCGACCCGGCGGTGGTGCGGGAAGCGCGTGCCCTAGCCGCCCGGGCCGGTCAGCCCATCGTCGACATGGCCAAGACGCATACGACGGTGTCCATCGAGCGTGCGGTGCTGCGGCTGGCCGGGCTGCAGGGCGCTGACGCGGACGGCCTGCCGTGGGCCAACCGGCTCGTTGACGCCGTTGCGGAAGCGACCGGCTTGCAGCACGGCGTTGCGTTGCCGGCCTTTGACGCCCTGATCGCGGGCGGCCATGACGATCTGGCGCAGCTGGCCGACGCCGCTGCGCAGGGCAAGGTCGGGTTCCGGATACCCGCGGGTGCCGATGCGGCGGCGGCGCGCGCTGCCGCCAGCGCGGCCCTGGTCGCGGGCATCGGCCGGATCGACGCGAACCGGGTGCAGCGGCAGCAGCTGATCGACGAGACGGCCGAGCCGCCCCGGCCGTGGATCTACCTCATCGTCGCCACCGGCGACATCTACGAAGACATCCCGCAGGCTCAGGCGGCCGGCCGGGAGGGCGCGGACATCATCGCGGTGATCCGGTCCACCGGTCAGTCGCTGCTCGACTACGTGCCGGAGGGCGCGACCCGCGAGGGTTACGCGGGCACGTATGCCACCCAGGAGAACTTCCGGCTCATGCGCGCGGCCCTCGACCAGACCTCACGCGAGGTGGGCCGCTACATCCGGCTCACCAACTACGCCTCCGGCCTGTGCATGCCGGAGATCGCGGCGCTGGCCGGACTCGAGCGGCTGGACATGATGCTCAACGACTGCATGTACGGCATCATCTTCCGGGACATCAACCCGCGGCGCACGTTCATCGACCAGCGGTTTGCCCGGCAAATCCACGCTCGTGCGGGCATCATCATCAACACCGGCGAGGACAACTACCTGACCACTGCCGACGCGGTCGACGCCGCCCACACCGTGGTGGTCAGCCAGCTGCTGAACGAGTTCTTCGGCAAGGAGGCCGGGCTCACCGACGGCCAGCTCGGGCTCGGGCACGCGTTCGAGATCAACCCGGCGCTGCCGGACTCGTTCCTGCTGGAGCTCGCCCACGCGCAGCTCATCCGGGAGCTGTTCCCCGCCGCGCCGCTGTAGTACATGCCGCCGACCAAGCACATGACCGGCAATGTGTTCGCCGGCTATCTGCTGGACGCGTTCTTCAACTTGTGCGGGGTGATGACCGACCAGTCGATACTGCTCATCGGCATGATGACCGAGGGCATTCATACCCCGTTCCTCGCTGATCGTGATCTCGCCCTGGAGAACGTGCGGTACGTGCGGAACGCGGCGGGTCGGCTGGGCGACAGCTTCGTTCCCGCACCCGGCGGGTTCATCCAGCAGCGCGCGGCGCAGGTGCTGGGTGAGTCGGTCGGGCTGCTGCGCCGGATCGGCGACCAGGGCCTGCTGACCGCGATCGCCGAGGGGACGTTCGGGATCACGAAGCGGCCCGCTGACGCTGGCCGCGGCCTGGACGGCGTCGTGGCCCGGGCCGACGGCTATTTCAATCCGGCGTCGGAGCTGCTGGACTCGGCGACGCCGTCGACTCCGCACGGCGTATCGGAGGCGGCCCGATGAGCGGCGACATCGTGCGGCCCTACGGGGACACCACCGGCGACGGCCGGGTCCAGGTGTCGTTCACGCTCCCGGTCTCGTTCGGCACCGGGACCGAGCAGGCCCGGGCCGAGGGCGCGGCGCTGCAGCTGGCCGCCAAGATGGGGCTCGACCCAGCGATGGTGGTGCACGCGAAGGGCATGGGCCCGGACTACACGTATTTCATCGTGTACGGCCGGGTGGTGCATCTGGTGGACCTGTCGCAGGTGACCGTCACCGAGCGGGAGTTCTCGCTGTTGTCGGCGGCCGAGGTGAATCTGCGGATCCGGACCGCACTCGGGCGCAAGCTGGTGGTGGTCGGTGCGTGCATCGGCACCGACGCGCACACCGTGGGCATCGACGCGATCCTCAACGTCAAGGGTCACGCCGGAGAGAAGGGTCTCGAGTACTACCGGGAGATACGGGTGGTTAATCTCGGATCGCAGATCGCGGTGCCGGACCTGGTCGCCAGGGCTACCGCCGAGCACGCGGATGCCGTGCTCGTCAGCCAGGTCGTCACGCAGCGAGACGCGCACCTCAGCAACGCGCGGGAGATGGCGGCCGCGTTCCACGCGGCGGCGGGGTCGGCTGGGCGTCGGCCACTGCTGGTCGTCGGCGGGCCCCGCTTCGACCCTGGCACGGCGGCCGAGCTGGGCGTAGACAAGATCTTCGGCAAGGGCACCACGCCGGGCGAAGTGGCGAGCTACCTCGCGGCGGTGCTTGCCCCGGCGGGCCGCCCCGGTCAGCCGCGGCCGGAGCTGGCGTCGTGACCCCTGACGAAATGCGCGGGCTGACCGTCACGCACCAGCGGTACGTGCCCTACAGCCACGCGCACTACGGCGGCAGCCTGGTGGACGGTGCGTACGTGCTCGGCCTGTTCGGCGACGTGGCCACCGAGGCCTGCATCCGCACCGACGGCGATGAGGGCCTGTTCGCGTCCTACTCGGACGTGCAGTTCCGGGCTCCGGTGCGGGCGGGCGACGTGCTGACGGTGTCGGCCACCGTGACCCGGGTCGGTACCCGCAGCCGGGAGCTGTCGTTCGATGCCCGGGTGGTATGCCGCGCCGAGCCCGACCGCGGTCCGTCCGCCGCTGCCGTGCTGGCCGAGCCGATTCTCGCCGTCACCGCGACCGGGACCGTCGTGGTGCCGTCCGCGGGAGCGGCAGCGGGGGAGCACTAGTGGTCGGCGAAGAGTCCCTCGCCGTCGGCGTAGGTGTAGATCTCGACACCGTCGACGAAGGCGCGCTCGACCCGGCTCGGCACGTCGAGCGGGTCCCCTGACCAGATCACCAGGTCGGCGTCCTTGCCCGGCTCGATGGAGCCGAGCCGGTCGTCGATGCCGACGATCCGCGCCGGGTTGATGGTGAGGGCCTGCAATGCGGTGTCGCGGTCGAGGCCGTGCTTCACCGCGAGGCCGGCCTGGTAGGCCAGGAAGTGGATCGGGACCACTGGGTGATCGGTAGTAATGGCGATCGTCACCCCGGCCGCAGCGAGCTTGCCGGGGGTGGTCAGCGACCTGTTCCGCAGCTCGACCTTGGACCTGCTGGTTAGCAGCGGCCCGATGATGACCGGGATGTCCTTCGCCGCCAGGATGTCGGCGAGCAGATGCGCCTCGGTGCCATGGTCGATCACCAGCTGGTAGCCGAACTCCTCGGCTATCCGGAGTCCGGTCGCGATGTCGTCGGCTCGGTGACAGTGCTGTCGCCAGGGGATCTCCCGGCGCAGCACCCTGCCGAGCGCCTCGAGCTTGAGATCACGGTCTACCGGCTTACGGTCGGCCGCTGGCTTGGCCTGCTCGGCCTCGATGCGCTGCAGGTAGTTCGCGGCATCGACGAGTGCGCCGCGGATGACCGCCGCGGTCCCCAGCCGGGTGCTCGGCGTCTTCTTCTGCTGGCTGTACACCCGCTTAGGGTTCTCGCCGAGGGCGGACTTCATACCCGCGGGAGCCTTGAGCAGCATCTCGTCGACGGTCCGGCCCCAGCACTTCAGCGCGGCGGTCTGACCGCCGATGGGATTGCCCGACCCCGGATTGACGTTCACCGCGAGGACGCCGCCCGAGATCGCGTCCAGGAAGCCGATGTCGGCAGGGTTGATGGCGTCGAGAGCGCGTACGTGCGCGGTGACCGGCTCGGTCATCTCGTTGGTGTCCTGGCCAGCCCAGCCCTCGCCCTCCTCGTGCACGCCGACGTGACCGTGCGCCTCGACAAAGCCCGGTAGCACCCAGCCGCCGGTCGCGTCGATCACCCGTGCATCGTCGGGTACCAACACGTCGCGGCCAACGGCGACGACCTTCCCGTCCGCAATCAGGACGGTGCCGCCGTCGACGGGCTCATCGGTGATCGGCACAACGCGACCACCGACAATTGCTACCGCAGTACCTGCCATCTGCACTCCCAGAGTTGTCCGAACCGTGTCAGCGGGAACCGGTGTGGCGGCCCGCTGATTCCGACGCGGGATCGGGTGGCCTCATGTGAAGCTAGCGTCGTGGAGTCAGATGCGCCCGGCGCCGCGGTGACCGCGCTGCTGCAGCGATACCGGAAGGTTCTGGGCGTCGCCGTGATCGAGGACGCCACGATCGGCTGGAGCCGGGTCGTGGGGGCCTCGGCGGACCGGCTGTTCCAGGCCGGGTCCATCTCCAAGCCCGTCACCGCGCTCGCCGCGTTGCTGCTGGCCGCCCGCGGCGACGCAGACCTCGACGCTGACGTCAACCAGCTGCTCACCTCGTGGCAGCTGCCCGGTCCGTGCCGGGTATCGCTGCGGCAGCTGCTCGGGCACACCGCTGGCACGGGCGTCCCGTTTTTTCCCGGCTACCCGCAGGGTGCGGAGCTGCCGACCCTGGTCCAGGTCCTAGACGGGGTCGCGCCCGCGACCACGCCGGCGATACGCGCCAGCGCTGCGGGCCACGGCTCGTTCCGCTATTCGGGCGGCGGCTATGCGATCATCCAGCAGCTGATCTGCGACGTCACCGGCCTGCCGTTCGCACGCGCCGCGCACAACCTCGTCCTCGAGCCGCTCCAGATGACGAGCAGTACCTTTGAGCAGCCGCTGCCAGCTCACCTCGCACCGGCGGCCGCCCGGCCCGACTGGCACAGCTACCCCGAGGCTGGCGTGGCCGGACTGTGGACCACCCCCGCCGACCTGGCCCGGTACGTCTGCGCCCTGCAGGGCGCGCTGGCCGGCCGGGTATCGCCCATCCCGGCCGAGGTCGCGGCGCAGCTGCTGACGCCGTACGCGCGGCTCCCCGTCCGGGGTGAGTGGAACGTGCTGCCGGTGCTCGGGCTGCGTCCGCCCGACGCGTGCGGCCTCGGCATGTTCCTGCATGGCGGCGACCGGTTCAGCCACACCGGCGGAGCGGCGTCATTTTTTTCGGTGCTGACGGCTTCCACCGCGGACGGTTCAGGCGCGGTCGTCATGACGGCCAGCAACCCCGCGCCGTTCCCGTTCCGGCTGCTGCGCGCGATCAGCGTCGAACGCGGCTGGACCGGATTCCGCCAGCCCGCGGCCAAGCGCCTGAACGGGCTGCCGGGAGTCAGGGCGCTCGTCCGCCGGTAGTGCGGTCAGGAGACGGCAGCCTTGACCAGCCCGGCGATCTTCTTCTCCACTACCGGGGTCCAGCTCCCGAGCGCGTACGACACCGGCCACACGTCCCCATCGTCGAGGTTCGCCGCCTCCTGGAAGCCGAGGGTCGAGTACCGGTACTTGAACTTGCCCGAGTCCTGGAAGAAGACGACGACCTTGCCGTCCGCGTTGGCATAGGCGGGCATGCCGTACCAGGTCTTCGGGGACAGGTCAGGGGCAGCGGCCGTCACCGTCGCGTGCACGCGCTCGGCGAGCGCACGATCCGCAGGCGCCATCTGCGCGATGCTGTCGAGGACCGCCTGCAGCCCGTCGGCCTTCTTAGCCTCGGCGCGCAGCTCGGCAGCGCGCGTCTTCATCGCGGCGCGCTCCTCGGCGGTGAAGCCGTCGGACTCGGTCTGGGTCTTCTTCCCGGCCATTGTGGAACTCCCCTCTCGACGTGCAGGGTTCGGCATGGTGCGGCCTTCTGCGGGAAGGCTAGGGCCCGGCGAGCCTTCGATGCTTCTCGATTCCTGATCGGATCTCAGACGTTAGCGGGCCGCGCTGCGGGCCCGATGGCCAGACCCCTGATCATGGCCGCGGCGTAAGCTCCGCGGCATGACCATTGCGGTGACCGCCAGGACCGTCGAACCGACGCCGACAGCGGTGGTAGCGGCGACAGCGACGTGGGCGGGTTTCCCGACCATGTGGCGGCCGATGCTGGACCAGGTGTGGGGTTATCTTCGCAGCGAAGCTCCGGCGGGGCTCTATCAGCACGGCCACAACATCATGCTCTACAAGGACGATGTCCCCAACGTTGAAGTCGGCGTCCAGGTAACGAGATCGTTCGCGCCCGCGGGTCCGGTCGTCTCATCAGCACTTCCGGCCGGGCTCGCCGCCACCGCGACCCACACCGGGCCGATCGCCAGCATCGGCGACACGCACCAGGCCGTCTGCCAATGGAGCACAGCACACGGATACCGGCTGGCCGGGCCGCACTGGGAGATCTATGGCGACCCCGACCCGTCCACGGGCGACTTCGATGTGGACGTGTTCTGGTCGCTGGTGGCGCCTTAAGCGGCTTGCCAGCAGCGGCCGCCAGCCCATCGGGCTGGCGGCCGCTGTTTGTCGCTGTCGGACGTTACACGTCGCCGAAGGACTGGATCTCGGCGAGCTCGGTCTCGGAGAGCTCGCGCGGGATGTCGCCCTTGGCCACCTTCGCCCGGCGGACGTGCTGCCGGATGCCCTCGACGACCTCCGGGTTGGCGAGCGTGGTGACGTCGCCGACGTCGGCGAAGTTGGACACCGACGCGATGACCCGGCGCATGATCTTGCCGGACCGCGTCTTGGGCATGTCCGGCACGATCCACACGTTCTTCGGCCGGGCGATCTTGCCGATCTCGGTCTCGATCGCGGTGACGACCTTCGCCTCCATCCCGTCCGCGTCGATGCCGGGCTTCAGCGAGACGTACATCTCGACCATCCGGCCGCGGATGTCGTCGATGACCGGTACCGCGGCGGCCTCGGCCACCTCGGGTACGGTCAGCGCCGCGGACTCCAGCTCCTTGGTGCCGAGGCGGTGGCCGGCGACGTTGATGACGTCGTCGATCCGGCCGAGGATGCGGAAGTAGCCATCCTCGGCCTGCAGCGCGCCGTCGCCACAGAAGTACGGCCAGTCGTGCCAGTCCTTGCTGTCGGGATCGGCGTTGTACTTGCGGTAGTAGACGTCAAGGAACCGCTCGGGCTGGCCCCACACCGTCTGCATGATGCCCGGCCAGGGGTTGCGGATGCAGATGTTGCCGGCCTTGCCGCTGCCCTTGGGGATCTCGTTGCGGTCCTCGTCGTAGATGACGGGGAAGATGCCCAGCACGCCGGGTCCGCAGCTGCCCGGCTTCATCGGCTGCAGGGCGGGCAGCGTCGAGCCGAGGAAACCGCCGGTCTCGGTCTGCCACCAGGTGTCGACGATCGCGGCCTGGTCCTTGCCGACCGAGTGGTAGTACCAGCGCCACACCTCGGGCTCGATTGGCTCGCCCACCGTGGTCATGTGCTTGAAGTGGTAGTTGTACTTGGCCGGCTCGTCGGGGCCGACCTTGCGCAGCATCCGGACCGACGTGGGCGAGGTGTGGAAGATGTTGACGCCCAGCTTCTCCGCAATCCGCCACGGCCGGCCCGCGTCGGGGTAGTTCGGCACACCCTCGTAGAGCACCGTCGTCGTGCCGAGCGACAGCGGCCCGTAGACGATGTACGAGTGCCCGGTGATCCACCCGATGTCGGCCAGGCACCAGTACACGTCGTCCGGGTGGATGTCCTGGTAGTACTTCGACGTCCCGGTCACGTACGCCATGTAGCCGCCGACGCTGTGCTGCGCGCCCTTGGGCCGGCCAGTCGTGCCGCTGGTGTACATGAGGAACAGTGAGTCGGTCGCATCGAGGGAAACGGGCGCGACCTCCTGGCCTTCGTACTTCCCGATGATGTCATTGATGAAGAAGTCGCGGCCATCGACCATCGGCGTCTGCGACTGGTACTCGCCCTCCCTGCGCCGCCACACCAGCACCTGGTCAACGTCCTGGTCCTGCCGCTTGGCCTCGGCGACCGCCTCGTCGGCCTTGACCTTGTGGTCTTGCATCGCGCCGGCCCGGTAGTAGCCGTCCATCGTGATGAGGACCCGGCTGCCGGAGTCCGCGATCCTCGTGCCGCAGGCGTTGCCGCTGAAGCCACCGAAGACCTGCGAGTGAATGACGCCGAGCCGGGCGCACGCCAGCATCGTGACCACGGCCTCCGGCACCATCGGCATGTGCAGCGTGACCCGGTCGCCCTTCTTGAGGCCGGCAAAGTCGCTCAGCAGCGCGGCGAACTCACTGACCCGGCGGAGCAGCTCGCCGTAGCTCATGTAGATCGTCGGGTCGTCCTCGAGCTCTGGCACCCAGATAACGGCTGTCTTGTCAGGGTTGGCCGCGGCGTGCCGGTCGACGCAGTTGTAGGAGGCGTTGAGCTTCCCGCCGACAAACCACTTCCAGAACGGTGCGTTGCCGGTGTCAAGGACCGTGTCCCAGGGCTTGTCCCAGCTCAGCATGTCGGCATACTCGGTGAAGCAATCCGGGAACTTGTCCTCGGTGAACCGGGCGAAAATAGCCGGATCGTTGGCGTTTGCCTGCTGCACGAACGATGGCGGCGGCGGGAAGTACTCTTCCTCCCGCCAGTGGACAGCGATCTGGGACTCAGAGACGTCCTGTGTCTCATCAGTGTCTGACATTCCTGCCCTCCAGGCCGTAGGTCATCCGCGCGCAGCACTACGCGCGGCCCGACAGGGTTGGTGTTGCTCGCATGCCCATGCTGGCACAGCCGGCAGGCGCGCCGTGACGGAGCTTGACCGCGCCCGATCCGGGCAGACGGCGACACCGCCTTGAACCAGCAGCCCCTGCCGCAGACATCTATGTCATGGCCGCCCTCACACGTATGCGCGTGTCACAATCGTAACTCCGGGGGACAACAGCGAACAGGCCCGCCGTGATCACCGCCGTCAGCGTACCTAACGGATATCAGTCCGGCCGGCCAGGTTGACTTCGTCGCGATCAACGGTATGTTGCTGCGCAGTCCAGCACCGGGCCAGCAAGCCGGGCGGCGGGCCGCGACCGTGACGCGGCCACATCGCCGGCGGATGCACCGTCGAGTGCGAGGTGGCGCCAGCAGGCGCTGCGTCGGGCTGCGACACCGCGGCGTCGGCGCGCGCCCTCGCTGGGTGGGGGGTTGGATCCGGGAGGGGCCTGGGGACCCAGTAGACAACGGAAGCTGCCTAGCGGCCGCTTCCGGTCCGAAGGATTCCCAGGCCCTCTTCCTCTGACCGAAGGCTCACGCAAGCCCGGCTACGAGAGTGATGCCCGTCAGGGCACAAGGACGCACGGCAGCCCGAGATCGCCAGGCAGATGGTCGCTAGTCGACCGGCGCGGTCGCTGACAGGGCAGAGTGGCGGGCTTGGTGACGGGGGAGAGTGGCGAGCTGGCTAGGCGCTCTTGCGCTGCCGGGAGGGCCGGCGCTCCGGGGCAGGCGGCTGGTCGCCGCGCTGGCCGCGGATGACGGCGAGCCGCTCGGCCAGGACTTCCTCCAGGTCCGCCACGCTGCGCCGCTCCATGAGCATGTCCCAGTGACTGCGCGGCGGCTTGACCTTCTTGGGCGCGGGCAGGTCGCCAGCGGAGGTAACGGCCAGCGCGCCGCATATCCGGCATTCCCAGTTGATCGGCAGCTCGGCTTCAGCCGAGAACGGCACGGTGAACCGGTGACCCTTCGGGCAGTCGAAGGCCACCTCCTGACGTGGCGCCAGGTCGGTGTTGCGGTCGTTCTCGTAGCTGGTAGCTCCGAGCCGGGTGCCGCGAAGTGCTCGCTCGGCCATATGAAACTGCCTCCCCAGGCGCTGCGCCGTCTCCCTAACCAACGGTCAGGTCCCGGACAAGATTCCCGGCCAGCGGGCTGTCCAACCATGCACATCCCGTCTGATCTGAGGAAAATCCGGCCTAGCGGCCGATTCTCGGCTGCCACTGGCCGCGAGCGATCAGGACGTCGCGCAGCAACTCGGTCTCGTCGGTCATGATCCCGTCCACGCCGCGGCCTAGCAGACTGGTCATGTCGGCCTTATCGTTCACCGTCCAGGCGTGCACCTGCAAGCCGGCCGCATGCGCGCGGTCGAGGAACCGACTGGTCGCCATGCCGGCCGGAATCTGCGCGCACTGCACCGACCGGGCAGCAAACCGCGCCGCCAGAGTTCGGGCCGGCAGACCGGCCCTGAGCGCGGCGATGTCGGCCGGAGCGGTCGCCGAGCAGACCGGCCGGTCGAGCAGCCGCCGGGCGGCCGCCAGCCGGTGACTGGAGAAGGAGGTCAGGCACACCCGGTCCCAGCTGTTCGTCCGGCGCAGCACGGCAACCAGCGGCACGATGGCTGGCTCGTCCTTCACGTCGAGGTTGAACCGGACGTCGGGCCAGGCCGTGAGCAGATCGGCGAGCAGCGGTATCGGCTCGGTCCCGGCAATCCGCGCCGCGGCGACTTGTGCCGTGGTGAGCCGGGAGATCCGGCCTGCCCTGTCGGTCACCCGGTCGAGGGTCTTGTCGTGAAAGGCCACCACGGTACCGTCGGCGGTGGCGCGCACGTCTGTCTCCAGATAGGCGTAGCCGAGCGTGACCGCGTGCTCGAACGCCTTCCAGGAGTTCTCCGGGAAATGGCCTGCGCCGCCGCGATGCGCGAACGCGAGCGGACGCGGATAGTCGAGGTAGCCAGCCGGCACGGGCCAGAATCTAGCCCACGCCGCGCTCGGCCCCCGTGAACCCCCCAAGAGCAAACCCACGATCAGACGTCCCGGACGGGAACGGGGTCGGTGTCAGCCGGTCTCGTTCGTCCATTCGCGGCGCCTGACCTCCGCAAGGCCGATAGCCGCGGCCGCCGCAACGTTCAGCGAGCCCACCTTTCCCGGCAGCGGTATGTAGGCGACCACGTCGGCGGCGGCCAGCAAGGCGGCCGAGCAGCCGTGGTCCTCGTTTCCGATGGCCAGGCACACGTCGCCGGTCAGCGGCGCCTCGTGCAGGGGCACCGCCGCGCTGGCCAGTTCGACGGCGACGACCCGATAGCCGTCGGCCGCGGCCAGGCTTGCTGCCTCCGCGGCCGACGGTACCCGGGAGAAGGACAGCAGCCGGTCGGTGCCTAGCGCGGTCTTGCGGGCTGCCGGATGGCCGGGGGGCGCGGTGCTGCCACACAGCCAGACGTGCTGGACGCCGAATGCTGCGGCCGTGCGGATGATTGCGCCAACGTTGAAAGGCTGACCAACATCGTCAAGCAGCAGACCGATCCTGGCGTTCGCGCGACGCCGCCAGTCGCGGTTCAGCCGCTTGACGTCGGTCATGCCGAGCTGTGCTGGCCCCCCCGAATCCCCGCGCTGTGCTGGCCCGGAGGGACGACCCCCCGAATCCCCCCGCTGTGCTGGCCCGGAGGGACGACCCCCCGAATCCCCCCGCTGTCCGGTCACCGCCGCACCTCCAGGATTCGGTAGCCGGCCCTGGCGGCGAACCGGGCCGCGGTCCAGCCGGTCTGCTCCAGCCAGTGCTGCAGGGAATCCGAGCCCAGGTGGCGCTGAACGACGAGGTAGGCGGCGGCTTCAGGTGAGAGCCGCCCGAGCCAGCCGGCCAGCAAGGCGTGCAACGCGGGCTTGCCGATCCGGATTGGCGGGTTCGACCAGATCAGGTCGTACCGGTCGGGGAGCTGAGCAGTCCTGAGGCCGCGCTCGTCGACGGCGACGCAGCGCACGTTGGCCAGCCCCGCGTGCTGGGCGTTCCGCTCGCACAGTTCGATAGCCCGCCGGTTGACGTCGGTGGCCCAGACCCTGGCGGCCGGGGCCCTTTTCGCGAGCACCAGACCCAGCGGTCCGTAACCACATCCGAGGTCGAGCAGGTCGCCGGTGGCTGGCGGGGGCGGCGCCGTGTCCAGCAGGAACCGGGTGCCGGGGTCGAGCCGGCCGGGCGAGAACACGCCCGAATCGGTGGCGAGCGCCAGGTGCACGTCGGGGAGCACGACGTGCACGGTGCCGGGCCGGTGCGCCGCGACTGGCTGCTCAGCGAAGTACTGGCTGCTCACTGGGGCCGAGGCCGGTCGGCTCGAGCGCGGGTGCGATGTAGGTACGGCTGACCCAGCGCTCGACGATGAAGGTCAGCACCGGGATGGTGCCGGCCGCCAGCACGATGATGGTGCCGGGGCTGGCGACCTTCATGCGCACCGCTCTGGTCATCGTGAAGGCGATCACGATGTAGATGATGTAGAGGATGCCGTGCAGGGTGCCGACGATGTCGGCTGGCCTGGCGTTGTGCCCCCAGATCTGCAGCGGGACGCAGACGAAGACCAGGATGCACAGCATGGTGCCGGTGACGTAGGCCATGGTGCGGTACCCGCGCACCGCCAGGCGGACCACGTCAGGACGCACGGTCGACCTCCTCTGTCAGGGCCGTTACCTGGCGGCAGGCCGTGAGTTCAGCCTGGCCAGGTACGCATTGTAAGCGGCAAGCTCGGGGTCGCCAGCGGCATCGTCGTCGGTCACGGCCGCGGTGTGCGCGCCCGCCGGCAGGTCCGGGCCGACGCTGGCGGACGGCCCGAGCGGGTCATAGCCGTATTGAGCCGCGGCCGCCGCGGCGCCCTGCTGGTGCCACTCATCGACGATCGTCTTGCCCCAGAAGACGACTCCGAAGACGACGAAGATCGGCCACTCAAACGTGTAGGCCCAGCTCAGCGCGTTCCCGCCTTCGGCACGGTGGAACTGCCAGTCACCGAGCCACAGCATGCCCCAGGCGGCGACGACCGCGAACGCGTGCCAGGCCAGCCACCTCGGGCTGACCAGGAAAACCCACCGCGGGCGCGGCTTACCGCTGGTCATGGCACGAGCCTAGCCCTACTACGCACTGTAGGGCGCAGCCGGAGGCCGCCTACCGGGTGATCCGCCACACCTTGCTGGCACCCGAGTTGGCGGGCGCCAGCTCCCGCGTTCGCGGCCGGGTCTCGACGTGGGTGTAGCCGAGCTTGACGGGCACCCGCTCGCTGGCCAGGTTGAGCTCATCGTGGTGAATCTCCACGTGGTCGATGCCCGGCAGGGCGAGCGCCGCCGCGGTGAGCGCTCTGGCGGCACCGGTGGCCACGCCCCGGCCGGTGTAGGCGGGGTGCACCCAGTAGCCGATCTCCAGCCCGCCAGGGTCGATGCGCGCCTCCAGCCCGCAGCTGCCGGCCGGCTCGCCGGTCACCAGTATCAGGTACTGGAACGCCGTGCCCGCCTGCCAGTAGTCCTCGCAGCGCTGCAGGAAGCCCTCGGCGACAGCCCGGTCGTACTCGCTGGTGGCCCACGGCATCCACGGGCGCAGGTGCGCAAGCGACTCGGTGACCAGCCGCAGGCACAAGTCTGCGTCCGCGGCGCGCCAGCGCCGCAGCTCCACCTGCCGGCTGCTAAGGCGCTCCGGCGGCCTTTTCACCGGGTGATCATGGCTGTCCGCACGGCTGGCGCGCAACCGAGTTTCGCCCGGCGGACGGTAATTTCCGCGAGGCTGGTGAGTTACCCAGCGTGACGACAGGCCGGCCGGTAATAATCGGTCCGCTTCCGGCGACAGCATCGCAGGACACCCAAGTACGTCTGACCTCGGCGTAAGCAGCCGCAACCACCCCGCCGCACCCGCGCTCAGCGCACCCGGATACACCCGGAATCCCCGGCGGCAGCATCACCCCAAGCATCACCACGCAAGACGGCCCGGCCACGTGAGCAACCACGCCGGCCGGGCCTAGGCATCCGTCCAGCTAGGAGGAGTTCGCCTTGCACGACAAG
>JBAUAR010000563.1:0-6637 GCA_049675875.1 Streptosporangiaceae bacterium
CTATTGGTATCAGCAGAGCGATCCCTAGCCATCGCCGCGAAGCTTCGCCGAACGCATAGTACGAAGACTCGACAAGCCAGATTTCAGCAAATAGGCAGCAGAGGATGCCGCCGCCGACCATCACCCAGCCGCCGACAGCGCCGGGGCGCGACTGCCGGCCTTGGTGTGCGTCCATCCCTTGCCTGCTCCTGCTCATGCCTGGTATCGCCCGCTGCAAGTCTGGCACGAAGCGCCAGTTGCCTGGCTGGGGCGCTGACCCTGGGTCGCCGCGCGGCTGGCCTGATCGCAAAGTCGGCCGTTGGGCGAGTCGATCACGTGACGCCGGCCTGGGTTATCCACCAACTCGTTGGCCGGCGAGCTTGTTGTACACAGTCGGCTGTCGCGATCGGCATGATGGAAGCAGGTCCGGCATCGTCGGTGCCGGAGGTGGTCACGATGAGTCCCGACGGCGAGCGGCGCGCGAGGGTTGCAATGAGCTTCCTGGCCAAGCCTGGTGATCCGGTGCTGGGCGCTGCGCTGCGCACCCGCACCACAAGCGAAGTGCTCGCGCTGACCACCGGCGCGGACGCCGATGGCGAGGCGTTACTGGCCGGCGAAGCGGAGGACGTAGCGCTGCAGCGGGCGGTGCAGCGCTGGCGGGACCGGCTCGGCGAAATCCCCAGTACGGGGCGCCTGGCCGCCTGGCAGGACAACGGATACCGGCTGATCGTCCCTGGTGACGCGGAGTGGCCGACGCAACTCGACGACCTCGGTGACACAAGGCCGCTGGTGCTGTGGCTGCACGGCGCGGCTGACCTGAGATTGACCTGCGTCAACTCGGTTGCCATCGTCGGCTCGCGCGCAGCCACCGGCTACGGCCAGCACGTCGCGATCGAGCTGGCCGCCGCCCTCGCCGAGAAAGGCACGGCCACGGTCAGCGGTGGCGCGTACGGGATCGACGCGAGCGCCCACCGCGGGGCGCTGGCGGCGGGTGGCGACACGGTTGCGGTGTTGGCGGGAGGATTGTCGTTCGGGTATCCGCAGGGCAATCGCGCACTGTTCGCGGCGATAGCGGAGCAAGGCGTACTCGTCAGCGAGTGCCCGCCGGATGCGGGTCCGACCAGGCCGGGGTTCCTGGTCCGGAACCGGATCATCGCGGCACTCAGTCGTGGTGTCGTTATCGTAGAGGCCGCGCTACGCAGCGGCGCGCTCAACTCGGCCCGGCACGCCAGGGAACTGTGCCGGCCGGTGATGGCAGTGCCGGGGCCCGTGACTTCTGAATACTCGGCAGGCTGTCACGAGCTGATCCGGGATTACGGCGCGATGTGTGTCACGTGCGCGGCCGACGTCGTCGCGCACGTGGCGCTGCCCGTTGGCGGCATGCCGCTGGCCGGGCCGCGGTCCGGGGCGGCCACCGAACGGGACCTGCTGGACCCGGTCGCGGTGGCGGTGTTAGAGGAGGTACCGCTGCGCGGCGGGCGGGGCTTGGCGAGTATCGCTGTGCGCGCCGGGGTGGACCTAGACACCGCTTTGCGCTGCATGGGCGTACTGGCTGCCGCCGGGTTTGTGGAGCGCTGCGAGCGCGGCTGGCGGACTCGGCGACTCAGCTGACCACGGCGTGCAGCTCACAACACCGTCGGCGGCCACAGGTTGTGCTGCCCGGCAATGGGGTCGCCGGCGTACTCCTGCATCGAGTCCAGGTTGTCGTTGGCCGGGTACTTCTTCGCGGCTGGGCCGTTGTCGAAGGCCTTCAGCAGGTTGGTGGCAACCTGAGTAGTAAATGACCAGGTTTGCTTGTTCACCCCGTAAATGTAGATCCCGCTCATCGAGGCGACGAAGCGCATGGTTCCGGCGTTGAACACGCCAGCGCCGCCAGGAGTGGTGTAGTAGGCCGCGTCGGCGTAGCTGTTGACGCCCCGGCACGTCAGCGGGGAATGGGAAAGTACCTCGATCGGGCGGTTCACCTGGTACACCGGGTTCACCCGGTCGTACTCGATACCTATGAGACCGGGAATGCTCGTGCCTTTCTGCACACCGGTGCCTGCGAAAACCCACGAGTCGGGGGACGCAACGATGAAGTTGGCGGTGGTGGGATTGGACTCGTACAGGGTGCCGGTCAGTGAGGACTCCGGGTCGGGGTTGGGTGGCTCCCGCCAGTCGCTAGTGACGAGCGCGTTGTCCTTCCCGTACATGGGGTCGTTCGTGTAGCTGGTCTTGTAGCAGATCACCAGCCGGTTCGCGCCAAGTGCCGTGCTGTCCAGCCGGGTTCGCCGGAACATGGCGTTGGCGCCCATGAACCCGATGTTGACCCCGGCGTCCCTGGCCGCGGTCACGTTGCTTCGCTCCGGCGGTGACCAGTACTCATCGTGACCGAGGCAAAAGAGTGCGCTGGCGCCTTTGAGCAGTTGCGGGTTCGCCGCGATGTCCATGCTGGTCGTGTACGCCAGCGGCATGCCGAGCTTCTCGGCAAGCGAGATGAATTTCTGCTCATGCCACGTGAAGTAGTACGCGCCGTTGGAGTCGAACGGCCGGTCCAGGCTGACCGCCAGAGAGCGGTTGTCGTAGTCCGCGGTGCCGCCTGGACCGTTGTACAGGTCGTAGCCGCCAAAGGTGTTATATGCCTGCCATGTCGCGGTGCTGTTTTTGATCACGGTCTTACCCGCCGTCGCGGCGGACCTGACCGTGACTGGCGCGTACCGCTGCGGGCCGGTTTCTGAGTCCATCCGGAGCAGGTACGAGCCCTCCGGCCAGTCGTCGGTGCGGATTGTGAGGGATGGCTCCCAGTTGCACTGGACCGTGTTCGTCCCGCTGGTGAGCGTGGACGGAACCTGCTGCCTACCGGTCGTTGTGGGCGACGTCCATACCAGACGTGCGTTGTCGCCCCCGTAGTAGCCGATACGGAACGCGCGGACCACATAGGAGGGCGCGGTGGTGGACGCATAGAGCGTGATGGGCTGACCTGGCAGTACGCTGGCCTGCCCGGCGTAGCCGATCATGTCGTTGGGCCCGCCCTGGTTCGAGATTCCCCAGTTCGGGTCGCCCGGCAGCGAGTTCTCGCTCACGAGGCGCTGCGCCTGAACCCCGGCGCGCTCAGCGGCTTCGGAAGCCTTCTTGGCTTTCGAGCTTCCTGCAGTCGCTACCTTGTCCGCTGCGATCGCAGCTGCAGGTACCGCTGCCGCCGCGGCGGCGAGCCCGATGAATCGCCGCCGGGACGGGCCGCGCCGTGAGCCCGATCGCCCATGGCGTTGTGTCATGCAGAGTAGCTTCCCATGGCCGGTTGGTGAGGGTGGCGCTTAGGCCGAGACCTTGCACATGTTCTCAGGCACACTTGACGGTCGTATTACTGGATCTTTACTCCATATTCGTTCGACAACGGAGAATCTCCCAGTCCAGGCCGGCCAGTCGTAAGTCGCCGAGCTGGCGGGATGCGTGTGAGATTCGCCTCGATCTTGCCCGATATCGGGCAAGATTCTTGCAGTTTGCGGATCAGGTGGTGATGATGGGCTGGTGAACGTTGCCCAGATCGCCCAGCACGACGATCTTGTGCAGTACCTGTCGGCCAGCTGCCCGCTCAGCCAGGCCGAGGCGGCTCGCGTCGTGGCGGACGTGCTCGGGTACTTCTCGGAACCGCCCGAAGAGTACGTTCGCCGTCGGCACCGCGAGCTGAAGACGATCGGTCTCACCAATGACGTCGCGTTCCGTCAGATCGTGGCGGAGATCCCGCAGCGGCGCTACGCCCCGCCGGAGTTTTCGCTCCGGCAGCTGCGCCGGATCGTGTACGGCTGAACCATGGCCGCTTCCCGATAAGGAGACATCATTTGTGCGGAATCGTGGCATACATCGGCAGCCGGGACAGCGTGCCGATCCTGCTGGAGGGCCTGGCCAGGCTTGAATACCGTGGCTACGACTCGGCAGGCCTTGCCGTCGTCGGCCGCGGCGGGGACCTGCGAGTCCGCAAGGCTAAGGGCAGGGTCTCCGAGCTTGCCGCGGATGTGCCCGCGAGGCTGAAAGGGAGCCCCGGGATCGGGCACACTCGCTGGGCTACGCACGGTGAGCCGAGCGACGACAATGCTCATCCGCACGCCTGCGGACCGATTGCGATTGTGCACAACGGCATCATCGAGAACGCCGAGGAACTCCGGTCGGGCCTGATCGCGGGCGGCGCCACGTTCACCTCCCAAACCGACAGCGAGATTTTCGCCCATCTCATCGCGGCCGCGGCCGCCGGGGACGGTGCTGGCGGGCTGCGCGATCTCGAAGAGGCGGTGCGGATCGCCCTGCAGTCGGTCGTCGGCACCTACGGCCTCGCGGTGGTGGACGCGCGTTCCCCCGACCGGCTGGTTGTCGCGCGCAACGGCAGCCCCGTCCTGATCGGCATCGGAGACAAGGAGATGTTCGCCGCCTCTGATGTTGCCGCCCTTGTCCGGTATACGCGCCAGGTGGTGCACCTGGACGACGGCGAGATCGCCACGCTCCGCGCCGACGGGTTCCGAACGACGACGCTGGACGCGCGTCGCACTACCAAGAAGGCTGCCGTTGTCGAGGCGGACGCGGCCAGCTATGACGCCGACGGTCATGCGCACTTCATGCACAAGGAGATCCACGAGCAGCCGGGCGTCATCGAGCGGGTGCTGCGCGGTCGGCTCGACGACAGGTTCAATACTGCGCACCTCGGGGGTCTCAACCTCGACCCCCGCGACGCCCGCGGTATCAAGCGGGTGAAGATCCTCGGCTGCGGATCGGCGTACTACGCGGGCGTGCTCGGCGCCCAGCTCATCGAGGAACTCGCACGGGTCCCCGCCGACGCGGAGCCCGCGTCGGAGTTCCGCTACCGCAGCCCGGTGATCGAAGAGGGCACGCTCTACATCGGGGTGAGCCAGTCCGGTGAGACCTACGACACGCACGCCGCGGTCCAGGAGGTCAAGCGCAAGGGCGGCCGCGTCCTTGGAGTCGTGAATACCGTCGGCAGTACCATTGCCAGAGAGGTCGACGGCGGCGTTTACCTGCACGCTGGCCCCGAAGTCAGCGTTACGTCCACGAAGACCTTCACGGCAACGGCAACTGTTTTCGCTTTGCTCGCCCTCCACCTAGGGCGGATTCACGACCTCTCGCCAGCCGACGGCCGCCGGATCGCCAGCGGGCTGCGGCGGCTGCCCGGCCAGATCGCGGAAATCCTCGCGATGGAGGAGGAGATCGCGAGCCTCGCGAAGGACCTGGCCCAGTATCCGGGGATGTTCTTCGTGGGCCGCGTCCGCGGCTGGCCCGTTGCGCGAGAGGGTGCCCAGAAGCTCAAGGAAATCTCGTACCTGCATGCTGAGGCCTACCCAGCAAGCGAGCTCAAGCACGGCCCGCTCGCCCTGGTCGGGCCGGGCCTGCCCACCGTCGCCATCGTTCCCGACGACGAGCTGATAGAGAAGAATCTCTCAACGCTGGGCGAGATCAGGGCGCGGCAGGGCCGGGTGCTGTTCGTCGGTCACTCGGCCGTGGCCGCCGGGTCGCTGGCCGACAACGTGCTGGTTGTGCCGAAGAACGAGCCGGAGCTCGATCCGATCCTGCTCTCAGTGCCGCTGCAGCTGCTGGCCTACCATGCCGCCGTCGAGCTCGGCAACGACGTCGACCGCCCGCGGAACCTGGCCAAGAGCGTCACGGTGGAGTGACCTGAGCGCCGCGGCTCGCTCGTCCCGCTCGCACTGTCGCTCCGCCGGCCGGCCGGACCCGGCGCCCGAGCCTGAGCTGCTGCTCGGACGCCTTAGCGAAGGTTCCGCTGGTGGCAGCGGGCCAGGGAGTGCGATGACGCCAGCCGGCTCAGGATGGCGGCAGTCCGAGTGCGCAGAGCACCCCAGGGTCCGCCAGGCTCCCGGCGACCAGGTCTGCCGAAAGCACGACGCCGGGCAGCGACGGGATCCCGACCACGTACAAGCCGGCCGCGCGAGCCGAGGCGACGCCCGGCGGGGAGTCCTCGAGGGCGACCGCTGACGCAGGCGGCACCCCGAGGCAGGCGCAGGCGGTTTGGTACAGGTCGGGAGCTGGCTTGGGGTTCGCTACCTGGTCGACGCCGAGGATCACGTCGAACTCGCGGTCAATGCCGACGCGCCGCAACCCGGCGAGGAGGTGGCTGCGCGGCGAGTTCGAGGCGACGCCAATAGGGACCCTCGCGGCCCGCAGCCGGGCCACCAGTTCGAGGGCGCCGGGCCGGGGTGCGGCGTCCGCCGCGATCTCGGCCAGCGCTCGGGAGTACATGTCGGCGCTCAGCTCCGGACCGGAATCCGGCTGGCCGAGCAGCCGGGCAAGGATCGGCGCGGCAGTCACGGGCGAGGTGCCTATGATGGCGCGCTTGGCGGCCGGGTCAAAGACGAGGCCGTGGTCGGCGAACAGGTCTTCCTGGGCCGCCGTCCAGCATGGTTCGGTGTCAAGCAGGAGGCCGTCATTGTCGAAGACAACCGCAGCCGGTGCGGGGCGGCCGCTGGTCACCGCGGCATCAAGCGGTCGACGGTCACGAGCAAACAGTAGCTGCGCCGTGTCGTGGCTGCCGAAGCATGCCAGGTTCGTGCCGCACACTGGCTGTCATGGTGATCCGGCCCGCCCCGCCGTCCCAGTCTGACCAGGCGACAGCCGCCGGGCCCGCGGCCGCCAGGCCGGCAGCCGCCGGGCCCGCGGG
>JBAUAR010000564.1:0-4928 GCA_049675875.1 Streptosporangiaceae bacterium
GAGTACGGTCACGCGCCGCCGCCGGTCTGAATGCGCTACGAAGAGCCCGAGGCGCCCGGTGCAGACGCGCTACCGCTCAGGTGCGGGCAGGGGTGGGTGCTCGTCGGCGCCGGGGCCGGTGCGGAGCTGTTGCCCGACGAGGTGCTGGTGCCCGACGACGGGCTGGCCGCGGCCGACGACGAGGTCGTCCGGGCCATCGTCGTCCCGGTCGCGGCGGTGCCCCCGGCAGCCGCGAGTGCCACGCCAGTCCCGCCCGCGCCGACCGCGGCGGCCACGATGCCCGTGATGATCAGCCGCCGGGCGCAGCTGCTAATCCTGGAAGCCATCTGGTTTCCTCCTTTCTCGACGACCGCCGCGTGGGCGGTCGCCTCGTCCCGGAGATCAGCCTGGTCAGCCTGAGTACACGCCACCGGAGGCTGCGCTCTCAGCGCTCTCTGACTTGCGAAAATGCATTAGCCGCCGGTTGCCGGGGCGTCTAGCATCTGGACAACGAAGCAGGGACGTTGCCGATGGGTTCGCGCAGTCAGCGCAGCGGGACACCCGCCGGGCCACCTCGGGTGGGCCGCCGGGAGGCACAGCGAGCACGCGCGGAGCTCGCCTCCGGCGGCCTGTCTCATCAGGAGCAGCGCAGGCTCCGCGCGGTCCTCCGAACACGGGCGGGAGCCGCGCGGAAGCGTCGCGGCTGGCTGCGGCACCTGATCATCGTCGTGGCCGGCGCGACCGTGGCCATGGTGATCGCTGCGCTGTCCTTCGGACTGGTCCCGGCCATCGACGCGGCGGGCGGCGGCGGCGTGACCGGCAGCTTCGTGGTGAGCCACCAGGTTTGCTCGGCGAAGACGGGCTGTCAGTGGGTGGGGACGTTCCAGGGCGGCGACGGCGCCGCGATCAGCGGACTGGCCTATGGCGGCGTGCTGCCGGCGGGTGACGGTCCGGGGTCGATTATCGCGGTCCGCTATCCCGGCGGGTCAGATCAGGTCTACGCGCTGCACGGATCGCACACCTGGGTCTTTGACCTGCTCATCACGCTGACAATCGGCGCAGCTGCCGGTGGTGCGCTGTGGATCAGCCCGCTCGGCGATGGCGGCCGCAATCCGGCAGGCGTGCGGGCGTCCGCCTGATCCCGGCGTCGCAGGTAACGTTGGCGTGCGCTGGCGCCCCGGTCAGGAGAGGAACGCACGGGATGGCACCGAGCAGAAGCAGGCTGACGGTAACCAGTCCAGATGGGACGCAAGTCGCTGTCTACCGGTGGGATCCACCGCGCCAGCCCCAGGCGGCAATCCAGCTCACCCATGGGATGGGAGAGCACGCCAGGCGCTATGAACACGTTGCGCGCGCTTTCAACGACGCGGGATACGTGGTCTATGCACAAGACCACCGCGGCCATGGCGCTACCGGCAGGTCGGACTCGCGCGCTCTCGGGGATCTCGGTCCTGGTGGCTGGAACGCGCTGGTGGATGATATCGGCGCGGTGAGCGCCCAGATCGCGGCCGACTGGCCGGACCTGCGGATCATTCTGCTCGGGCACAGCATGGGCTCGTTCGCGGTGCAGCAGTACATCCTCGACCACAGCGCGGACGCAGCGGGCGTCGTGCTGACCGGGACGGCGGTGATCGACCTGCTGGAACCGGCGCTCGATCTCGACCAGCCAATGGACCTCGCGGTGTTCAACGCCGCGTTCGAGCCAGCCCGAACCGACTTCGACTGGCTGTCACGCGATGAGACCGTCGTCGACGCCTACGTCGCGGACCCGCTCTGCGGCTTCGGCATCGACACCAGCGGTGCCAAGGGCATGTTCGCCGGAGCCCGTCGGCTGGCAGACCCCGCACAGGTAGCGGCGATCCGGTCTGACCTGCCGGTCTACATCGCCGTGGGCGAGGCCGATCCGGTCAACGGCGGCGGCGCGCTGCTGACGCCGCTCGAGGACCGGCTCCGCGCGGCAGGCCTCAGCGACGTCACGGTCGTCAGCTACCCGGCCGCCCGGCACGAGATCCTGAACGAGACCAACCGCGATGAGGTCCTTGCGGCCCTGATCGCCTGGGCCGACCGCGTCGTCGCGGCCACTGCGTAGCTGTTTCAGGCTCAGCCGCGCGGATCCGGCCGCGCTGACCGTTCAGCGGGCCGCGGCGAAGGTCTCCGCCACGGCATCCTTGTGGGCGCTGAGCCACGCGACCTCAGCCAGCATCCCGGTCTCCGGTCGGCCCGCTCGAACGCGCTTGGCGATCATCTGCAGGCCCCGGCTGCGCAGATACACGGGAATCATCCTGGCCTGCTCGGCTGACAGTGCGCGCACGCTGGTGTAACCGCGCACGAACTGCCTGACTCGGGTGGCGTCAAGATCAATGGCGTCCTGACCCGGTCGGCCGCTGCGCCACAGGCCATAGCCGATGTCGGCGAGCGGTGATTCGACGTGGGCTAGCTCGAAGTCGATGACGCCGGCAGCGACCGGCGGCGTACCGGTGGCGATCACGTTGTGACAAGTGAAGTCGCCGTGGATGATCAGCTGTCCGATCGCCGTATTCCCAACCTCGGTGAGGTCGGCGGCCAGCTCTGCGGCCAGGTTTGCGATTGCCGCCGCTCGGTCCTTGGCGACGCCCGCCGCTTCGACCTGGCCGGAAAGCAGCAGGTCGGGCACGGCGCTGAGCGACAGCGCGGCGGGACGCTGGGTGACAGGCTCGAGCGCGCTGACCGCTGCGTGATAGCGGGCCAGCAACACGCCGACTTCCGTCATCGACGGAGCGGCCGCCCAGCCGACAATGTGGCCCGGTAGAAACGAGACGAGCTGCCACAGCGACCGGTCTGTGATCGTCCAGGACCGACCGCCGAAGGCCGGCAGCGGTCTCGGTGCCGGAAACCCGGTCGGCGACAGCCTGCTCAGGAAGCCGTGCAGCCATGCAATGTCGCCGCTGATTCGTTCGAGGGCGGCGTCCGGAGCTAGCACGGTCTGTCTGAGCTGGCCCTGCTCGTGCCGCCACTCGACCAGCCACGCGCGTCCTTCTCGTCGCCGCGGCAGCGTAGCCAGCACGGCAAGGCCCGCGTCGGCCAGCAGCGGCGCCGACGGCCGGGGGTCACTCACCCACCCGATCGTCGCACAGAGATGCTCAGGAGAGCGGGACGGCATGTCAGCGTCGTGTCAGGGGCGTGTCAGGGGCGGCGCCAATAGTGGGCACATGAGAAATTCAGCGATTGCAGTATCAGGGCTGCGGAAGGCGTACGGGGACAAGATCGTGCTCGATGGCATCGATCTCGATGTTCGTCCGGGCACGGTCTTTTCCCTGCTCGGTCCGAATGGGGCAGGCAAGACCACGACGGTCAACGTGCTGACCACGTTGCTGAAGGCCGACGGCGGGTCGGTACGGGTTGCCGGGCATGATGTTGCGACCGAGGCCACGGCGGTGCGCTCGGTCATCGGGGTCACCGGTCAGTTCGCGGCGGTGGATGACCTCCTGACGGGGCAGGAGAACCTGCAGCTGATGGCGGATCTGCACCATCTGCGGGCCGGCGAGGGCAACCGGATGGTCACCTCGCTGCTGGCGCGGTTCGATCTGGCGGAGTCGGCGCAGAAGCTGGCCGGGACCTATTCCGGCGGCATGCGCCGGAAGCTGGACCTGGCGATGACGCTGGTCACCAGGCCACAGGTCATCTTCCTGGACGAGCCCACGACGGGACTGGATCCGCGCAGCCGTCGCACGATGTGGGACATCGTCCGCGAACTGGTGGCCGACGGCGTGACCGTCTTCCTCACTACCCAGCATCTCGACGAAGCCGATCAGCTCGCCGACCAGATCGCCGTGCTCGACCAGGGTCATCTGGTTGCCGAGGGCACTCCCGGCGAACTCAAGCGCCAGGCTCCCGGCAGCCACGTCCGGCTCCGGTTTTCCGACCTCATGGTCCTCCGCGCAGCGGCGCGAATCCTGACCGGCTCCACCGCGGATGACGCGGCGCTGACGCTGCGGGTTCACAGCGATGGCGGGGTGAAATCGCTCCGGGCTTTGCTGGATTGGCTCGATGAGCACTCGATCGACGTCGCGGAGTTCTCCGTGCACACGCCGGACCTCGATGACGTTTTCCTCGCCCTGACCAGTCACGCAAACACGGAGGCCATCGCACAATGAGCACTATTTCAGCGCCGCTGACCGATTCGCGGATCATGCTGCGTCGCAACCTCAAGCACATCCGCCGGAATCCGGTCACGATATTCAACGGGACTTTGATGCCGGTCGTCCTCATGCTGCTACTCGTGTACGTGTTCGGCAGCGCCTTCAATGTCGGCGAGCACTACATCGAGTACGCGACACCGGGCCTGATCCTGCTGGCCATCAGCTACGGGCTGTCGGCCACCGCCGTATCGGTGAACTCCGACATGACCAAGGGCATCATCAATCGGTTCAAGGTCATGAATGTCTCGCGCGGCGCCGTCCTGACCGGTCACGTACTGGCCACCATGCTGGGCAGCACGATCGCCATCGCGGTCATCGTCGGGATGGCCTTCGCGCTGGGATTCCGGTCGACCGCGGCTCCGCTGGACTGGCTCGCTGCGATCGCCATCATCGCGGCGACTGCCTTCGCGGCCGCCTGGCTCACGGTCGCCCTGGGCATGGCCGCGAAAACCCCGGAATCCGCGGGCCTTACCGTCGTGCCGCTGCTCCTGCTGCCCTTCCTGAGCAGCGCCATCGTGCCGGCCGCCAAGATGGGGCAGGGTGTCAGGCAATTCGCGGAGTATCAGCCGTTCACGCCGATCATCGAGTCGCTGCGCGGACTGCTGGCCGGCACCCCATCGGGCGGCTACGCGGCCGCCGCGCTCGCCTGGTGCGCCGGAATCGCGCTCGTCGGGTACCTGTGGTCGAGGGCTACCTTCAGCAAGCGAGCGTAGCTAGGGCCAGCTCACGCCAGCTCGCCTGCGCCCCCTCCTGCGTCGCCTCGGCGAACCG
>JBAUAR010000565.1:0-17787 GCA_049675875.1 Streptosporangiaceae bacterium
TTATCCCGGCCGCGGCCAGTTCCTCGGTCACATAGCGCCAGCCGGTGCAGCCCTCCAGCGCGAAATGCACGTCGTCGTGGCCGGCGAACCGGCCCAGCCAGGCCCGCAGGTGCTCCCGGTCGGCGGGAGCAATCCGGCCCCGCTTCACTTCACCGGTCACGGTGTCTAAATAGTCGAAGGTCAGCTGGCGGCGGTGAACGTCGAACGCGCCTACGATGGTCACGAGGGACCTCCTCGAGCTCCTGAAGAAACTGGGACAGGGACCTTGTTTCCCTAAGCCCGCATGTCGTAGATACTGCTACGACTGACGCCGGGGAGGTCCCCCTCACATCGCATCTTTGAGTCACACGGCTAACAGATTCAGCTCTGCGAGTGGAGGTTGGCCTGCCTGGCCAGTGACCTTTCTCGGGCCGCGATGAACAGCTGCGCGGTCTCTGGATCCATCCAGTAGCTGCCCGTCTCGCCCGGTGCTGGCGGGCTTTCGTACCGGAATGGCGGGGTCCGGCCCATCTCAGCGCACTGTCGGCTCGGCCAGGCGACCACTCCGGCGAGGCCGTGTCTTCCGTTGGCCAGGCCGATCTTGACGGCAATCTCGTCCGCCTGCATCGCCACGCCAGGATTTTCCATCAGCAAAGCGAAGACTGCCTGCGCCCTGGGACTGAATTTCCGCCACGCCATGTCGGCTAGCTCGGCCTCATCCGCGAAGGCCTCGGTTCCCCCCCAGTCGTGCAGCTCCGGCTCTTCCTCCGCTGTCGTGCTCTGCTGCGCTCGCTTCAAGACCGCGCCGATCGCGATGTAAATGTGCCCGAGCAGCCGGTCAGGCACCTCGAAACTCAGCTCGACCATGTCAGGCCTCGCCTGCGGGCTCATCGTAATCTTCCCGCTGGCTCTGAGCCGCCTGCTCGGCGGCCGCATCCAGCTCGTCGAGGCCGAGCTGCAGCGCCCTGCCAACTGCCAGGTAGATATCGCCGACGAGCTGTTCAGGTACCTCGACCGTAATCTTGACCACCAGATCCCTCCTTTGAGGTATCTAGAGTTATCTAAATTAGCGATAACTCCAACCGAACCCGCCTGTCAAGGCACCAGGGGAACTGTGCTTCGTGGTCTGCATGACGCCGTGCTGAGCGGTCTCGCATGACCTGCCGACGAGACCCCGCTCCTGGCTGTTATGACGCCCCGGCCAGTGCGCAAATCTCGCACCAAAGTCCCGAGATCATAACGTCCAGGTTGTAATAAAAGTCAGGTTTGACCATGCAGGACGTCGCCGCGCGCCGCACGCTAAGACGCGCGCTTATCTCGGCAGAGCCGGGCATCTGGCCGAACGTAACGCACGCAACGCGAGCAGGCGTTCAGATCGCGCTGTCGTCGCGGGGCAATGATGGCCGCCTCAGGTGCGGCGCTGGGGTTCGCGCCACATACGCCAGATGGTGGGCCCGTGACCAATGGCCTGTAGTTCGCCGACGACGCGAAAGCCGTTGCGCTCATAGAGCGACAGGTTGCGCTCGTTAGAGGATTCGAGGTAGGCCGGCACGCCATCGGTGTCCAGTCCGGCCAGGACCTCTTGCAGCATCTGGGTGCCAAGCCCCTCGCCCTGCCGGTCGCGGCGGGTACCGAGGTAGCCGAGGTACCAGTGCGGCGGAGAATGAGCAGCGTGCAGGCGTTCGATCTGCAGTTGCGTGCGCAGCGCACGGAGCAGGTGGCGGCGGAAGGCTAGCCCGTTGGGCGCCGCCTCTAGGATGATCTGGCTTAGCGGCATTGTCCACGCGCCTGGCGCGGCCCACAGGGCAGCGGCGGAGGCGTCGCCGGTGAGGTAACACGGCTTGCCCTGCCGCAGGTAACCGCGGCTCATGCTAGTGAAGAACGTGCGCATGCGGTTGGGCCGGCCACGCAGCTGCGGCGGGATCAGCCAGGCGAAGACCGGGTCCGCCGCAAAGGCGTCGGCCAGCACCTCGCCGAGCAGGGCGGCCTCATCACGGCGGGCGGCGCGGACAACCTGAGAGCCTCCGCGGGGGGTCACCGGATCCTGGGTCACCGGACTTCTCCTTTCGGCAGGCCAGACCAGCAGGGTCTGCCCAGAACTATCCTGCGTGCAAGCCTGGGCCATCGGCCATCGCGGTGTCATCGCCGGTAGCGTCGGGCTGGTGGGCGCAGAAGACGCTGAGCGGGAGCTGATTGAACGCACGCTCGGCCGGCCGGTGGCTGGCGCTGTCCGGGCGTGGTGGGTTTCACCAACCGCACAGACATGCTGACGCTCGCCGATGGCCGACAGGTGGCGCTCCGGCGCTACGGCCGTCAGCAGGATGCCGCCTACCGGCTGCGGATGATGCAGGGGCTCGCCGAGCCGGCTGCCGAAGCGGGCATCCCGCTGCCGAGGGTGCAGCCTCTGGGAGGAGGCTCGGTCAGACGACTGTTCAGCTATGACCCGGTGATCCGCGGCCTTGCCTCGTGGGGATACCCGAAGACGAAGCTCCAGGCCGAGCAGATCGTGGCCAGCTCCGGCCTGCCTTGGACGATCCTGCGAGTCACGCAGTTCTACGACTACTGCCTGACCAATGCGCAGAAGCCAAGCCGGCTCCCCGTAGCGCCAGTGCCAGCGGGCATCACCGTCCAGCCGGTTGATCCGCGCGACGTGGCGGAGCGACTGGTCGAACTGGCGCTGAGCAGCCCCGTCGGTCGCGCGCCGGACATGGCGGGACCACAAGTGAGCGACTGGACGGACCTGCTCCGGGTATACCTGAAGGCCCGCCGTCGCCGCCGATGGGTGCTGCTGGTTCGGATACCGGGCACCCGAGCAGTTCGCAACGGCGCGCTGCTGCCACCGCCAGGACATACCGTCGGCTCCCGAACCTGGGACCAGTTCCTCAACGCCCAACTGCTGCAGCAAGCCCCAGCAACCGCCTAGCCCGAGCCGCAGGTCAGCCACGACCGTCGAGCTCCTGGTACAGCACTATGGCTCGCGCTGGGCCATGATGCCGAACATGACGATGACCCTAAGCGAGGGCGAACCGGCCGCCGGGCCGTGGCAAGTCGTGCCCGTGGCCCGGCTCGTCCGCATGCTCCGTCCGGCCGATGGCGCACCGTCGGGGCGACCCTGGGTCCTGGCCGTTGACGGCCGCAGCGGCAGCGGCAAGACGACCCTCGCCGAGCGGATCCGGGGCGTGGTTGCGGCATCGACCGTGGTGCACACCGATGACATCGCCTGGAGTCAGGCGATGTTTGACTGGGCCGGTCTGCTGATCGGCGGGGTCCTGGAGCCGGTTCACCATGGCGAGCCGGTGAACTTCAGGCCGCCAGCCTGGCGCGAGCGGCACCGTGCTGGCGCGATCGAAGTTCCGCAGGGACGCGAACTGCTGATCGTCGAAGGCGCCGGGGCAGCACGGCGTGAGCTCATGGATCTCGTCGACGCGGTGGTATGGGTCCAGTCCGACATGGTCGAGGCAGAACGGCGGGGCATTGAACGCGACGGCGGCGATCAGGCGGCGGTCTCGTTCTGGCACCTGTGGATGGCCGAGGAGCTGCCGTTCATGACCAGTCAGCGACCGTGGACGCGGGCGAACGTTATCGCGGCGGGCACGCCAGGCGTTCCGCACGATCCGGCGACTGAAGTGGTCATCGCCGAGGCTCACAGCCGATCGTCGGCTCCGTAGGCCTGCATGCGGATCATGCTCGTTATGACAGGTCTCCTGCCTGCCACGAGCGCCGGGCGGCGGGTCTCGGCACCCTGGCGTGCTGCGTGCCAGACTCGGGTTTGTGAGCCAGGATGCGCAGGGCTGGGCCAGGGCGGTTGCGTTCCTCCTCCAGTCCGATGAGCCCGCCATCCGCTTGCTGGCGCGGCGGGAGCTGCTGGGTGAGGATGGCTGCGAGGATGCTCAGGCCATCTTGTCCGGCCCGCGGGTGTCGGCACTGCTCAGCGGGCAGCGGCCGGGGGAATTCCGGCCGGGCAGTGGATGGCGCAGCCTGCCCGGCGCGGAGTTCGGGTTCGGTGTGGGCGCCTATCGCAACTGGACCGGCGCCCACTGGCGGCTGGTCTCGCTGGCCGAACTCGGGGTCCCGCCGCTAGAGCAGCGGGCGTGCCTCGCGGCCGAACAGGTGCTCGGCTGGCTGGCCAGCCCGGAGCGGATCAACGCGGTGCCGATCGTCGAGGGCCTAGCCCGGAGATGCGCTTCTCAGGAGGGCAACGCCCTGGCCGTCTGCTGCCGCCTCGGGCTGGCTGGCGACGAGCGAGTGGCGCTCCTGGCCGCCGCCCTCATCGGCTGGCAGTGGCCGGACGGCGGCTGGAACTGCGATCTGAAGGCGAGCGGGCGCCGCTCCTCGTTTCATGAGTCGCTGGCTCCGGCCTGGGGGCTGCACGAGTACGCCCAGGCGACGGGGGACCAGGACGCCCGGCAGGCAGTCAGCCGGGCAGCGGAACTGTTCCTCTCTCACCGAATGTTCCTGTCGATGTCGACCGGCCGGCCCATCAGCCGGGAGTGGCTGCTGCCGCACTACCCGCCCTACTGGCACTACGACGTCCTGCAGGGATTGCTCGTGATAACGCGGCTCGGGTATGCGGCCGACCCGCGGCTGGAGGACGCGGTAGAAGTCCTCGAGGACCAGCGATCAGTGGACGGAACCTGGAGCCCTGGCGGCTGCTGGTGGAAGCCGCCAGGGGCCGGGCGCGACGGCAGCCGCGGTCAGAAGGCCTGGAATGCCGAGGTCGTCGACTGGGGCCTGTCCGGGCCTCATGAGATGATCACGCTCAACGCGCTGCGGGTACTCCGAGCCGTGGGACGGCCCCCCTGACGGGATGCGCGCCCGCTAGCGCTGGGCAGCTTCCAGCCCCGCGCAGCTTGCGACTGGACCTCACGTTCTGTGGCTTCTGTGCGTCTGCATCGTGACGGACTGGCCCAAGTTGGGGGAGGAACGATGACAGAACAGGCTGGCTCGAGGTCGGGAACCGTTCATTCAGTACTAGCAACGCGGCTGGGCGAACTGACGGTCGTCCGGGAGGGAATGGCGCTGACTGGCCTGTACTTCCCGCAGCACTGGCCCAGGCCCGACCGGACAGCGCTCGGGCCGCGCGTTGCGGATTTGTTTGCGGATGTCGCGTGTCAGCTCGAGGAGTACCTCGCCGGTGACCGGACTGCCTTCGATTTGCCCGTCCGAATTCATGCCACCGATTTCGATCGGCGGGTGCTGGACCTGGTCAGCTGCATACCGTACGGGCAGACGACCAGCTACGGGGATCTCGCCCGCAAGCTGGGAGTCGGGACGGATCCGCGTGATGTCGGGGCGGCTGTCGGCCGCAACCCCTTGTGCATCCTCATTCCTTGTCACCGCGTGGTGGGCAGCAATGGCAAGCTCACCGGCTACGCCGGCGGTCTGAACCGCAAGCGCGCCTTGCTCGAGATCGAGCGCGCAGGGGTCGTGCGGACGGGGCTCGCACCAGCAATCGGACTCTGGTAGCCGTCCGGGTTGGCGGGCCGGCAGCCATCGTGGGATCGCGCACGTGCGTCGACGAGGCCAACCGGCGGCGGGGTATGCGGGGAATGGGCGGGCCAGATGTCGATCGAAGCCCGCCGGCCGGCGAATGTGACCAGCGGTCTCACGTTTGCGGCCGGGGAAGCGTCTGCAGGGGCATGGGCGTGAAGCAGCCGTTCGAGAGGCTCGTGGAGCAGCACGGAACGACCGTGCTGCGGGTTTGCCGAGTGATCCTGGGCATCCACGACGCGGAGGACGCGTGGTCGGAGACGTTCCTCGCGGCACTGCGCGCTTACCCGGACTTGCCGGAGACCGCCAACACCGAGGCGTGGCTGGTGACTATCGCGCACCGCAAGGCCATCGACGTACTGCGGGCCCGTAAGCGCCAGCCGGCCCCCGTCGGCGATGTTGCGGACACGGCAACTGCGTCCGAAGTGCCAGTTCCGCTGTGCGACGGCCTGTGGGAGGCGGTCGGCGCGCTGCCGGAGAAACAGCGCCAGGCGGTGGCCTATCACTATGTCGCCGGCCTGCCCTACGCCGAGATCGCCGGGATCGTCGGCGGCTCCGCAGCAGCGGCACGCAGGGCGGCAGCAGACGGCATCAAGACCCTGCGGACGCACTACCCGCGCGCGACCAGGAGAGGAGCGCTGTCATGAGCGTTTCCGCCGACTTGTTCTCCTCGCCCTCTGATGAGGACGTGCTGGCCAGGCTCCGGCTGAAGCTTGAGCAGGCCGCGGCGGTCGGGGAGGTGCTCGACGTGGCCTACACAACGGTTGATTCCCCGGTGGGCTCGCTCCTGCTGGCAGCAACGCCAGCCGGCCTGGTCCGCGTGGCATATCAAGTCGAGGGCCATGATCGCGTGCTGGACTCCCTCGCGCAGCGGCTCAGTCCCCGGGTGCTGCGGGCGCCGGGGCGGCTGGATGCGGCGGCACGCGAGCTCGACGAGTACTTCACCCGGCGGCGCCAGACCTTCGACCTGCCGCTGGACCTGTCGTTGTCCAGGAGCTTCCGCCAGCTCGTGCAGCGGCACCTGGCCGAGATCGGGTACGGGCAGACTCGCACCTACGGGCAGGTCGCAGAACTCGTCGGGAAGCCGAAGGCGGTCAGAGCTGTCGGCACTGCCTGCGCTAGCAACCCGCTGCCAGTGGTATTGCCGTGTCACCGGGTGGTGCGTGCCGACGGATCACCCGGCGGCTACATCGGCGGCCCGGCCGCCAAGACGACACTCCTCAATCTGGAGGCAGCGGCATGACTGGCTTCGAGCACGGGACTCTCGTTGCGTCCGACTGTCGCAGCACCGACCGCTGGCAGCAGCGGGCGGACACCGGCGACTGGGAGGCCATCACGGCCGAGCTCAACGAACACGGTGGCGCGGTTCTGCCCTCGCTGCTCGACCCCGCCGAGGCGAAGCAGATCCGCGGGCTCTATCCGGATGCGAGCCGGTTCCGCGCCACGATCAACATGGGCCAGCATCGTTTCGGCCGCGGCGAGTACCGCTATCTCAAGACTCCCTACCCCGAGCCTGTCGAGCGGCTCAAGCAAGCCTTGTACCCACGGCTGTTGCCCATCGCGCGCGATTGGTGGGCAAAGCTGGGCCGCCCTGCACCGTGGCCGGACACTCTCGACGAATGGCTGCGGATCTGTCACGACGGCGGACAGGCCAGGTCAACCGCGATCCTCCTCCGCTACGGCACGGGCGACTGGAACGCCCTGCACCGTGACCTCTACGGCGACCTGGTTTTCCCGCTCCAGGTTGTCATTAACTTGACCGAGCCGGGCGCCGATCACACCGGCGGGGAGTTCCTTCTGATGGAGCAGCGCCCGCGCGCCCAGTCCCGCGGCACCGCTATCCTCCTCCCGCACTGCCACGGCTACCTGTTCACCACCCGCGACCGCCCGGTCCAGTCCGCACGAGGCTGGTCAGCCGCCCCGGTGCGGCACGGCGTGTCGGTAGTCCGGTCAGGGCAGCGGTTCACGCTCGGGCTCGTCTTCCACGACGCGCCATGAGCTACCCGCTGCTAGGGGCCGATGGCGGGCCCTACGCCTCGGACGTGGAAGGACGGTGGGGCGCCTGGAAGAACGGGCACGGCGACGTGCACCACCGGCGCATCGCCAGCGCGAACTGCGCCTGAAAACCAGGTGCGCGGTGGCGCCGGCCGTGAGAAGGTCGCCGCATGGCGACTGACCGGGCGCGACCGGCGCAGAACGCGGGCGAGCGGGAGATGCTGATCGGCTGGCTGGAGCATCACCGTGGGATCCTGATCTGGAAGTGCGAGGACCTGGCTGCGGAGCAACTCCGGCGGCGCGCCGTCCCGCCATCCACCCTGTCCCTGCTGGGGCTGGTCCGGCACATGGCCCAGGTGGAGCGCGGCTGGTTCCGGCAGGTGTTCCTCGGCGAGGACGTGCCCGATCTGTATGACGGGTCCGCCGATGCGGACGTGGACTTCAACGATGTCGACCGGGCCGACCCGGCGGAGGCGTTCAGTGCCTTCGAACGGGAGTGCGTCGCGTCGCGGCAGGTGGTCGCGCAAGCTTCCAGCCTGGATGTTCTCAGCAAGCAGACATCTGAGCGCACGGGCCAGCCGTGGTCACTGCGCTGGATCGTCACCCACATGATCGAGGAGTACGCGCGCCACAACGGGCACGCTGACCTCCTCCGCGAGCGCGTCGACGGCAGCACCGGCTACTACTGAGCGGCGAGGCTCAGTGCAGCCGCTGTGCCCGACACGCGGAGCTGCGCGGGCGGGGGTTTGGCCACCTCGAATCGGCGGACAAGGCAATCCGCCACCAATTAGTAGCGTGTCACAGTGACGTCGGTACCGCTGCAGCGCCATACGCTCGGCCGCGACTTCTGGCTCTACTTCAGCGGGCAGCTGATCTCGCAGGTGGGCAGTTCCTTCACCCTCTTCGCGCTGCCGCTGCTGGTGTTCAAGCTCACTCATTCGGCCACCAGCCTGGGCCTGACGACGGCGGCAAATATGGTGCCGTACCTGCTGTTCGGACTGGTGCTCGGCGCAGTGGTGGATCGGATCGACCGCAAGCGGATGATGCTGCTCACCGACGTCGGACGTGCTTGCGTGATCGTGATCCTCCCGTTGCTCGCCCTGTCGGGCGGGCTCCGGGTCGATGCGATCTATGCGGTGGCCTTCGTCCAGTCGACGCTCGGCATCCTGTTCAACTGCGGCGAGTTCACGGCTATCCCCAGCCTGGTCGGCCGCGATGACCTGGTGGCCGCCAATGGGCGGATCATGGCTACCAACTCGGCGGGCCAGATCGTCGGCCCGATTCTCGCCGGTGTCCTGGTTGCCGTGATGTCGCCAGCTGACCTGCTGTTCTTCGATGCGGCCAGCTTCCTCGCCTCGGCGGCAGCCCTTGCCCTCATCCGGCGCAGCTTCAACGCAGTCGAGCCGCCCTCGCCTCCGGCGGCCGGCCTGAGCGGCCTGCTTGGTGATGTCCGAGTCGGCCTGCAGTACGTCTGGTCGCGGCCGATCCTGCGCAGCATCTCGCTCATGATGGCCTTGATCAACTTCGTGGCGTCCACCGAGAACAGCCAGCTCGTCCTGTTCGCGGAGCGGGTGCTGGGCGCCACCGACAGCCAGGTCGCGCTGCTTTTCGCCGCGGGCGCCGCCGGCGTCGTTGCGGTCAGTGTCTCGGCCGCAGCGATCCGCCGTCGGCTGAGTTTTGCCGTTACCGCGCTCGGCGCCCTGATTATCAGCGGGCTGTCGGTCACCGCCATGGCCCTCATCGGCTCCTATCCGGCGGCCCTCGTGCTGTGGGCGGCCTCCTCAGGATTCGGCCTGCTCCTGAACATCAACACCAGCTCGCTCCGTCAGGCCATCGTGCCTGGCCACCTGTATGGCCGGGTCGTCAGTGTCGCCATGGTGCTGGCCTGGTCAGCCATCCCGCTCGGAGCTCTCGCCGGCGCGGCCGCCATTCAGCTGACCGGTAGCCCGGCCGGCGTCTACGCCGTTACTGGCGCGCTGACCGCCCTGATCGCGCTGTCGTTCGCCTTCAGCGCGGTCCGGCACGGCGACCGTTACCTGGCCGAGGCCTCGGCCGACGGTCCCGATTCGGGCGAACCCGCAGCCGCGCAGACCTGACTGGCTGCGGGAAGCTGGCCGTGAGCTGCTGGTCAATCCCGACGTGCTAGCCGGGAGTGGTGTGGTTTGCTGGCTGCCGTGTCAGACGACGATCCGGTGACCGGACGGCGGATGCTGACGGGTTCCGCCTACGCCGACGACCGGCACATCCGGTCCCGCATGAGCATTTACGCCTATGCCCAGATGGCGGCCGACCCGCGGTGGCGCACGTCGATGATCCCGTGGGACGGGACGCAGATCGTGGCGGACGTGGGCTGTGGCAACGGGTTCGATCTGCGCCAGATCGTGCCGCAAGGCAGGTGCCGCCACGCCATTGGCGTTGACCTGTCCGCCGGGATGCTGCGCTCGCTTGAGGACCTGCGCCAGTCGGCCGGCCTGTCGCTGGTTCAGGCAGACGCGCAACGTCTCCCGCTGCCCGACCGGGCGGTTGATGTGGCCATGGCCATGCACATGCTGTATCACGTGCCCGATCTCCCGGCCGCGATCGGCGAACTGCACCGCATCACCAGACCGGGCGGAACCGTGCTGGCGTCCACCAACAGCTCGCTGCACCTGGCCGAGATTTCTGACCTGCTGAACGCTGCGGTCTCCAGCCAGCTCGGACGTCCGGTCCGGGCGGTGCCTGCCGACAGCTTCACCACCGAGACCGGTACCGGCATACTGAGCCAGGAATTCTCCAGCGTCACCCTGCGCACCCTTGACGTGCCGCTGTCGATCCCCACCGCGCAGCCGATCATCACCTACCTCGCCAGCATTCGCGAGCCCACCCTGGTCCTGATCGGCGAGCCGCTCGACTTCGACGCGGTTCTCAGCGACATCGCCGTGCAAGTCGAACACGTCATCCGGGCCCACGGCAGTTTCCGGGCCTCCACCCACATGGGCGTATTCATCTGTCGTTAAGCACCGCGTCAGGCTGGTCCCGCTCAGCGCAGTGCCAGCTCGACCGCCTGGAGTCGGGACAGCCTCGCACCTTGCTGGTAGGCGACTTCGAATCGCACGTCGCCGAGCAGCTCGCGGAGCCTGCCCTGCTCGGCTACGCGCAGTCCCTCTTCGAGCGGCTGCCAGCTGATGCTGCCGTCGGCGATGGCATACCGGATCCGGACGTCTGCCGCTCCATGCAGTCGCGCAGCCTTAGGCAGGTCTCCCTGCCACGCCGTGCAGCAGGCGGCGCCGAACAAGACCTCGCACACGTCGAGCCTGATGCCGCTGCGGCGGGCAACCTGCAGGCATCTGCGCACCAGCGGCAGCGCGTCGCTGTGCCGGTCCTCGAGGAGCAGCAAGATGGCCAGATCCTGGCGGAAGAAGTAGAGGTACATCTCATCGCCGAGGCCTTCGGCAGCGGCAATGGCTGCTTCCAGGTGCAGCCGGGCATCCTCGACGCCGCCCTCGGCGATGTCCAGGGTGTACAGCATGTGCAGCTCGTTGGCTGCCAGCAGCTCGTCGCCTGACTGCCGGAAGCAATCCAGGGCCTCGGCCCGCAGCCTGCGGTTCTCCTCCGCAGAAGGCTCCACGGCAGCCAGCGATCTGAGCATCTCGCCGAGTAGCTGGCGGTCGCCCGTCGTACGGGCGATGTCGACAGCCTGCTGGGCGAGTTCCCTGACCCGATCCAAGTCACCGTCCACGAAGACCAGCTCGCTGAGCAAACCGAGCGCCCGCGCCCGCAGCGTGGGTTCGTTCATGATCTCCGCCATAGCCAGGCCGCGCTCCGCATAGACGCGGGCCGCGGCCCGGTCCGCTGGATCTGCCTGGCGCAAGATTCCCAGCAGCCGGGATGTGGTGAGCTGCGCCCCGGCCGCCAGCGCCGTCACGCCCGAGTCGTCGGCGTCCACAGCCTCGCGGAGGTAGTTCAGCACGTCTGGGAGCGCGCGGCTCACCGCGAACCGCTGCAGTGACGTACCGAGCCTGAGCACGTCACTCGTCCGCCCCTGCCCAGCCAGCTGGGCAAACGCCGCCCGCAGATTCTCCCACTCGGCATCGAGCTGCCGTAGCCAGTAACCCTGACGGCCGCCGGTGAGCGCCGGGCCCGCCTCCTCTGCCAGCCGCAGGTAGTACTCGGCATGCCGGTCCCTGATCGCCGTCAGCTCGGCCCCGCCCGCCGACTTGAACAGCTCCTCCGCCGCATACTGCCGCACCGTCTCGAGCAGCCGGTAGCGCACGGACTCGGCCGTTCGCTCGGCGAGCACGAGGCTCTTGTCGACGAGCGACCCGAGCAGATCCAGCACGTCGAAGGCGTCGATGCCGCCCGCGGCGCAGATCGCCTCGGCGGCCTCCAGCTCGAACCCGCCGGCGAAAACCGAGAGCCGTCGCATGACCTCCCGCTCCGCCTGACTCAGCAGGTCGAAGGACCAGTCGACGGTGGCCTGCAGTGTCTGCTGGCGGGGCAGAGCGTTGCGGTTCCCGCCGGTCAGCAGGCGGAAGCGCTGGTCCAGCCGGTCACTCAAGTGCCGCAGGGACATCGACGACAGACGTGCCGCGGCGAGCTCGAGGGCGAGTGGAATACCGTCCAGGCGCCGGCAGATCGTCGCCACGAGCTGCGCGGCGGCGTCATCCAGGGTGAACCCGGGCTCATGCGCCCTCGCCCGCTCGACGAAGAGCGTCACCGAGTCTGAGCCGGCGAGGTCGGCTGCGGCGATCGCGTCCTTCGGCGGCAGCGACATCGACGGAACCCGGTACACCCGCTCGCCTTCGATGCCCAGCGGTTCCCGCGATGTGACCAGGAACCGGATCCGGGGGCAGTACCGGATGAGCTGCTCGCACAGCCGCGCCGCGTCCTCGATCACGTGCTCGCAGTTGTCCAGCAGGATCACGGCGTCCTGGCCGGCCAGTACCTCGCAGACCGAGGCGAGCACCTCGGGCCGCGAATGATCGGGCAGCTGCAGCGCCGCAGCCACCGCGCCCGGCACCTGGCTGCCGTCGGTGACCGGAGCCAGGTCAGCGAACCAGACGCCATCCACTGCCGAGTCCAGCAGCTCGACCGCTGCCTGCAGCGCCAGCCGTGTCTTGCCGCTCCCGCCCGAGCCGGTGAGAGTGACCAGCCTGGCCGACCCGGCGAGCGCCAGCACCGCCGCCAGCTCGCGCTCGCGGCCGATGAACGCGCTCAGCTGGCCGGGCAGGTTATTCGGCAGGTCAGGGTTGTCGAGCGAGGCCAGTGCCGGGAAGCTGGCCGGCAAGAAGTCCGCCTCCAGCTGGAACACCTGCTCTGGCCTTCCGAGGTCCTTGAGCCGGTGGGCACCCAGGTCGCGCAGCGTGACGCCAGCCGGAAGGGACTGCCAGAGCAGCTCGGCCGTCGCGCCGGACAGCAATACCTGACCGCCGTGCGCCGCCGACTCCAGCCGCGCCACTCTGTTGACCGCCGGGCCGAAGTAGTCGTTGTCGCGCTCCTCGCAGGCGCCCGTGTGCAAGCCCATTCGCACCCGAATCGGGTGCGTCGTCGGCCAGTCCTGGCTGACAAGCGCGCGCTGAGCCGCGATGGCGGCACTCAATGCAGCCTCGGCGGTCGCAAACGCCGCGTTGAACGCGTCGCCGATGGTCTTGAATACGTACCCGCCAGCGAGCTCGATGGCGCTGCGCAGGATCTCGTCGTGCCGCCGCAACCCGCGGGTCATCGCCTCCGGCTCCGCCTCCCAGAGCCGTGTGGATCCCTCGATGTCGGTGAACAGCAGCGTCACCGTGCCTGTTGGGATCTGAGCCGGTTTTTGCACGTCTATACGATACGTGCTATTGCCGGAACGGGCCGCCGACGCTGCTAGGGCTGGCGGGCCAGCGCTGCTAGGGCTGGGGGACCGCTACCCGCTGGCACCGGCAGCACGCCCGACGTACCGTCGGACTGAACGGCCCAGCTACCAGGGCGCTGGCGTCGCAGCACGAGGAGTACGTCCGATGACGGTCGACAGCCCGGTCAAGTTCACGCCATCGCTCCCCGGCCAGGCAGTGCCGGAGATCGACAAGATCAGTAACGGCCGGCCGGTGTTCCGGGCGGAGCTGCCAGACGGCCGTATCGTCTGGCTGGTCAGTGGCTACGAGAACGTGCGCCAGGTGCTCACTGATCCGCGCTTCTCCCGGGCGCTTGCGGTGGCGCCTGGCCGTGCCACGCAGGGCTTCGAGACGTTTGCCGCCGAATCGATCAACGGCATGGACCCGCCAGCGCACACCAGGCTCCGCAGACTCGTCGCCAGTGCCTTCACCGCCCGCCGGGTGGAGGCGCTACGGCCACGGGTGGCGACCATCGTGACTGAGCTCATCGACGCGCTTGTCGAGCTGCCGCAGCCTGCTGACCTGGTATCGCGCTTCTCGCTGCCGCTGCCGGCTCAGGTGATCTGCGAGATGCTGGGCGTGCCCGCCGCCGACACTGAGCAGTTCCACGCCTGGTCAGACACTGTGCTGGCGGACTGGCAGCGCGATTCTGACGAGATCATGACCGCCGTCATCGAGCTGTATGGCTACTTCGGCAAGCTGATCGAGATCAAGCGGAACCGGCCTGCTGACGACCTCATGTCCGCGCTCATCGCCGCCCGCGACGATACGGACCGGCTGTCCGAGCAAGAGCTCACTGTGATGTGCTGCACGCTGCTGATCGCTGGCCATGAAACTACGGCTAACCAGGTCAACCTCTCGCTGCTGTTGCTATTCGACCACCCCGACCAGGTGACCAGGCTGCGGGCCGATCCCGCCCTGATCCCGGTGGCCGTCGAGGAACTGCTGCGCTTTTCCCGGCTCGGCGGTCTCGCGCCACCGCGCGCGACGAGCCAGGACGTGGCGATTGGCGGAGTCACGATCCCGGCGGGTGAGCAGGTCATACCGCTGTTCGCCACCGCCAACCGGGACCCGTCGGTATTCAGCGAGCCGACCCGATTCGACATCACCCGTCAGGCGTCAGCCGGCCACCTGACCTTCGGCGCCGGCGTGCATCACTGCCTAGGCGCCCAGCTTGCCCGGCTGGAGCTGCAGGAAGCCTTCCGCGGCCTGATCGGCCGGCTGCCCGGCCTGCGACTGGCCGGGCAGGCCAGCGAGCTGGAGTTCAAGCCGGGTATGGCGATCCACAGCCTGCGCGCGCTTCCGGTCCGCTGGGACGAGCCATGACCCGGTGGAGGGTATCCGTGGACAAGGATGCGTGCATTGGCTCGGCGATGTGCGTGGGCATTGCACCCGGCCGGTTCGCGCTCGACGAGCGGCAGCGGTCCGGGCCGGTCGAGCCGGAGATCGACGCGGATGAGGTGGTGCGCGACGCGGCCGCAACGTGTCCGGTCGAGGCGATCAGCCTGCTCGATGCGGACAGTGGTGATCCTGTTGACCTCGACTGATCCGCTCAGCGCGGGCCCACAGGTCACTGACCGTGACCGCAGGCTCAGGCGGTCTCGGCCGGCCTGAGCTTGTGTTCGGCCAGGAATTCCGAGACGACCTTGTTGTACTCGGCTGCCGTCTCGTAATAGACGTTGTGCGGCGAGTCCTTGACCACATGGAGCCTGGCTCCCGGCACCGCTGCGGCGAGCGCGCGGGCGTTGGGCGCCAGCCGGTCCAGGTCGCCGACGACGACGAGCATCGGGGACCGGATCATCGCCACGCCCTGGTCGAGGTCCTCGCGGCCGGGCCGGGCCATAGACCGCGTCCGCGGATGTCGCAGCGCCTCTAGACGGGTCGCAGTCGAGCGGATCCGCAGGTAGCGGTCGTAGAGCAGCGGGTCACGGGTCCGCAGGCCCGCGGTCAGCGAATCCCCGACCGGGAGGAACAGGGTGTGCTCGTCAAGCGGCTCGGCGCGGGAGCGCTCCGTGCCATTGGGGAACGGGCCGATGCCCATCCCGGACGGCACGAGGGCGGCCGCGTCGGCCGGGTGGCGGACGGCCCAGCGCAGGGCCGTCAGCGCGCCCATCGAGTTTCCGGCGATGATCGGCCGGGTCAGGCCAAGTGCCTGCAGAAATCCCTCCAGCTCGTCGGCGCGATCGGGCTCGGGCAGGTCGCGCGGCGAGTTGGCGGAATGACCATGGTTGACGCTGTCATACGCGATCACCCGGAAGAACGGGGAGAAGGCCTCGAACTGCTGGAACCAGGCCTCCGCGCACGAGCTCATGCCGTGCAGGAAGATCAGCGGCTGGCCTGCTCCCGCCTCCTGGTAGTAGATGTCGCTCGGGCCCACCTGTGCCCACGGCATGCGGCCTCCCGCCATCGAGCCTGCCGCTGCCGAGCACCATGAAACGCGGCATGGTCGTCGAATACTGGAATATGATTCTAAAAATATTCTTTGCGGGAACGCGGGTCGTGTCAACCCCGGCAGCTCGCCGGGAGCGGCCGATCCGGCTGACCAAAGGGGCTGCCATGGGCATGCTGGACGGCAGGATCGCGATCGTCACCGGTGCGAGTCGCGGCATCGGGGCAGAGATTGCCCGTCACTTCGGCCGGGAAGGCGCTGCGGTCGCGGTGGTCGCCCGCACGATCGAGGCGGGCACGTCTCCGCTGGCTGGCACGATCGGCGAAACCGCCGGGCAGATCCGCGCGGCGGGCGGGGCCGCGGTGGCGATCCGCGCTGACCTGTCGAGGCCCGCAGACCGGGAAATGCTGGTCGCGCAGACGGCCCGCCAGCTTGGACCGCCGGACATCCTGGTCAGCAACGCCGCGGTCACCTACTTCACCCGGGTCGAGGACTTCGCTGCGCGTCGGTACGAGCTGATGTTCGCCGTGCAGGTCGAGGCGCCGTTGCACCTGGCGCAGCTCGTCCTGCCGGGCATGCGCGACCGCGGCCGCGGCTGGATACTGAACATCTCCTCTGGGGCGGCACGGCATCCGGGTTTCCCGCCCAGCGCGCGGGCCGGGCGCGGCGGAACCGTCTACGGAATGTGCAAGGCCGCGCTTGAGCGCTTCTCCACCGGCCTGGCCGCGGAGCTCTACGACGACAACATCGCCGTGAACGCCCTGTCGCCCAGCAGGGTGGTCCCGACACCGGGCACGATCTTTCACCATCTGACCACCGAGGACAATCCGGATGCCGAGCCGCCTGCCGTGATGGCCGCGGCCGCGCTGCTGCTGTGCAGCGCCGAGCCGAAGACGCTGACCGGCCGGATCGCCTACTCGCAGGCGCTGCTGGCAGAGCTGCGGGCCAGTGAGGCTGCTCCGGGCTGACCGAGGAGGTCAGACAAGCAGTAAGTCGAGACGGCTGGCCCGCTCAACGGTGTAGGTGACGGCGTCAGCCGACCGGGCCAGGGACAGCCGGCCACCAGCAGCCCGGCCAGCATGATGATGGTGCCGGCCAGCACCAGGCTGAGCGCTGCCCGGCCGAATCCTTCGTTGTCCTGGCCCACTGCCACAGCGATGATGATGATGCTCAGGCCGAGCACGCCGATTCCGCTGTAGACCAGCAGGACGGCGTTGCGGATCAGATGATGCCGGCGCAGGATCATCGGGAGCTGGATCTCGATCTCGGCCAGTCTCTCCTGGTCTACGGCGGGGAGGTGCTCGAGGCGCTCGCCGCCAGGACCGCGCCGGACTTCCTGGCGTTCCCTGGTCATCTCGCGCATCCGGTCGTTGACGGCGCTGTAGATGATAAGCAGGCCGTTCGTCACAAGGCCGCCGGTAGTCAGCAGCACGACAGGGGCGACCATGGCCGAGATCGCGTTGACCGCAGTCAGAGTCACGCGCTGCGTCTTACCCCGGGGCCGAGCGGAAAAAGCCCGCGACTTGCCGGCAACAGTCACGCCGCCAGCGACCGCGGTTTCGAGCTGTCCAGATCTGCGCTGGCGGGGCGGCAGCCTCAGTCGGCTGGCCGCTGCGTCCCGATGGTGAGGTCCTTGAAGGCAACGTCGCGGTCGGTGCGGGGTTCCTTCGGCAGCCCGAGGACGCGCTCGCTGACAATGCCGCGCTGGATCTCGTCTGTGCCCCCGGCGATGGATGAGCCGGGGCTGGAGAGCGCACGGTACTGGATCTCGCCGCCGCCGGCGGTGTCCGGCGAGTCGAGCAGACCCTGAGCGCCGAGGACCGACATGCCCGTGTCCCGGCCGGCTCTGGTCAGCCGGGAACGGGCGAGCTTGGTGAGCGAGCCCTGCGCGCTCGGCCGTTGTCCGTCCCGGCCGCTCTGACCGGCCCGCGCTAGGTAGCCGTTCGTCGTCTCCAGCGCCCACAGGGCCGCGAGGCGCTGCCGGTGCACGGGATCGCTAGTCCGGCCGAGTTTCGTCGCGACGTCGATCACCAGCTCGCTGACGCCGGTGCGGCCGAGCGAGCGGGCCCGGGCCGCGCGCTCGGC
>JBAUAR010000566.1:0-4808 GCA_049675875.1 Streptosporangiaceae bacterium
GCTCTCGGGATGACCCGCCAGTCCGCCTGGGAACGGTTCTCCGGCGAGGAGTGAGGCCGGCCGGCCGGTCACGCCCCGCGGGCAGAGAGCGCCGCGCGCAGCCGCGATTCCAGGCCGGCCGGCTCAATCTGGGCCAGCTTGACACTGTCGCAGCCGACCCAGGACGCAGCTTCGAGTAGAGCCCGTGCCATGGGCTCGGCCGCAGCCGGGACGTCGATCGTGACTTTGCGTGCGATCAGCGTGCTGCCGCTGCGGGCGGGGTCGACCCGCCCGACCAGCTGGCCGCCGGCCAATAGCGGCATGACGAAGTACCCATGCACCCGCTTGGCTGACGGCACGTACGCCTCCAGGCTGTGGTGGAAGCCGAATGTCCGCGTGGTCCGCCGCCGGTGCCAGATCAGCGAGTCGAACGGAGAGAGCAGCGTAGTGCGGTGCCGTCCGCGGCTGGCCTCGCTCCCGGCCGCCAGCGCTGCCGGGTCGGCCCAGGCCCGGACCGCCGGCCCGCGCTTGCCCGCGGCGATCTGGACCGGCACCAGCCCGGCAGCGAGGGCCGACCCGGCAGCCGTCGGCGGGTGTCCGTCGCCCCGCAGTGCGGCGCCGCCGTACCTGATCCGGTGGTAGTCCGGCAGGTCTACGTGCGCGATCACACCCATGGCCCGGCCCGCCACGGCGGCAAGCCGGGTCAGGCACTCCTGGTCGGTCAGTTCCTGGCTCAGCAGCTCCGCGGGCAGCACGCGCTCGGGCAGGTCGTAGACGCGCCGCCAGCCGACCCGCCGGGCACAGATCACGTGACCCGTGTCGAGGAGCCACTCGACCGCGATCTTGGTATCGGACCAGTCCCACCACGGACCGCCGTTCTTGGCGCCGCCGAGCTGCGTTGCGGTCAGCGGGCCTTCGGCCCGGATCCTGGCCAGCACCCGGTCGCAGACCTCCGGATGACTCTGGTGCCAGCGCAGCCCGCGGGCGGCGAACCCGCGCCGGCGGAACTGGTAGTACGGCCACTCCTCGATGGGCAGCACGCAGGCCGCGTGCGACCAGTACTCAAACGCGGCTGGCTGCCGTGGATGCCAGTACGCCCGCTCGATCGTGGTGCGCGCGACCGCGCCTAGCCGGGCGTAGGCGACCAGCTCATGGGAGCGCGCCAGCACGCTGATGGTGTCCAGCTGGACGGCACCGAGCCGTCGGAGCATGGCAGGCACGCCGCCCCGGCGTGCCTCGACGCCGATGAAACCCTGTGCGCGCAGGGTGACGATGCGCGCCTCGTCCTGGGTCAGGGTCAGTTGCGGCGCGGGCAGCGGGGGACCAGCCACCTCAGCAGGCTACTGGCAGGTACCGACAGCCGCGGGCGGCCTGCGCGTTGGGCCGCAGCCCTAGTGCGACCTTTAGCGGGGTACGGATCAGCCTATATCAGGCGCGTTTTTGACGCTAACGGTCACACTCGTCTCGGGATCGGCCCGGGATCGGCCCGAAAAGTAGTACCGCGCCCGGTTAGTGGACGTACCGCTCGGCTCAGTACCAGTCGTCGAAGATGCCGGTTGCCATGGCCATGAGCACGCCGACCGCCGCAAGGCCCAGGGCAGCCCAGAACAGCCACCAGATCGGCCCCAGCGGCAGCGCCGCCCCGCCGATGGCGAAGGCGACCGTGATGATCGAGACCGCGACCCAGGAGACCCGGCGTCCGTGGTAGGTCGGGAACACGACGGGCGTGCCCGGTACCTGCGATACGAACGGAGCTGCTTCCTCGCCGCCCGGCTGGGCGAGGCCGCTGGCGCCGGCCGCCGCGCTCGCCGCACCCGGCCCAGAGCCTGCCACGGACCCGCTGGCTGTGGCCGACCCCACATGCTTCGCCATGCGCGCCGCTCCTCTCCTACGCGTGCCGTCTCCTACGGCCTGTCGTTATACCTATCATTGTGGTCAAGCGCCTTGTCGTGCACACACTCGGCCCCGCTCATGGAGGCGCCAGGTAGCACACGGACCCGGTACATGACCTCCGGCCCGCCGGACTCGGCTTAGCCCCCGATCTCGCCTACCATGGCGATAGCAGGAACGCGGCCTGCCGCCATGCCGTTGCACTAATAGAGCGGCGGCGTGCCAGTCGGTGCTGGCGCGGGGAGCCGACGCTGGCAGGGCGCGGCCAGCCAGACCTAGCTCATGACCCGCAGGGAGCGCGACGACAAGTGCCAGCAATCATCGACAACCTCCTTCGCGCTGGCGAAGGCAAGACGCTGCGCAAGCTCAAGGCCCTGGTCGACCAGATCAACTCGATCGAGGAAGACTTCAGGGCGATGTCCGACGCCCAGCTGCGGGCGATGACCGCCGAGTTCCGGCAGCGGCACGCCGACGGCGAGACCCTGGACGACCTGCTGCCGGAGGCGTTCGCCGCGGTGCGGGAGGCGGCCAGCCGGGTCATCGGCCAGCGCCACTTCGACGTCCAGCTCATGGGCGGGGCCGCCCTGCACCTCGGCAACATCGCCGAGATGAAGACCGGCGAGGGCAAGACCCTGACCGCGGTGCTGCCCTGCTACCTCAACGCGCTCGGCGGTCGCGCCGTGCACGTCGTCACCGTCAACGACTACCTGGCGCGATACCACGCCGAGTGGATGGGCCGGATCCACCACTTCCTTGGTCTCGAGGTCGGCGTGATCCTCGCGAACATGGACCCCGACGACCGCCGCAAGGCCTACGCCGCCGACGTCACCTACGGCACCAACAACGAGTTCGGCTTCGACTACCTGCGCGACAACATGGCCTGGGGGCTGGAGGAGTGCGTCCAGCGCGGCCACGCCTTCGCCATCGTGGACGAGGTCGACTCCATCCTCATCGACGAGGCGCGGACTCCGCTGATCATCAGCGGCCCGGTCGACCAGAACAGCATCTGGTACCAGACGTTCGCCAGGATCGCGCCGCGGCTGCGCCGGGGCGAGGACGGCGAGGGCGATTACGAGGTCGACGAGAAGAAGCGCACGGTTGGCATCACCGAAGCCGGGGTCCAGAAGGTCGAGGACGAGCTCGGCATCGACAACCTGTACGAGAGCATCAACACGCCGCTGATCAGCTTCCTCAACAACGCGATCAAGGCCAAGGAGCTGTACGCCAAGGACAAGGACTACGTCGTCATGAACGGCGAGGTCCTCATCGTGGACGAGTTCACCGGCCGTATCCTGCACGGACGCCGGTGGAGCGAGGGCATGCACCAGGCCGTCGAGGCCAAGGAAGGCGTGACGATCAAGGACGAGAACCAGACGCTCGCCACGATCACCCTGCAGAACTACTTCCGGCTCTACGAGAAGCTGTCCGGCATGACCGGCACAGCGGTGACCGAGGCCAACGAGTTCTGGCAGACCTACAAGCTCGGCGTCGTGCCCATCCCCACCAACATGCCGATGATCAGGGCTGACCAGTCGGACCTGGTGTACCAGACGGAGGAATCCAAGTACGACGCCCTGGTCGAGGACATCTTCGAGCGGCACACCAACGGCCAGCCCATCCTGGTGGGCACCACCAGCGTGGAGAAGTCCGAGCGGGTCTCCAAGGCGCTGAAGCGCCAGGGCGTGCCGCACGAGGTACTGAACGCGAAGTACCACGAGCGGGAGGCGGCGATCGTGGCCCAGGCGGGCCGCAAGGGCGCCGTCACGGTCGCGACCAATATGGCGGGTCGCGGCACCGACATCATGCTGGGCGGCAACCCCGAGTTCCTCGCCGACTTGCAGCTGCACCAGCGCGGCCTGTCGCCCGTCGACACCCCGGACGACTACGAGGCCGCGTGGCCCGAAGCGGTGGAGAAGTGCCGCAAGGCGGTGGCCGAGGAGCACGAGGAAGTCGTGGCGGCAGGCGGGCTGTACGTGCTCGGAACCGAGCGCCATGAATCCCGGCGGATCGACAACCAGCTGCGCGGCCGTTCCGGTCGGCAGGGCGACCCCGGCGAGTCCCGGTTCTACCTGTCGCTCGAGGACGAGCTGATGGTCAGGTTCAACGGCGACAAGATCGCGCACCTGATGCAGCTCATGAAGACGCCGCCGGACATGCCGCTGGAGTCCAGGCCGGTGAGCCGGGCGATCCGCTCGGCGCAGTCCAACGTCGAGGCGCTCAACTTCGAGATCCGCAAGGACGTCCTCAAGTACGACGACGTCATGAACCGGCAGCGCAAGGTCGTCTACGACGAGCGCCGCCAGGTGCTGGAGGGCGCGGATCTGCAGCCGCAGATCGACGGCATGATCGACGAGGTGACCAGCGACTACGTCGCCGGCGCAACCGTCGAGGGCTTCCCCGAGGAATGGGACCTCGACAAGCTCTGGCGCGCACTCAGGACGCTGTACCCCGTCGGCATCACGGTCGCCGATCTCATCGAGGAGGCGGGCGGCGAGAAGGCGCACCTGACCCGTGAGCAGATCGCTGAGTCAGTCAAGGACGACGCGCACGCCGCCTACGCCCGGCGGGAACAGGAGCTCACCCCGGACCTCATGCGCGACGTGGAGCGCCGGATCGTGCTGTCGGTGCTCGACCGCAAGTGGCGCGAGCACCTGTACGAGATGGACTACCTGCGCGAGGGCATCACGCTGCGCGGTTACGGTCAGCGCGATCCGCTGATCGAGTACCAGCGCGAGGGCTACGACATGTTCACCACGATGATGGACGGCATCAAGGAAGAGTCGGTCGGCAGCCTGTTCAACTTCCAGTTGCAGCCCCAGCACGACCCGATCGTGGCCGAGAACGGCGCCGGCGGCCCGGTTGTCAGCCTGCCGCCGGCCCAGCCGCAGCCCGTGCCGCGACCGCCGCAGCCAGCCCAGCCAGCCCAGTCTGCACCGTCG
>JBAUAR010000567.1:0-9529 GCA_049675875.1 Streptosporangiaceae bacterium
GCCGGCGCCCGCGACCGCCTCGGGGGCGCCGTCATGAACCTGGCGCAGGCTTTGCTGATGACCGGCGACTGGGACACCGCCGAAGCCGAGCTGGGCCAGGCGATCGACGGCGACGGCGTGGCCAACGAGTTCCTCGCCTGCTATCGGGCCTGGCTGGCGGCGCTGCGCGGCGACGCCTCCGCAGCCCAGGCCATCCTGGCCGGGCTGGCCGACCAGCGGGCCAGCGAAGACCTCCAAGATCGGGCGAACGTCGCGGTCGCGGAGGCATTCACCGCCGCCGGCCGACGTGAACCCGCCGCCGCACTCCGCCACGCCCGCTCCATCCTTGGCCAGGCCGGCGCCCTGGGCATCAGCCACGAGTACCTGCGGTGGGCGTGGCCGCTGGCCGCCCGCACCGCCTGCGACCTCGCGGACACGGCAACCACCACCGAGCTGCTGGCGCTGCTCGACGGCTACCGGCCCGGCCAGCTGGCCCCCATGCTCCGCGCCGAACGCGACCTGGTCCGGGCCCGCCTCGCGGCTACCGACGCCGACCCGGCGGCCAGCGCAGCGTTCACCGCCGCGGTCGCGGGCCTGCGTCAGCACTCCACCCCGTACCACCTCGCCCACGGCCTGCTCGACCACTGCCAGCACCTGCTCAGCGTCGGCGATGAGGTGGCCGCCGCGGCCGCGGCCAGCGAAGCGCGGGCCATCGCTGAGCGGCTGCGCTGCGGGCCGCTACTCGACCGGGTCGAGAGCCAGGCGAACGCCGAGTCCCGGGTGCCGGCCTAGCAGCTGCAGCCGGTGTGGCTGCGACTGACGCTCCGGACAACCGGCCGCAGCCGCGAGGTGCGCGCCGCCGCGGCCTCGGAGTTATGGCTCGCGTTCCTAACGGGCCGGTGGCCGCACTGGGCGAGTGTGGTCATGACACGGCTTGCGGGCGCAGTGGCCACGGCAGCTGCCAGCCTCGACGACCGCGGCGGCTGGCCAGCTGGGATGGACGGCGCGGCTGTCGCACCTGCCGGACCCGGCGCTCGCGCTCCGCCGCTGCCAGCATGTCGCGCTGCTTGTCCTGGGCGACCAGGACGGCGATGGTGTGGTTGGTGTACATGGCCGTCTCCTGTCTGGCTGGCCTGGCCGGGATAGCCTCCCTTGGCCAGGTGCTCTCAGCCTGGCCCTTGGGGGAGGTGCAGGTCAGTCACCGTGGTTACACGCTTGCTGTCAGCTTCCTGACCGCTCCGCGACGGCCACTCCAGCCCGGCCGCAGGGACTCGGCCCGGTCCCATCCGCGGGGCGACCACGCTAACGTGGGCGAATGTGACAGTGCCCCGCATCGGCGTCAGTGTTGACCTGGTCATCCTGACTGTGCGCGACGGCCAGCTGGCCGTGCTGGCCTGGCGCCGGGACACCGATCCCTACGCGGGGCTGGCTGGCCTGCCCGGCGGTTTCATCCGGCTGGACGAGGACCTGCGGGCCGCGGCGGCGCGGGTCCTCGGCGAGCGGGCCGGACTGCCTGGCGCCCCGGTACATCTGGAGCAGCTACGCAGCTACGGCTACCCCGACCGGGATCCGACCCGGCGTGCGGTCTCGGTCGCCTACCTCGGCCTCGCACCGCACCTGCCGGCGCCAGACCAGCCACAGATGAGCTGGCAGCCAGTCAGTGCGCTCACGCAGATGGCGTTCGACCACGTCAGGATCCTGCGGGACGGCGTTGAGCGCGCCCGGTCGAAGCTTGAGTACACCTCGCTGGCTGCCGCCTTCTGCCGGGACGAGTTCACCGTCGGCGAGCTTCGGCGGGTGTACGAGATTGTCTGGGCGACCCCGCTCGATCCGCGGAACTTTCACCGGAAGGTCACTGGGGCACGCGATTTCCTGGTCGAGACCGGCACGGTCACCACGTCCGGCGGTCGGCCTGCCCAGGTCTACCGGCGCGGCTCTGCTGTGCTGCTCTATCCGCCGATGCTGCGGCCGCGCGAGCACGGCGGCGGTCAGCGCCGCCCGGATAGCATCGAATTTCCGGCCGCGAGCAGCTGAGGAGGACGACGGTGTCTGCAGACTCACCACGTTTCCGCGCCGTGCTTGACCAGTTCGTCGGGTACACGCCAGGCAAGGCACCGGCCCCGGCGGCCGGGCGGACGTTCAAGCTCACCTCCAACGAGTCGCCGTATGACCCGCTGCCGTCTGTCCGGGCCGCCATTGCCAGCGCGGCCGGCCAGGTCAACCGGTACCCGGACAACACCGCGGCCGAGCTGATCGATGCCATCGCAACCCGGCTCGGCGTGCCGCCGGCGCACGTCGTCGTTGGCTGTGGCTCGGTCGGGATCGCCCAGCAGATCCTCGAGGCGGTCGGCGAGCCCGGCGCCGAGGTGGTCTATGCGTGGCGGTCGTTCGAGGCGTACCCCTATCTCACCGACCTCGCGAATGCCACCTCGGTCCGGGTCCCGCTGCAGGATCACCGCCACGACCTGGCCGCCATGAGCGCCGCCATCACGGATAAGACCAGGCTCGTCTTCGTGTGCACCCCTAACAACCCGACGGGAACCGCCGTCACGAGGGCCGAGCTGACCGCGTTCCTCGATCAGGTTCCGGCGGACTGCCTGGTCGTCATGGATGAGGCGTACGTGCAGTACGTCCGCGATCCGCAGGTGCCCGATGGGCTGAGCGTGTACGCCAGCCGGCCGAACGTGGCCGTGCTGCGCACCTTCTCCAAGGCCTACGGACTGGCTGGACTGCGGGTCGGCTATCTGGTCGGGCACGAGCCGGTCGCGGCTGCCGTTCGCAAGACCATGCTGCCGTTCACGGTGAATTCGATCGCCCAGGCTGCCGCGATCGCGTCGCTGGCGGCCGAGTCCGAGCTACTGGAGCGCGTCGAGCTGGTGGTCAAGGAGCGGGACCGGGTACGGCGCGAGCTGCTGGGTCAGGGCTGGACCGTGCCGCCAACCGAAGCCAACTTTGTCTGGCTGCCGCTCGGTGACCGGTCCGCCGAATTCACCGCGCGCTGCGAGGCGGCCGGCCTGAGCGTGCGACCGTACCTGCCAGACGGCGTCCGGGTCACGGTCGCTGACCCGGAGGCGAACGACGCGTTCCTCGCCGCCGCCGTGAGCTATCCGTACCGGACCTGACAGCTCACCCGGCGCGACCACGCCGCCTGCCCAGTTTGGCCGGTATTGCTCGGATGGGAGAGACTGGCGTCATGGGACGTCTGGGGGACCGCGAAGGGATGATGCGTGCGCTCTGACGCGAAGCTGTATGTCCTCCACGAGAACCCGGACTGGTATGCGCCGCTGGCCGCGGCGTTCGACGGGGCTGGGCTACCGCACGAGCAGTGGCTGCTCGGGGACGCGGTGCTCGATCTCGATTCGGTGCCGCCGCCGGGGGTGTTCTGGTCCCGCATGAGCGCGTCGTCGCACACCCGCGGCCACGGCTTCGCGAAGGATCAGACCAGGGGGGTGCTCGCCTGGCTGGAGTCGCACGGATGCCGGGTGGTCAACGGGCGCCGGGTGCTGGACCTGGAGATGAGTAAGGTCGAGCAGCTGGCCGCGCTGCGGGCGGCTGGGTTCGATGTGCCGCGGACAGTGGCCGTGGCAGGCCCGACCGAACTGGCGGCCGCAGCGCGCAAGCTCCCCGTTCCCTTCATCAGCAAGCACAATCAAGGCGGCAAGGGCCTCGCCGTACGGTCATTTGCGACCCACGCCGACCACGATGCCTACCTCGCCGGTCCGGACTACGAGCAGCCCGTCGACGGGATCACCCTGCTGCAGGAATACCTGGTCGCCGCTCGGCCGGAGATCACCAGGGTGGAGATCGTCGGCGGCGCGTTCGTGTACGCGATCGCCGCGGACACCGGCCGGGGCGGGTTCCAGCTCTGTCCCGCCGATGCCTGCGCGGTGCCGGCGGGGAGTACCGGGGATCGGCTCGCGGAGCGAGCAGCCGACGACAGCAGCGGCACCGAGCCGAGCCTGTTCACCCTGCGACGGGGCTTCGATCACCCGATCGTGACCAGGTACCTGGACTTCGCTGACCGGCTCGGCATCGAGATCGCCGGGTTTGAGTTCATCGAGACCGCCGACGGGCGGATCGTGACCTACGACATCAACACCACGACGAACTACAACGCCGAGATCGAGGCTGCGGCGCCCCGGCCCGCCCTCACGGCCGTCACCGAGTACTTCGGGCGACTGCTCGCGGCGGCAGGAGCCGGCGGTTCGGCTTCGCTGGCTCGCGCCGGGGTCGGCGGATAGCGGGCGGTGCGGAGGCTGTGATGCGGTTCGGGTACTGGATGCCGATCTTCGGCGGCTGGCTGCGCAACGTGGGCGACGAGGGCATGCCGGTGTCCTGGCCCTACGTCCGCGACCTGGCCCACGACAGCGAGCAGCTGGGCTTTGACCTGACCCTGATCGCCGAGCTCAACCTCAACGACATCAAGGGCCACCGCGCGCCGTCGCTGGACTGCTGGACGCTGGCCCCCGCGGTCGCCGCCGCGACCAGCACGCTGGAGCTCATGCTGGCGGTGCGGCCGAACTACCACGCGCCCGCGCTGACCGCGAAGGCGCTGTCCACCCTGGACCTGATCGCGCCGGGACGCATCTCGCTGAACGTGGTGTCGTCGTGGTGGAAGGACGAGGCAGCGCAGTACGGGGCTCCGTTCGACGTGCACGACGCCCGGTACGCCCGGACGCAGGAGTGGCTCGAGGTCTGCGGGCGGCTGCTGCGGGACGACACTGTTACCCACGCCGGCCCGCTGTACCAGTTGGCCGGCACCGTGCTCGAGCCTAAGCCGTCCCGGCTGCCGCCGGTGTACATGGGCGGCGAATCACCCACCGCCAAGGACCTGATCGCCGCGCAGGCCGACGCCTACGTCATGCACGGTGACTCGGCCCACGTGATTGCCGAGAAAGTGGCCGACATGCGCACCCGGCGGGCCGCGGCCGGGCGGCCGCCGCTACAGTTCGGTGTCTCCGGCTACGTGATCTGCCGCGACACCGAGGCGGCCGCGCAGGCAGAGCTGGCGCGCGTGCTGGATGTTCGGTCGTCGCCGGAGGCATACGCCTCCTACCGGGACTTCGTCGAAGGGTCGCAGCTGGAGTCCAGGGTCTCGCTGGAGGAGTACAGCGTGTCGAACCGCGGTCTGCGCAGCGGGCTGATCGGCACGCCGGCGATGATCATCGACCGACTGCGAGCCTATGAACGAGCAGGCGTGGACCTCATGTTGCTGCAGTTCTCGCCGCAGCGGGAGGAGATGGCGAGGTTCAGCCGGGACGTGATCCGGCGCTGGTCGGACTAGGGCCCGTCGCGGTGACCGCTGACGGGGGCCGCTGACGGTGGCCGCTGACGGTGGCCGCTTACGGGGGCCGCTTACGGTGGCCGCAGTCGGAGCCGCTAGCCGACGACTTCCTCGAAAATGTCGGCGCCCAGGGTGCTCAGCCGGGTGGCGACCGACGCATGGCCGCGGTCGATCAGGTAGCCCGGCGCGACCACGGTCTCCCCGTCGGCGGCGAGGCCAGCGAGGATCAGGGCGATGCCGCTGCGCAGGTCGTGGGCGATGACCTCGGCACCATGCAGCGACGTCGGACCGTGCACGAGCGCGACGTTGTCGGCGACCTCCACCTTGGCGCCCATCTTGTGGAGCTCTTCAGCCAGCATGTAGCGACCGTCGAAAATGGTTTCCCTGATGTAGCTCGTGCCGTCCGCCAGGCACGACAGCGCCATGATCGGTGACTGCAGGTCGGTGGCGAAGCCCGGGTAGGTGTCGGTGATCACGTTGATCGGGCGAAGCTGGCGGTCCCGGCAGACCTGCAGGATCGCGCCGTGGGTGGCGAAGTCCACGCCCATCTGCTCCAGCTTCCAGCGCGCGACGCCGAAGTGCTCGAGTGACGCGCCGACCAGGCTGATCTCGCCGCCGGTTATCGCCGCAGCCACCGCGAAGACGCCGGCGTCGATCCGGTCGGCCATGACGGTGTGCTCCACAGCCGTCAGTTCCTCGACGCCCTCTACTGTCACGAAGCCGGTGCCGCCGCCGGTGATCCTGGCGCCCATCTTGGTGAGGAACGCGATGACGTCGAGCACTTCGGGTTCGAGCGCGGTGTTGTCGATGATCGTCGTGCCGGGCGCCAGCGAGGCGGCCATGATCAAGTTCTCGGTGCCGGTGTGCGACGGCGTATCCAGGTACAGGTGCGCGCCGCGCAGCCGGTCGGCTTTGATGCGGATGACGGTGTCGCCCTCCTCGACGATGGCGCCGAGCCGGGCGAAACCGCGGTAGTGGAAGTCCAGGCTGCGGGTGCCGAGGTTGCAGCCGCCGACGCCCTCGATAGTGGCCTCTCCCAGCCGGTGCAGCAGCGCGGGCACGAACAGCACCGAGCCGCGGAACCGGCGGGCGATCTCGGCGGGCAGGACCGAGCTCGTCAGGTCCGAGGCGTCGACAACGAGGGTGCGCTCAGCCTCGTGGAACTTGACGACGGCCCCGACGGCCTGGGCGAGCTCCACCGCGCGCTGGACGTCCTCGATCACCGGGACGTTACGCAGCACCGTCCGGCCCTTCTCCGCTAGCAGCGACGCTGCGATCATCTTCAGCGCGGCGTTCTTGGCGCCCTGCACGAAGACGGTGCCCTGGAGCGGATTACCGCCTCGGACGATATAGCGGGAATCTGGGCCGCTCGTCACCATCTGGATGGAACTCCCGTCGTCGGCTGGCTGCATCGCGCGGCTTCTTCGGTGCTCCCGGTCCCCTGCCCATGCAGGTGGCCGACAACCTTCGTCGAAGTTGCCCGGTTGTGGTGACGTCAAGTATTCCACCGCTAATGCGCCCCCCAGACCATGACGACAGTGTTACGTAACGTAACTGAGAGCTCTCGTAATGTGACTAAAGGGGGCCACCGTTATCAGCGCCAGCGGCGCCCGGTGATACGCTCGTACGCCGCTATATAGGTCTGCCGGGTTTGCTCGACTATTTCATCCGGAAGCGCCGGCGGCGGCTCGCCGCTGCCAGGATCCCAGCCGGAAACTGGCGACGTCAGCCAGTCCCGGACGAACTGCTTGTCGAAGGAGACCTGACTGCGACCGGGCTGCCACGACTCGGCGGGCCAGAACCGCGATGAGTCCGGTGTCAGCACCTCGTCCGCCAGTCGCAGCGTCCCGGTGTCATCAAGGCCAAGCTCGATCTTGGTGTCAGCGACGATAATGCCGCGCTCGGCGGCCAGGCTAGCCCCGCGCTCGTACACCGCGAGGGTGATCCTGGCCAGCTCAGCCGCGGTGGACCCGCCCACCAGCGCGGTGAGTTCGGACGCGGTCAGGTTCTGGTCGTGCTCACCCTGCGGAGCCTTGGTGTCCGGGTCGAAGATCGCCTCCGGCAGCCGTGATCCGTCGGTGAGCCCCGGCGGGAGCGCGACGCCGCCCACGACGCCGCCGCGCCGGTAGTCGGCCAGCCCCGTGCCGGTCAGGTAGCCGCGAGCGACGCACTCGACGGGCACCATCGACAGCGGCCGGCAAGCCATGGCGCGGCCGGCGAATTCGGCTGGCACCGGCGCGTCGATGAGGTGGTTCGGAACGACATCGGCGAGCCGGCTAAACCACCAGCGGGAAAGCTGGGTGAGAATTTTGCCTTTATCTGGGATCGGCGTTTCCAGCACATAATCGAATGCAGAGATCCGGTCCGTCGCGACCAGCAGCAACACACCGTCGGCCGCCTGGTACAGCTCCCGGACCTTGCCCGAGTAGATGTGCTGGAATCCGGGCGTCATGCCAGCGTTTCCAGCCGTTCGAAGACCCCGCCCAGCCGCCGGACGTAGTGCTCCGGCGTGCAGATTTCGTCCAGCCGGGCCTCGTCGAGCTTGACGTCGCGGCTGGCGGCCTGCGCGCGAAGCGTCTCCCGGAACGGCACCCCCGACTGCCAGGTGGCCATGGCCGCGCCCTGCACCAGGGCGTACGCGTCCTCCCGCGACATCCCCGTCGACACCAGCTCGAGCAGCACAGCCGAGGTGTAGATGAGACCGTGGCTTGACTCGAGGTTTGCCAGCATCCGGGCCGGGTCCACCGTCAGGCCCGCCATGATCCAGGTGGTCTCGGCCAGCAGGTAGTCCGTGGCGATGGCGGTGTCGGCCAGTGCGACCCGCTCGGTCGAGGAGTGGGAGATGTCCCGTTCATGCCACAGCGCGATGCCCTCCATAACTGGCACGACCTGGGCCCGCACCACCCTCGCCAGCCCGCAGACCCGCTCGGCGCGAACCGGGTTGCGCTTGTGGGGCATGGACGAAGAGCCCTTCTGACCGGCTGCGAACGGCTCGGCGAGCTCGCTTACCTCGGTCCGCTGGCCGTGCCTGACCTCCAGCGCGATGGCGTCGCAGACGCTGGCGATGAGCGCCAGCACGGCCGCCCAAGTGGCGATCCCGTCTCGCATCACCACCTGGGTGGCCACGTCGGGCGGCCGCAGGCCCAGCACTGCTAGCACCTCTGCCTCGATGCCGGGGTCGATGTTGGAGTAGCTGCCGACCGGACCAGACAGCTTCCCGACGGCGACCGCCTGCCGTGCCCGCAGCAGCCGGTCCCGGCACCGGTGGATGGCGAAGGCGAAGTCGGCGACCCGGTGTCCCCACACGTCGGGCTCGGCGTGGATGCCGTGCGTCCGGCCGACCCGCAGGGTGGCCCGGTGCCGCAGCGCGTGCTCGCGCAGCACGTGCAGGAGTTTCTCGCACCGGGCGGTGAGCAGGTCGGTGGCCTGCGTGAGCTGCAGCGCTAGCCCGGTATCGACCAGGTCCGACGATGTCAGCCCGTAGTGGACGTACGCGGCTGCCTCCCGCGGGGTGGTGTTGTTGGCCCAGGCGGTCAGGAAGGCGATCACGTCGTGACCGGTGACGGCCTCGAGCGCGGCCACCGCCTCGGGCGTCGGCGGCGGGGCGGCCGCGACAGGCCCGACCGCAGCCGCCGGAACCGTGCCCGCATTCGCCTGCGCGGTGAGCACTGCGGTCTCGACCTGGCACCACAGCTCGAACTTGTGCGCCTCGCTCCAGACGTAGCCCATCTCCGGCAGCGTGTAGCGGTCTATCACACCTCTATTCTGCCGCACGCGGCCCGGTCGGAGAGTGCTCGAACGGCCCGGTCGGGTCAGCTGATCCAGGGGGGACGGCCAGCCGGCGATCGGCCAGCAGCGGCAGCACCAGGACCGCGGCCACCACCACCAGCTGAACGTCAAGCCCGGCGGCCAGCCCGACCGCGACCGTGGCCAGCGCAAGAGCCGCGGCTAGCGTCCGCAGCCAGGTCGGCCCGATCCGCAGGTGCCAGCGGATCGCGGCGTTCCCGCCGAGGAACAGGGCAGCTCCGCAGGCCAGCACCGCTGACTGGCCGGCGGAGCCGCCCGAGCTGCCCGAGCTGCCCGAGCTGCCGGCCAGCCTGACCGCCATGAGAACCCCCGCCGCCAGCCCCACGAGACGGAGCAGCAGCGGGATGAAGCCGTAGAAGAAGGCGCTCAGCGCCGTGGCCGGCCGGCGCGCGCTGCTCGCCTGGGTGAGTACCTGTTCCGCCCGCTCGTCATCACCCGAGCCGAACACGATCCACCACA
>JBAUAR010000568.1:0-7553 GCA_049675875.1 Streptosporangiaceae bacterium
GTGTCGCCGGCGAACATCCCGGCCCAGGCGCCGAGGCCCGCACCGACGACCGGGAAGATCAGCAGCACGAGCAGGAAGCCGGCGCCGGCCTCGGTCATCCCGACCTCGAAGTGGTAGAGAGAGCCGGCCGGCGCGTTCCGGCCGGGTAGCGTCCACTGCAGCCCAGTGGCGGCATGCGGCAGTAGCGCGATGGTAGCGATGCCGAGGACCGAGACCACGACGGCGGCGGCGAAGCCGACGCACGCCCCAGCGGCGAAACCCTGCCGAGCGCGCACGTCCCGCAGCGGCAGGGCATCAGGGCCGGGGCGGCTCGACGCTCGCCGCGCCGCAGTCACCGACGCAGCGATGGCGGCGGCGAGCACCAGGGGCACGGCAAGCACCTTGCCAACCTGGTACAGCACGGCCAGGGCCGGATTGGCGATGTGCAGCTTGTCGGCGAGTGGCCGCAGCAGGTACACCAAGACGCCGATCAGCGCTCCCGCGCCGCCGCCGATCACCAGTGTGGTGCGCCGAGCCGGCGCGCGGCTAGCCGTGACCGCGAGCAGCCCGGCCGCATACCCGCCGATGACCAGAAGGAATACGACTTCTCCGACCCACAGCCCAGCCAGCGACGGCCGGTGCGCAGCGACCGCGAACTCCAGGTGCTCGACCCTGGCCTTCTCGGCGAGCAGCCCGACGACAGTCGCGCAGCCGACCGCCCGGACCAGCGGCGGTCGCCAGCCGCGAGCGAGCGCACCGAACCGGCGCCTGACGCACCACGGGAGCCCCGCGAGCATGAGCGCTACCCCGATAGCGGACACCCGGCTGATGAGCGTAGCCGGGTCGTCGGCCGAACCTGGCCAGCCCACCACGACCAGCGCGATGACGGCTGCGGCCAGCGCCAGCCAGTAGCGGGGAGTGCGTGGCATCCGGGCCTCCCTACCTTCTGCCACCGCTAAAACACCAGCTTAACCGCTGCGACGTTTCGACCCACTGCGGGTGGGTATCGAATTGATGTTCGACCAGCGGGGTGAGGCATGAAGGGTGACCGGATCGAGATCGTCGTCGACATCGGCGACGGGACGCGCGCCTACGAGGTGACCGCGACACGAGCCGGCCGTCGGGTAGAGGTTGCGACCCGGCGAGGTCTTGTCGAGGTGTCGGAGGTGACCCGCACCGGCACGCCGGTCCGGACCGCGCGCTTTATGGCAAGCCGGGTCGTCTCCCTGGTCGAGTTCCCCGCGGCGGATCACCAGGCCTAGGACGGCACGGCCGAGAACCGCACCGGCATGTGCTTGATGCCGTTGATGAAGTTCGACCGCAGCCTGCTCGGCTCGCCGTCGAGCCGGATGTCCGGCATCCGGTCGATCAGGACCCGCAGGAGCACGCGCAGTTCCAGCGCGGCGAGGTGCCTGCCTAGGCAGAAGTGCGGCCCGCCACCGCCGAAGCCGACGTGCGGGTTCGGATCGCGCCCCACATCGAACTCGTCCGGCCCGGCGAACGCGCCGGGGTCCCGGTTGGCCGAGGCGTAGAACACGACCACCTTGTCGCCCGTCGCAACCGGGCGGCCGCCCAGCTCGGTGTCGCACACCGCGGTGCGGCGGAACATGTTGACCGGGCTCACCCAGCGCACGATTTCCTCGGCGGCAGTCGGGATCAGGGACGGGTCATCAGCCAGCCGTTGCCACTGGTCTGGATGCTGGCACAGCGCCAGCATGCCGCCTGCTGCGGCGTTCCTGGTGGTCTCGCTCCCGGCGACGGTGAGCAGCAGGAAGAACAGGTCGAACTCATCACTGGTCAGCGCCTCCCCGTTGTCGTCCGGCTGCAGGAGCCGGGTGACGATGTCGTCGGCTGGCTCCGCCCGGCGGCGCTCAGCGAGCGCGGCGCCGTAGGCGTACACCTCCGCGGCGGCGCTCTGCTGTGCGCGGGGGGCGACCTGGAATTCGGGGTCGGCCGAGCCGATGAGGATGTTTGACAGCTCGAAGATGCGGTCGCGGTCCGCTACTGGCGCGCCGACCAGCTCGCAGATAACCCAGAGCGGCAGCGGCGCCGCAATCTCGGTGACAAAGTCGGCGGTGCCGCTCCTGGATACGCCGTCGAGCAGCGAGTGGCAGATCTCGGTGACGTGCTGCTCGAGCCGGCCGATCATCCGCGGGGTGAACCCGCGGTTCACGAAGGCCCGCTGCCGGGTGTGCTGCGGCGGGTCCATGTTGAGCATCATCAGCCGCTGCAGTTCGATGTGCTCATCCGGGATCTCGCCGAACAGCGACAGCCGGCGTGCGGAGGAAAATGTCTCCGGGTGCCGCGACACATGCGCGACGTCCTCGTGGGTGGTCACAGCCCAGAATCCGGGCCAGCCCGGTGCACCGCCGTTGGCGTGCCAGTGCACCGGGTCGTGTTCGCGCAGCCACTCGAACTGCTCGTGCGGAGGCCCGTTGCGCTGGTAGACGTCGGGGTCGACGAGATTGATCTCGGGTGTCATCCGCAGCGCCCTCCGCCAAGCCAGCCGGCCATCGTCGGGCCCGTTACACCGCTCCCCTGGCCGGATCGCCCGCGGCAACGGGCTGCAAGACGACGACGGCCGGCGCGCCGGCGACCTTGCCGGCCAGTCTCGGGCCGAGCGCGGCCAGGTTCTGGCCCTTCGCGTGGGTGTCCAGTGCCTCCTGGCTCGCCCACTTCTCGATCATGATCAGCCGGTCGGGAGCCTCGTTGAGGCTGTAGAGCTCGCATCCGCCTTCGGTGTGGACCTGCTCGATGGTCTGCTTGATCGCCGCGATGACCTCGGCGCGGTGCTCGGGCAGCGGCACTATGGTCGCGACCACAACGACGGACATGAGCCCTCCTTCTCACGGGCGACTGTTGCGACCGGCGGGCGCGATGTCATCGTAGGGCCGCTCAGCCCGCCGTGGTAGGCACCGCCTCGATCTTGCGGTCCGGGGCGCTGCGTCACGCCCTCATGCGCCGCTAGCTGCGGTTCGGCCACATAGGCTCGGCGCCGGCCGGCAGCGGCACGCCGAACCCGTTCAGCACGAAGGAGACGAGCGAGTAGTACCCGCACAGCGCGACGAGTTCCACCGTGCCGGTGTCACCAAGCAGATCGCGAGCGGCTGCATAGCTGGTATCGGCCAGCTGGCCCGTGGTCACGAGCTCGCGCACGGCGGCGTAAACGGTCCGCTCGTCGGCCGCAGTGAGCGAAGGCTCCTCGCCGCGCCCGATCGCATCGACCACGCTGTCGGCCAGACCGGCTTCGCGGGCCATCCGAGCGTGCGCCAGCCACTCGAACTCCGCCCGCCAGTGACTAGCGACTGTGATGATGGCGAGCTCGGTCAGCCGTGGCCCGATCGAGTTATCGAAGCGCAGCGCGGCACCCAGCGAGGCTAGCGGCCCGCCGGCGGCTGGTGCGCAGACGAATGCGTTGAAGGGCCCGCTCAGGCTGCCCGCGGCGGTCACGACATGGCTGCCGCGGGTACGGACGATCAGATCCCAGACATCCTGGCCCGCTGTGGTCAGGTCGTCGCGGCGCAATTCGGGAAGACGGCTCATATGGCGACCTTACTGTCCCTGTCAGTACGAGCGCGGCAGCCCGAGCACGTGTTCGGCCAGGTAGTTCAGCACCATCTCCTGCGGCACCGGGGCGATCCGCAGCAGCCGCGCCTCGCGCCAGTACCGCTCCACGTGGTACTCGCTGGCGTATCCGAACCCGCCGTGGGCCTGCAGCGCCGCGTCGGCGGCTGCGAAGCCTGCCTCGGCAGCAACGAACTTGGCCGTGTTAGCTTGCTCTCCGCACGGCAGCTGATGGTCGATCCGCCAGGCTGCCTGCCGCACTACGAGCTCGGCCGCCGCGAGCTGGGCATGCGCCTGCGCCAGCGGGAACGAGACGCCCTGGTTCGCGCCGATGGGCCGGCCGAAGACGACGCGACTGCTGGCGTAGCTGGCCGCGCGGCGCAGTGCGGCGGTGCCGATGCCGACCGCCTCCGCCGCGATGAGCACCCGCTCTGCGTTGAGCCCGTCGAGCAGATACCGGAAGCCGCTGCCTTCCGCCCCGACCCGATCAGACTCCGGAACGTACAGGCCGTCGTAGGTCACCTCGCACGAGGCCACCGCGTTACGTCCCAGCTTGCGGATGGGCCGGATGCTGACCGAGGGATCCTGCAGGCTGGCGACCAGCAGCGTCAGGCCGTCGGTACGGCGCGCGCAGTCGGCCAGCGCGGTCGTGCGGACCAGCAGCAGCACCCGCTCGGATTCCAGCGCCTTCGACGTCCACACCTTCCGGCCGGTCACTCGGTACCCATCGCCATCGCGGACCGCACGCGTACTGATCGCGGTTGTGTCCAGACCGGCGTCCGGCTCGGTGACGCCGAACGCGACGTGCAGTTCGCCCGTCGCCACCCGGGGCAGGTACCGCTGCCGGAGTTCGTCGCTGCCGTGCAGGACGACCGGCTGCATGCCGAAGATCGACATATGGATGGCGCTGGCGCCGTTCATGCAGGCCCCAGAGGCGGCTACCTCTTCCAGCACAACCGAAGCCGCCGCTATCCCGGCACCTCCGCCGCCATACCGGGCGGGGATCGCTACCCCGAGCCAGCCGCCGTCTGCCATCGCGCGGTAGAACTCCCACGGGAACGTGTGCGTCGCGTCGGCATCAGCCCAGTACTCGTCGGGAAACCGCGCGCAGATCGCCCGGATCGCGCGGCGTATCTCCTGGTGCTCACTGTCCTCGCTGAAGTCCACACGCCGTTCCTACCTGATCGCGACGACTCAGTGCAGCAGGCTGGCGAAGACGTTGACCGCGGCAGCAAGGATGACGGCGCCGAACAGATAGGACAGCAGCGCGTGATGCAGCGCCAGCCGGCGGATGGCTTTGGTGGTGATGTTCGTGTCCGAGACCTGGAACGTCATGCCGATTGTGAACGAGAAATAAGCGAAGTCCAGGTAAGCCGGGAGATCCGCTTCATTGAACTCGATGCCGCCCAACGGCTGGCCGTAATAGCCGCGCGCATATCGCAGCATGAAGACCGTATGCAGCACAAGCCACGACGCGACGACGCTGACAGTGCCGGTGCCGATGAGCAACGCCCTTGTGCCTCCCGTTGCCTGGCCCGCCCTGACCAGCGCAAAGCCGACGGCCACGAGGGCGACGATACTCGCGGCCACGACCACCACTTCGGCAACGGGATTGCTGGGATCCTCCCGGCCCGCCAACCGGGCAGTTACTTCCGCGTTCATCCGATACACCGCACCCCACACCAAGATGAGGTAAATCACCGCCGCGAGGTTCCAGCCCGCTAGCAGGGCGGGCGCGGGCAAGATGTAGTGCCACATCCCGGCCGCGAACGCCGTGCCAATGAGCATGCACGCCGCCACCTGGCCGCCCGCTGGTGGTCGGCGGAGGAAGGCGCTTCGACCTCGGGCCACCCCAGCCTCTTACCGCGGCCGGAACTCCGCGACACCACGCCCGGAGGCTTTCCGCACGATTGTGGGGATCTACCCGCCTGAGCTCAGTGGCCTGGGCTACCAGTACTGGGTGGTGGCGCCGGAACTGTTGACCACGCCGCCGGCCATCTCGGGTTGCTCGTACACCGACTGGATCGCGACCCGGCCCGGTCCCTGCAGCACGAGCCAGACGGACTTGGCCTGCCAGCGAGCCGAGCTGAACCAGTACTGGCCCCGCGGGTACTCGAAGTGCAAGTACATCCGGACCGTGCGATCCTTCCAGATCAGCCCGCCCGGCTGCACGAGGATCCGCTCGCCCTGGCCTAGGTCGCGGATGAAGGTATTACCCGGCGCGTGCAGCAGCAGCAGGCCGGGGCCGCCGCGGGCGAAGAACCTGTCCATCGTCCGGCCGAGCGGGTAGTGGTACTCCTGGTCGTCGCCGCTGGCGGTGACGTACCAGATGCCAGAGTTCTCCCACTGATAGCTGACGTTGCCGGTCGCGGTCAGGAACCGGTGCTCCACCACGTCGACGGCGTGGTTATCGGGTAGCGGTACCGCGAAGGTCTCGCCGGGCTCATCTGCACTCACGGCAACGTGACCGGGACCGCCAGCGGTCATCATGATCAGCGGCATTCCGGCGCGCATCCGGTTCCAGCCACTGGCCATCTTCATCATGTCCAGCTGCACGCTCGGCTCGGAGTGCAGCAGCGAGTGATGCGAGAAGTAGACCGAGTCCGACGAGTCGAGCTGCATCTCGGCGACGGGCACCAACTTGCCGCTGATCTGGCAGGTCGACCGGTTGAAGCGAATACGAGCCATGTCCCTGATGGGCGGCTGCTCCGCCCAGCCGGATTTGGTGACGCGGGCCCGCACGTCCGTCGGGGCGCCGCAATGCGGGCACGTGGTACCCGACCCGTCACTGGCCAGACGGCAGTACGGGCAGGTGTAGGCCGGAGTCGACATCTCGCCGCCCTACTCGGTGCCGTGGTGCACGTACATGGACTGAACGCCGACCCTGCCGGGACCGGTCATCTCGGCCAGGTACATGGTGTGGCTGCCGAGCATGCCGGTCTTGAACCGCTGCTGGACCGTGTTCATCTGTACCGAGGAGTCCTTGTACAGGAAACCGCCGGGCTCAAGGAGGATCTTCTCCCCCGGCTGCAGCGTCTTCTGAAACACGTTGCCGTACCCGTGCAGCAGCAGCAGCCCCTGCTCGCCGCCGGTGACGAACCGGTCCATGTACATCCCGCTGCCGCCGTGCAGCACGTTTACGAGGCCCTTGATCCGCACGAACGAATAGTTGAGCGAGTGCGTCCCGGCCAGGAACCCGTGCTCGCGCACATCGATCTCGTGCGACGGGTGGATCGGCAGCACCACGACCTCGCCGCTAGCATCCTTCGACAGTGCCACCCGGCCCGGGCCGTGCGCGACGCTCAGGATGTGCGGCATGCCGCCGACCATCCGGCGCGCCCCGCCTGGCACGTTCAGCGCGGACAGCGGGACCTGCGGCTCCTTCCACAGCATGACATGGTGCTCGAAAAACACCGAGTCACCCTGGGCCAGCGCAAGCTCGGCCACCGGGACAATCTCGCCCTCGATCTGGCAGGTGGAGCTCGAGAACGTGAACTCGGTCATGTCGCGCAGCCGCGGTGCCTCCGTCCAGCCGGAGTCCGACACCATGTTGCGCTGGTCAAGCGGCGCGCCGCAGGTCGTGCAACTGGTCCGATCCGGCGGGTTCTGTGCCTTGCACCACTGACATTCGATCCTGTCCATCCGGGCAGGCCTTTCTGCTCGAGGGGCTAGTGCATGCAGCGGGGGCGGCGGCGTGCCTGCCGACACAGTGACGAATAGTGGCTCAGATGGTACCGAACGACCGGGCGTGCGGAGCGGCGTTACGCAGATGGCGGCGCGCTGGAAGCCGTCCCGCACTCGGCGCAGAACTTGGCCGCCGGGCTCAGCGAGGCGTTGCAATTCGTGCAGCGCTTCTGCGTTGGGGTGCCGCACTCGCCGCAGAACTTGGCGCCGACCGGCACCTCGGCACTGCAGTTGGCACACGCCACCGACGGTGCAGCGGGCGCGGCGACGGGAGCCGGGGCGGCCGGCTGCGCCGCCGCCGTTGCCTGCTGCGCGTAGCCCTGGCC
>JBAUAR010000569.1:0-4525 GCA_049675875.1 Streptosporangiaceae bacterium
GGTAACGGTGTGGCCCCTGCCGGTCAGCCCGGACTCGCGGCAGGTGGCGTGCCCGCGAACGGCGTGCCGGGATACGGTTCCGAGGCAGCCAACGGGGCATCCGCGGAAGCCGCCCGGCCAGGCCTAGCGCAGAGCGGGATGACCGCCAGCAACCCGGCACAGCCCGGACTAGCGGGCGGCCAGATCGGCGCGACATCGGGTGGTCTCGGGCCGCAGCAGGGCTTCCCGGCAGCAGGTCAGGGCATGCCGAGCCCCCAACTAGCGGCACAACTGCAGCAGAGCGCCGGTCAGCCCCCGTATTCACCGGCTCAACCGCAGCAGGGCGCCGGTCAGCAGCCGTATTCACCGGCTCAACCGCAGCAGAACACCGGTCAGCAGCCGTATTCACCGGTACAACCGCAGCAGCAGAACACCGGTCAGCAGCCGTATTCACCAGCTCAACCGCAGCCGGGCGCCGCCCAGCAGCCGACGGCACAGCCCGGCCAGAGCCTGGCGGTACAGCCGGGTGCCCACCGGCAAATAAGCGGGCCGCAGGGTCAGAACGGCATGATGCCGCTCGACCCGCAGCGGCCGCCGCTTCCGGGGCGACAGTTTTCCGCTGGCAATGGCCTGCCCTACGGCCAGGATCAGCGCATGCCCTACGCCGGCCAGCCGCAGCAGCCCCAGTTCGGCGGGCCGGCCGGCCAGCAACCGTACGTGCCCGCCGGATACGGCGGTCAGCAAGCGCAGATCCCGGCCCCGGCCCCGTCGCTGTCCGTCGGCGACGCCGTGCAGTCGGCGCATGCCGAGGGCTTCGGGTTCGGCGAGGCGGTCGCGAGAGATGCGCCGGCGCTGTGGCTGGAGGCCGTGCTCGCCCGTAAGCCGCGGATGCCTTCAGATCTCGAGGCGCGGCTGCTCCAGGGCTCGGCGCTGCCCATCGACTCACTGCTGCACGACGAAGTGCGGCACGCGCTGCGGCGCGGATTCTGGGACGCGCTCGAGCGGTCCCGGCACTAGCCTCCGCCGGCGTAACGGCAGGTCCGCGCACCGGGAATCGCCAGGAAGTTTTCGTCGGAACCTTTATCGCACGCCGTTCGCTGCCGCAATCATGGCCAATCCCGGATACCTTAGTCACGTGCCATCCCTGAACCGCGAGATATTCGATTCGCTCGAATTCGACGCGGCGGCGAGCGGTGAGCACGCGGCAGCGGCCAGGGAGATGACGCGGCTGGCGACGATCGGCACGGAGACGGCGGCGATGTCACGGGCCGAGGCATACCTGCGGGCCGGCGACCAGTGGCTGCTGGCGGATGAGCCGGCCGAGGCGGCGGACTCGTCTCGACGAGCGATGACAGATGGCGGGACAGTCTCCGTCGATCCGCGGGTCGGTCTCGCCCGGGCGCTGTTCCAGCTTGGCGACCAGCGCGAAGCTCAAGACCTGATCAGCGCCCTGAAGGCCGACGGGCCGGCCGACCCGCGAACCTGCGACCTCGCGGCGGAACTGCTCGTCGACAGGGATGACCTGGCCGGCGCGCTGGACTGGGCGACCGCCGGAGTGGACATGTGCCTCGCCGCCGCGCGGGACCCAGAGTGTGCCGAGGAGAATCCGGAGCTGCGGTTGCTGCTCCGGCTTCGCTACCGGATCCGCAATGACCTCGGGCTGCCGGAGGACAGCTACGACGCACTACTCGACGAGACCTAGCCGCACCGGGCGCGCTCGCCGCGGCGGCTAGCTCGCGCGTCCGGCCGCCGCCGTCCTCCCCGGCCCGACCTCCAGCGCGTCCGCAGCCTCGTCCAGGTCAACCACCACGGTGTCACCGTCGGTGATCTCGCCGGCGATCAGCTCGCGAGCGAGCTTGTCGCCGATGGCGGACTGGATAAGCCGTCGTAGTGGCCGGGCGCCGTAGACGGGGTCGAAGCCAGTGACGGCGAGCCATTCCCGTGCGGCGGGCGTCACCACCAGCGTCAGTCGCCGCCCAGACAGCCGCGCGGCGAGCCGCTGCACCTGCAGGTCCACGATCTGAGTCAGCTCATCGGTGGTCAGCGCGTCGAAGACGATGATGTCGTCGAGCCGGTTCAGGAACTCCGGCTTGAAGGTAGCCCGGACCACCGCTAGCACCTGTTCCGTGGTCGCCTTCTCGTCCAGGGCCGGATCGGCGATGAACTGCGACCCGAGGTTGGAGGTCAGGATCAGGATCGTGTTGCGGAAGTCCACCGTGCGGCCCTGTCCGTCGGTGAGCCGCCCGTCGTCCAGGACCTGCAGCAGGACGTCGAAGACCTCGGGATGCGCCTTCTCGACCTCGTCGAGCAGCACCACGCAGTAGGGCCTGCGGCGGACCGCCTCGGTGAGCTGGCCGCCTTCTTCGTAGCCAACATAGCCGGGCGGGGCACCGACGAGCCTGGCCACCGAGTGCCGCTCGGAGTATTCGCTCATGTCGATCCTGATGATCGCCCGCTCGTCGTCGAACAAGAACTCCGCCAGCGCCTTGGCCAGCTCGGTCTTGCCCACACCGGTCGGGCCGAGGAACAGGAACGAGCCAGACGGCCGGTCCGGATCGGAAATGCCGGCCCTGGACCTGCGAACCGCGTCGGACACTGCCTGAACCGCGCGCTGCTGACCGACCAGCCGTTCGCCGAGCTCGTCCTCCATCCGCAGTAGCTTGCCGGTCTCGCCCTCCATAAGCCTGCCCGCCGGGATGCCGGTCCAGGACGACACGACGTCCGCCACGTCGTCGGGACCGACTTCCTCCTTGACCATCGGCGCGGCGCCCTTGCCCAGCCCGCTGACGGCTCCCTCGTCCTCGCTGGCAGCCGCGGACGCATCGGCGATCTGCCGCTCCAGCGCCGGGATATCGCCGTACATCAGCCTGGATGCCGTCTCGAAGTCCGCATCGCGCTGGGCCCGCTCCGCCTGGCCCGTCAGCTCGTCAAGCTGCTTCTTGAGCTCGCCGACCTTGTTCAGGCTGGCCTTCTCCCGGTCCCACCGGGCAACCAGCCCGGTGAGCTGCTCCTGCTTGTCTGCGAGATCAGCGCGCAGCCGGTCCAGCCGCTCGCGACTGGCTGCGTCGTTCTCCTTAGCCAGCGCCATCTCTTCCATCTTCATCCGGTCGACGGCGCGCTGCAGCTCGTCGATCTCCACCGGTCGCGAGTCGATCTCCATCCGAAGCCGGGAAGCGGCCTCGTCGATCAGATCGATCGCCTTGTCCGGCAGGAACCGGGCGGTGATGTACCGGTCCGACAGTGTCGCCGCGGCGACGAGGGCGGCGTCGGAAATCTGTACCTGGTGGTGCGCCTCGTAGCGGCCCTTCAGCCCCCGCAGGATGGCGATCGTGTCCTCGGCGGACGGCTCGCCGACGAGCACCTGCTGGAATCTGCGCTCCAGGGCGGGGTCCTTCTCGATCCGCTTCCGGTACTCGTCCAGCGTCGTCGCTCCGACCATGCGCAGTTCGCCGCGTGCCAGCATGGGCTTGAGCATGTTGCCCGCGTCCATCGCCCCCTCGGCCGCGCCCGCGCCAACCACGGTGTGCAGTTCGTCGATGAAGGTGATGATCTGGCCTTCGCTCTGCTTGATCTCGTTGAGTACCGCCTTGAGTCGCTCCTCGAACTCGCCGCGGTACTTGGCGCCGGCGACCATCGCGCCTAGGTCGAGGGCCACCACCCGCTTGCCGCGTAGCGACTCGGGCACGTCACCCGCGACAATTCGCTGCGCGAGGCCTTCGACGACCGCGGTCTTGCCCACGCCAGGCTCGCCGATGAGCACCGGGTTGTTCTTGGTGCGCCTCGACAGCACCTGGATGACGCGGCGGATCTCCGCGTCACGGCCGATCACCGGGTCGAGCTTGCCATCGCGGGCACTCTGGGTGAGGTCGATGCCGTACTTCTCCAGTGCCTGGTACGTGCCTTCGGGGTCCTGGGATGTCACCCGGGCATGGCCGCGCACCTGCTCGAAGGCATCCGTGAGCTGCCTGGGCCCGGCTCCGGCCGCGCGCAGCAGGTCGGCAGCCTGGCCGCCGTCAGTGGCCAGGCCGACCAGCAGGTGCTCGGTAGAGATGTACTCGTCCGACATCTCGGTGGCCAGCTTGCCCGCCGTCGCCAGCGTCGCTAGCAGCGGGCGTGTGCTTTGCGGCGCGTTGACCGTTGCGCCGGCCGCCCGCGGCATCCGCGCGAGCTCGGCCCGGGCCTTGGTGAGCAGGTCAGCCGGATCGGCGCCAACGGCCCGTAGCAGTGGCGCTGCCGTGCCGCCTTCCTGCTGGACCAGGGCGGCGAGCAGGTGCAGGCCGTCCACGCTCGGGTTACCTGCTGAGGCCGCCATCTGCTGTGCCTCAAGCAGAGCCTCCTGGCTCTTCCTGGTCAGCTTCTCGTCCACTGTCTGTCGTTTCTTTCTCTGTCCGTCGAGGTGTGTCGGTGCTCGACCGCGGCCGCGGTCTGCGGAAATCAGCTCGCGCCGGCCACAGTCCCGCGTGGCGGTGGATTGAGCTCGACCGCGACGGGCTGCCCGCCGTCGGAACCGAGGCCAGCACCCGCCGGCGGCCGGCCGGCGCTCGGC
>JBAUAR010000570.1:0-6036 GCA_049675875.1 Streptosporangiaceae bacterium
CCCGTCCAGCCGCCAGGGCTGCTGCAGGCTCCGGCTGGCGGCGCGCACGCCACGCCGCCAAGCGGGCGGCAGCATCCTGCCGGATCGGGCTCGCCGAGCCCTGCCCCCGCCAGCCCAACGCCGACCGCCTCCACGCCTACCAGCACAACCCCGTCCAGCCAGCCCGGCCCGTCGACAACACCGTCGTCGGCGCCAGCGTCGGCGCCGTCTGGCGCGGTCGCCAGCCGCGGCGGCTGACCGGCCGCGGTGCCTGCATGCTGAGCTGGCGGGCGCGCCGTAACTGGGCGGATTGGTCACGATGGTGACCGGGTCGGTACGCTGACAGGGCCGCTGCCGAATCGGTGGGTGTCGGCATACGCGCACACCTCCTTGGGGCTTACGGAGCCTGGGGGATGCCCTGCTCGGTTGGAGGCACTGACGTGCCGGCGACTGCTAGCCCCGATGATCACCTGAGAGGTATTCAGGCCCTTACGGACAGCGCGCTCGCGCGCCTGGACGCCGAGAGCCTGCTGGCCGAGCTGGTCGACCGCACCAAAGACATCCTGCAGGCGGACACCGCCGCAGTGCTCCTGCTCGACCACTCCGCACGCGAGCTCATCGCGACCTCGGCGGCGGGCATCGAAGAGGAGGTGCGGCAGGGTGTCCGGATCCCGCTCGGTGCGGGCTTCGCCGGGCGCATTGCCGCGGAGCGCAAACCGGTCATACTGGATCAAGTCGACGAGACGACCGTGGTAAACCCGATCTTGCTGGCCAAGGGGATCCAGACGCTTCTCGGCGTACCCATGATCGCCGGGGGGCGGGTTGTCGGCGTCATGCACGTCGGCTCGCTCACCGGGCGCCGCTTCACCAGCAAGGATGCCGCGCTGCTGCAGCTGGCCGCGGACCGGGCGGGGCCTGCGGTGCTGGCCATGCAGGCCAGGACCGACCGCATCGCTGCGGGCGCGTTGCAACGCAGCCTGCTGCCTGGCGCGCTGCCACCGGTCGTGGGTGCGGAACTGGCCGCCCGCTTCATCCCCGGCCACGGCATGGTCGGCGGCGACTGGTACGACGTCTTCTTCCTGCCCACTGGTGAGCTGAGCATGGTCGTCGGTGACGTCGCGGGCTCGGGCCTGCCCGCGGCCGTGATCATGGGCAGGATGCGCAGCGCGCTGCGGGCCTACGCCCTGGAGACCAGTGATCCGGCCGAGGTGCTGGCCCGGCTGGACCGCAAGATGCAGCACTTCGAGCCCGGCGCGCTCGCCACAGTGCTCTACGCGGTGGTCGACCCGTCGCTGCAGACGGCCCGGATATCTGCCGCCGGCCACCTGCCCCCGGTCCTCGCGGTGCCTGGCCACTCAGGCGAGCTCGCCGACGTGCATGCTGACCTGCTGATCGGCGCGGACGCGAGTACGCCGCGGCTGTCGGCGACCATTGCGATACCGCCAGGCGGCGTCCTGTGCATGTGCACGGACGGCCTGGTCGAGCGCCGTGAATTCCCGCTGGACGAGGGCCTGGCTCGGCTCTGCAAGGCGGTGCAGGCGGGGCCTGCAGAGGCCGCGTGCGCGACCGTCATGGCGGCCCTGGTGGGCACCGAGCAGGTCCGAGACGACATCGCCCTGCTGACGTTCCGCCGACTGGAATAGGCCGGTCAGGCCGCCTCGAGGGCCTGACCCAGCGTCTGAAAGATACGGAACAGGCCGGCTACGCCGGTGACGGTGAGGATCCGCTGCAGTCCGGTGCCGCCCATGACGAGCCGCAGCTCGGCACCGTCCTGATCCGCCTGCGCGAGCGCGCGGACCAGCACGTTGAGACCGGTCGAGTCGCAGTACTCGGTGCCCGACATGTCCACCACGATGACCGACCGCCCGGTAGCGGCGGCCGACACGAGCGCCTCGCGCATCGGGCCCGCGTTGGAGATGTCGACCTCTTCTGGCGTGGTGACCACGGCGAGGCCGTCGTGTACGGAAACAGGAAAGCTCGGGTCACTCACCTGAGTCTGCCAACGGACGAGGGCGGATGTGTCAGGCACACCTTACCGGGACCGGTCCGCGCGGGTAGCCGCTAACGACCGAAGCGCAGGCAGCCAGTGCTGACCGGGAGCCGGTGCCGTTAGCGGTCCGCTAGCTGGGGCGCTCTCGGGTTACCGACCGCGCATCCTTGTCCCTGCGCAGCCCTTGGTAGCGGGGATGCCGCAACTGACCGGCGCTCGTCCACTCCGAGAAGCCCACCTGACCGACGAGCTGCGGCCGGATCCAGTGCACTCCGGTGCGCGGCAGCGTGCCCCGGTCGAACGGCGGCTGCGGCTGCTCCAGGCGAGCCATCGCCGCCAGCAGCGTCGCCAGTGTCGAGCTGTCGAACCCCGTGCCGACCTTCCCGGCGTAGGCCAGCCGCCCGGCCGCGTCGTAGTAGCCGATCAGGAGCGCACCGAAGCCCGCGCGACTGCCACGGGGATCCGTGAAGCCGCCGATGACGAACTCCTGACTGTTCTCGCACTTGAACTTCAGCCAGTCCCGGCTGCGCCCGGACCGGTACAGCGAGTCGGCACGCTTGACAACCAGCCCCTCCCAGCCGCGCGAGCACGCCTGGTCCCAGTACGCTTGGCCGGCCGCGCTGCGATGCACAGTGAAGCGGAGTGGCCCGACGAAGGACAGCAGCGTGCGCAGGACCTGCTTGCGGGCGCGCAGCGGCAGGCCCCGGACGTCCCGGCCGTCCGCGCGCAGCACGTCGAACAGGTAGTAGACGACGGGGACCGACCTGACGAGGTGCTCGGGCGGATTGCGAACGCCGAGCCGCTGCTGGAGCCTGCTGAAGCTCGTCACGCTGCCCTCGAACGCGACCACCTCGCCGTCCACCACGAAATCCGCGGCCTGCTGCGCCGCGAGGGCCACGGCGAGCTCGGGATAGGTGCTGTTCACCCGCTGCCCGTTGCGCGTCATCAGCGCGACCTCGGCACCGTTGCGGTAGACCAGGCAGCGCTCGCCGTCGAACTTGCGCTCATACATCCAGGCCGGGTCGAAGAACCGGTCCCCGGTCAGCGTCGCGAGCTCGGGGTCGACCCAGCCTGCTGGAAGGCCCGCTTGGCTCGCTACCACGCGCCCGCTCCCGTCTCTTCGCCACGGCTAGCCTGACACTGAGCCACTTACCTGCCGCCAGATCCCGGCAAACCCGCGGGCGCCCGGCGGCGGCCGCTCAGTCAGGTTTCGGCGCCGCGACCGGGCCTGGTGAGCTGGTGCCGAGCTGATCCCGGCTGACCCGGCCTTCGACCAGGTCGGCCGCGATATCCCTGACCTTGCGGTTGCTGTGCTGGGAGATTGCGCTCAGACGGTGGAAGGCTACCTCCGGCGGATACCCGTACTGGGCCACGAGGATGCCCTTGGCCTGCTCGATCACCGCGCGCGAGGCCAGCGCGGTCTGCAGGTTCGCCAGCATCCGGTGGCAGCCTCGGTACAGCGCGGCGTTGCGCACCGCGACGCCGCCCTGCGCGGCGAACAGCAGCGCAATGTCGTGCGACGAGCCGAGAAAAGCGTCCTGCTTCCGGCTGTACACCGCCAGCGCCCCGCCCGGCTGCCGGTCGGTGCGCAGCGGCAGCACCAGGCAGCTGGTCAGCTGTCCGCTGGCCATCGCGGCGCAGACGGGCGGCCAGCGATCCTCCTCGGCCGCGTTGTCGATGCGCCGTGCCTCGCCGTACCGGAGCGCTTCCGCCACCGGGCCGTCGCCGGTCTGTAGCTGCAGCTGATGCAGATCGGCCACCGAGCCCGCTGAGGCCGCGAGCGACCACGACTCTGCCCCCGCGGCGATGACGCCGGCCGCGTCGCTACCCGGGATCACCTCCAGCGCCAGCTCGGCGAGCTGACGCAGGGTCGTGTCTGGATCGTCGTCCGACAGCAGCAGCTGCGCCAGGCTGGCGATGCGCTCGGCGAACTCACGTGTCACAGATACCACCGCTGCCTCGCTCCCGGCCGGCTCCGTGCAGCTCGCCGCGGCGCAGCCGGCCGCACGCACCCCGGCCAGCCCCCACTACCCGCAATCGTCCGACTTGCACGCCCGCCGATCGCCGATAATGGTGTCGGTGATCCGGGCTGTACCGGCGCGATGGGCCGTATGCTGGCTCGGGCCGTGATCAAGGCCGGCCGCAAGCACGGATGGGATGAGCGGGGTCGAGATGGTGGCAGCGGACGTGAGCCAGGGCGGCCGCGCCCGCATGCCGCAACCCGAGCGCACCAGGGTCCTGCTCATCGAGGACGACGACGGTGACGCGCTGCTGGTAGACGAGCTGCTGCTGGATGCCGGCGCACCGTTCAGCGTCCGGCGCGCTCGGTCGATGGCCGAGGCAAGGGGCGCGCTAGCCGACGCCGGGTGCGTCCTGCTTGATCTGGAGCTGCCGGACTCACGCGGCCTGCAGGGCGTGCGCATGCTGCAGGAGATCAGGCCGGACCTGGCAGTTGTCGTCCTTACCGGCATCTCCGACGAATACCTGGGTGAGCAGGCCGTCGCCTCCGGCGCGCAGGACTACCTGGTCAAGGGACAGGTCGACGGCTTCCTGCTGCAGCGCGTGGTGCGGTACGCCATCGAGCGCCGCCGGGCCGAGGAAACCCAGCGGCAGCTCAGCGAGGCGCGGTTGTACGCCGCAGAAAACGCCCGGCTCGAGCGCGGCCTGCTGCCATCACCGCTGCTCACCGACAAACGACTGTCGGTGGTTTCCCGGTACAGGCCGGGCGGACAGCAGCGGCTGCTCGGCGGCGATTTCTACGACGTGGTCGAGGCTCCGGACGGCTGGGTACACGCCATGGTCGGCGATGTCTGCGGGCGCGGCCCGGACGAGGCCGCACTGGGCGTGTGCCTGCGGGTGGCCTGGCGCACCATGATCGTGGCGGGCCGGCCAGCGGGCGAGACGCTCACCGCCGTGCAGGAGGTGCTGGAACATGAGCGGCACCAGGACCGGCTGTTCGCCACGATGTGCATGCTCTCGATCGCGCCAGACCGCACGGACGGGCGGCTGTACCTGGCGGGCCATCCGCCGCCGCTGCTGATCAGCGCGGACGCCGTCCGGGAACTGCAGGCCCCGATCAGCCTGCCGCCTGGCATCACCAGGGTTACCGACTGGCCGAGCGCGCCGGTCACGCTGGGCGACAGCTGGTCCGTCCTGCTGTACACCGATGGCCTGGTCGAAGGCAAGGTCGGCCGGGGCCCAGAGCGGCTCGGCAGCGACGGCCTAGTTCGGCTGATCGAGAAGGAGCGGGTTCAGGACCCGGCTGGCCGGGCGCCCAGTCCGCCGGCCGGCGAGCGACTGGTCGACGCCATCATCAGCCATGCCAGGGAGCTGAATGGCGGCGACCTCGACGATGACCTGGCTGTCCTGCTCCTCAGCTGCACGCCGCCCGCCACCCCATGACCGCCAACCCATGACCGCCAACCCATGACCGCCAACACGGCGGACGGCCCGGCCGCGCCGGACCGGCCAGGGACGCCGGCTCGGCCGGGCACACCGGCTCGGCACTCGCGGCTCGCCAGGCCACGAGGTCCGGCGGCCGCCGAAGTCCCGGCGGCCGCGGAGCCGAGCGGCTACCGCTGGCCACTCGGCCGGATCATCGGCACGGCTATGGCCGTCGTGGGCGCTGTGCTCATCGCTGCGATCGTGTTCAGCTCGCTCGCGATCGGCGGCCTCAACTCCGCTCGCGGCAGCGTGGTGGACGTACTTGACCCGGCCGCGCTGCACGGCTCGCAGCTGTCTGCCGCCCTGCTGGACCAGGAAACCGGTCTGCGCGGTTATCTGCTCAGCGGGCAGCGGCCGTTCCTGCAGCCGTACACCAGCGGACGGGCCGATGAAAGCGCCCAGCTGCAGACCTTGCATCCGCTGCTCGCCGGCCTTCCCGGCGCACGCGCCGACCTCACCGCCGCGGTGCGCCAGGCCGAGCGCTGGCGGTCGGTGTACGCGATCCCGGCGATCAGCCGAGTCCGCACCACCGGCCAGCCGCTGCCCGGCGGTGACATCGCCACCGGCAAGACCGAGTTCGACGCCGTCCGCGCCCCGCTCGCGGCCTTCCAGCGCGCCATCGC
>JBAUAR010000571.1:0-8738 GCA_049675875.1 Streptosporangiaceae bacterium
CGCCAGGGCGGCTCATCGCGGGCAGGCCGCCTCGGACGTCCCCGAGGCACCGGTTCCGGATGCCAGCGGTCACTTTGGGAGATTCGGCGGGCGGCTCGCCCCGGAAGCGCTGATGTCGGCGCTGGACGAGCTGACCGCGGAGTACGCGGCGGCGAAGACGGACTCCGCGTTCCAGGCGGAGTTCACCGCTCTGCTGCACGGCTACGCCGGGCGTCCGACACTGCTTACCGAGGTACCGCGGTTTGCCGCACACGCGGGCGGGGGCCGCATCTTCCTCAAGCGCGAGGACATGTGCCACACCGGCTCTCACAAGATCAACAACGTCCTGGGCCAGGCGCTGCTGACCAGGCGGCTCGGCAAGCGGCGGGTCATCGCCGAGACCGGCGCCGGCCAGCATGGCGTCGCCACCGCGACCGCGGCAGCCCTGCTCGGCCTGGACTGCACCGTCTACATGGGCGAGGAAGACACCGAGCGGCAGGCACTCAACGTCTCCCGGATGCGCATGCTTGGTGCCGAGGTGGTTCCGGTCACGGTCGGCAGCCGGACACTCAAGGACGCGATGAACGAGGCGTTCCGTAACTGGGTGTCGACCGTGGATTACACCCACTACTGCATCGGCTCCGTCGGTGGTCCGCACCCCTTCCCCATGATGGTCCGCGACTTCCAGAGCGTTATTGGCATCGAAGCGCGGGAGCAGATCCGCCAGGCTGCAGGCCGGCTGCCGGACGCGGTGCTGGCCTGCGTCGGCGGTGGCTCGAACGCGATCGGGGTCTTCCACGCCTTTATCCCCGACGGCCGGGTGGCACTGATCGGCTGCGAGGCGGGCGGCGACGGCCTGGAGACCGGCCGGAATGCGGCCACCCTCTCGTTCGGCTCGCCGGGCGTGCTGCACGGCATGCGCACCTACGTGCTGCAGGACGCGGACGGTCAGACGTTGCCGACGCACTCGATCTCGGCCGGCCTGGACTACCCGGGAGTCGGCCCGGAGCACGCCTGGCTGCAGGAGACCGGCCGGGCCAGTTACCGGTCCATCACCGACGCGCAGGCGATGGACGCATTCCTGCTGCTCTGCCGGACGGAAGGGATCATCCCCGCGATCGAGTCGTCGCACGCTCTCGCCGGGGCGCTGCAGGTCGGCCGCCAGCTCGGACCAGACTCAGTGCTGCTCGTCAACCTGTCCGGCCGCGGCGACAAAGACGTGGATATCGCGTCGAAGTGGTTCAGCCTGTGAGCGCGGTTGCGACCTCCCGAGTCAGCACGGCGTTCGAGCGGGCGGCGGCGGACGGCCGGGCTGCGCTGGTCGGCTACCTGCCCGCCGGGTTCCCGTCGGTGCCCGGCGCGATCGAGGCCGCGCTCGCCATCGCCGACGCTGGCGCGGACGTTATCGAGATCGGCCTGCCGTACTCGGACCCGCTGATGGACGGCCCGGTCATCCAGGAGGCGGTACACCGGGCGCTCGCTGGCGGTACCACGGTGGCCGACGTGCTGCGCACCGTGGCGGCGGTTGCGGCGGCGGGAGTGCCGACGCTGATCATGACCTACTGGAATCCCGTCGAGCAGCACGGCGTGCAGCGCTTTGCCGCCGACCTGGCCGTGGCCGGCGGCAGCGGGCTCATCACCCCCGACCTGACGCCGGAGGAGGCGGGCCCGTGGCTGGCGGCGGCGGCGGACCAGCGACTGGACCCGGTGTTCCTGGTCGCGCCGAGTTCCTCCGGCGAGCGCATCAGGCTCATCACGTCGGTCTGCGGCGGGTTCGTCTATGCGGCGTCGCTGATGGGCATCACCGGAGCCAGAGCGTCGGTGAGCAGCGACGCGGCCGCCCTGGTAGGCCGGGTCAAAGAGCACACCACGCTGCCGGTGGCGGTCGGCCTCGGGGTCAGCAGCGGCAGCCAGGCGGCGCAGGTGGCGGGATTCGCCGACGGGGTGATCGTCGGCTCAGCGTTCGTGCAGCGACTGCTGACCGCGGATAGTCCGCGGGCAGGTCTCGCCAGGGTCCGCGAGCTGGCCGCAGAGCTGGCGGACGGGGTCAGGTCCGGCGGTGACGGATGATCACGGTCAGGCTGGGCATGACGGGTCTCAGCGGGTCTCGGCCCTCGCCGGACGCCGTGGTTTATGATGAGTAGCGAGTGCGCTGCTGCTTATGCAGCCAGCGCACGGCAGGGCCAGAGTCGTCCCGCGTTGCAGTGATCAGGGCCAGAGTCGTCCCGATCCCACCACCGCGCCAGCTTTGATGGCGCGGCCGAGACGAGACGACAGGAGCACGCTGGATGGCATCTGCCACCCCGCAGCCAGGCCTCTATGACGGCAGGAACGAGCACGACGCGTGCGGTGTCGGCTTCGTCGCCGACCTGACCGGTGAGCCCAAGCACGAGACGGTCGCCAGCGCGCTCACCGTGCTGCGTAATCTCGATCACCGCGGCGCCAAGGGCGCCGATCCTGAGGTCGGCGACGGGGCCGGCATTCTCACCCAGATGCCGGACGCGCTGCTGCGCGCCCGATGTGAATTTGATCTTCCGTCGGCTGGCAGCTACGCCGCCGGGCTCGCCTTTCTGCCGGCCGGGCCGGAGCACGTCGCCGTCCGAGCAGCCGTGGCGCGCATCGCGGCCGACGAGGGGCTTGCCGTAGTTGGCTGGCGCGACGTTCCCCACGATCCGGCCCGCTGCGGGCGCGGGTCCCGCGCGGTCATGCCGCGGCTGGTCCAGCTGGTCGTGTCGGGGCTGGCGGGGCAGGCCGGCGTGGCGCTGGACCGCCGCGCCTACTGCCTGCGCAAGCGGGCCGAGCACGAGACCGGACTGCAGGTAGCCAGCCTGTCCAGCGCGACGATCGTGTACAAGGGCATGCTCACCGCGCTGCAGCTCGAGCCGTTCTTCCCCGACCTCTCTGATCCGCTGTACACCTCGGCCATCGCGCTGGTGCACTCGCGGTTCTCGACCAACACCTTCCCGTCCTGGCCGCTGGCACATCCGTACCGGCTGATCGCGCACAACGGTGAGATCAACACCATCCGCGGCAACCGGAACTGGATGCGGGCTCGCGAGGCGCAGCTCGCCACCGACCTGTTCGGCACCGACGCCGCCGGGCGCGGGATCGAGCGGCTGCTGCCGATCCTGGACGACACGGTGAGCGACTCGGCAAGCTTTGACGCCTGCCTGGAGCTGTTGCAGCTCGGCGGCCGGTCGCTGCCGCACGCGGTGCTCATGATGATCCCGGAGCCGTGGGAGAACAACCCGCACATCGACCCTGCCCGGCGCGAGTTCTACCGGTTCCACGCTTCGCTGATGGAACCCTGGGATGGCCCGGCGCTCATCGCGTTCACCGATGGCACGGTTATCGGCGCGGTGCTCGACCGCAACGGGCTGCGGCCAGGTCGGTACTGGGTGACCGATGACGGGCTGGTCGTGCTGGCCAGCGAGGTCGGCGTGCTCGACATCCCGGCTGACCGGGTCGTGCGCAAGGGCCGGCTGCAGCCCGGCCGGATCTTCCTGGCCGACACCGCGGCCGGCCGGATCATCGAGGACGAGGAGGTCAAGAACTCGCTGGCAGCCGAGCAGCCGTACGCGGAGTGGCTGCACGCGGGCATGATCCACTTGCGCAACCTGCCAGAGCGGGTCAGGGAGCTGCCCGACAGCCGGGTGCTCCTGATCGAGCAGCAGCTGTTCGGCTACACCGAGGAAGACCTGCGGGTGCTGCTCGCGCCGATGGCCCGCACCGGCGCCGAACCGCTCGGCTCGATGGGCACCGACACCCCGCTGGCGGTGCTATCGGACCGGTCGCGGCTGTTGTACGACTACTTCTCCCAGCTGTTCGCGCAGGTCACTAACCCGCCGCTCGATGCCATCCGGGAGGAGCTGGTCACCGCGCTCGGCAGCTCGGCTGGGCCTGAGCACAACTTGCTCGATCCGGGGCCGGCTTCCTGCCGGCAGATCGTGCTGCCGTACCCGGTGATCAGCGACAACGACCTGGCCAAGATCGTGCACATCAACGATGACGGGGACCTGCCCGGCTTCGCGGCCCACGTGGTCGACGGCCGCTACGAGGTGGCAGGTGGCGGGCCGGGGCTAGCCGCCCGGCTGGCCGCCATCAGGGCTGAGGTGTCGGCGGCGATCGCCGCCGGGACGCGCATCATCGTGCTGTCCGACCGGGGCGCCGCCGCTGGCGGCGGCCAGTCGGCTGCGGCCGCTCGCGGTCCACTGACGGATAGCCCCGACGGCGGCGACGATCGTCTCGCGCCCATCCCGTCGCTGCTGCTGACCGGCGCTGTGCACCACCATCTCATCGCTGAGCAGACCAGGACCAGGGTCGGCCTGATCGTCGAGTCGGGCGACGCGCGCGAGTGCCATCACGTCGCGCTGCTGCTCAGCTACGGCGCGGCCGCGGTGTGCCCGTACCTGGCGATCGAGACGGTCGAGGAGCTGGTCAGGCGCGGCACGCTGGGCGAGGTGACCGAGCAGCAGGCCGGTACCAACCTGATCAAGGCCCTCGGCAAGGGCGTGCTCAAGATCATGTCCAAGATGGGCGTGTCCACCGTCGCGTCCTACACCGGTGCGCAGCTCTTCGAGGCCGTCGGGCTGGGCCAGGAGGTCGTCGACTCGTGTTTCGCGGGCACGTCCTCGCCGCTTGGCGGCATCGGCTTCGCGGAGATTGCGGCCGAAGTCGGTCGGCGGCACGCGATCGCGTGCCCGCCGCGCGGTGGTCGGCCGCACCGGCGGCTGGAGACCGGTGGCGAGTACCAGTGGCGCCGCGAGGGCGAGCCGCACCTGTTCAGTCCGGAAGCCGTCTTCAAGCTGCAGCACGCGACGCGGAGCGGCCAGGACCGCGTGTTCCGCGAGTACACCAGGCTGGTGGACGACCAGGCGGCGACGCTGATGACGCTGCGTGGCTTGCTGCGCGTCCGCGGCATCGATGACGCGGCGCCATCGCGCCAGCCAATCAGCATCGACGAGGTCGAGCCGGTCGCCAGCATCGTGACGCGATTTGCGACCGGCGCCATGTCGTACGGGTCGATCTCGGCCGAGGCACACGAGACGATCGCGATCGCGATGAACCGGATCGGCGGCCGGTCCAACACCGGCGAAGGCGGCGAAGACGCGCGCCGGTACGTACCGGACGCCAACGGGGACCTGCGCCGCTCGGCGGTCAAGCAGGTGGCCAGCGGCCGGTTCGGGGTCACCAGCGAGTACCTGGTTAACGCCGATGACCTGCAGATCAAGATGGCCCAGGGAGCCAAGCCCGGCGAGGGTGGCCAGCTGCCCGGCTACAAGGTATATCCGTGGATCGCCGCCACCCGGTACTCCACGCCCGGCGTCGGGCTGATCTCGCCGCCGCCGCACCACGACATCTACTCGATCGAGGACCTGGCCCAGCTCATTCACGACCTGAAGAACGCCAACCCGCTCAGCCGGGTGCACGTGAAGCTGGTCGCGGAGATGGGCGTCGGCACGGTTGCGGCCGGGGTGTCGAAGGCGCACGCCGACGTTGTGCTGATCTCCGGACACGACGGTGGCACCGGCGCGTCGCCGCTGACGAGTATCAAGCACGCCGGGGCGCCGTGGGAGATCGGGCTAGCCGAGACCCAGCAGACGCTGCTCCGCAACGGGCTCCGGGATCGCATCGTGGTGCAGGTAGACGGCCAGCTCAAGACGGGCCGCGACGTGATCATCGCGGCGCTGCTCGGCGCGGAGGAGTTCGGTTTCGCGACCGCGCCGCTGGTGGTCGCCGGGTGCGTGCTGATGCGGGTCTGCCACCTGGATACCTGCCCCGTGGGGGTGGCGACGCAGAATCCCGAGCTGCGACGCAGGTTCACCGGCAAGCCCGAGTTCATCGTCAACTTCTTCGAGTTCCTCGCCCGCGAGGTTCGCGAGTACCTGGCCGCGCTGGGCTTCCGCAGCTTGCAGGAGGCGGTCGGCCATGCCGAGTTGCTCGATGCGACCGCGGCAGTCAGTCACTGGAAGGCGGCCGGGCTGGACCTGAGCCCGATTCTGCACATCCCCGAGGTGCCCGCCGGCGCCGCCAGGCACTGCCGGACGGGGCAGGACCACGGCCTGGAGAAGGCGCTGGACAACACCCTGATCCTGCTCGCGGAGGGCGCGCTGGCGGACGGCACACCGGTCCGGCTCGAGCTGCCGGTGCGCAACGTGAACCGGACCGTCGGCACCATGCTGGGCAGCGAGCTGACGCGGCGCTGGGGCGGCCAGGGGCTACCCGACGGAACCATCGAGGTCGTGCTGACTGGCTCGGCTGGCCAGTCGCTGGGCGCGTTCCTGCCGAGAGGGATCACCTTGCGGCTCCGCGGTGACGCCAACGACTACCTCGGCAAGGGACTGTCGGGCGGCCGGATCATCGCCGCGCCGGAGCCCGCCGCGTCGTTCGCTGCCGACCACAACGTCATCGCCGGGAACGTCATCGGCTACGGCGCAACCAGCGGCGAGATGCTGCTGCGCGGCGTCGTCGGCGAGCGGTTCTGCGTGCGCAATTCTGGCGCTACGGCGATAGCAGAGGGCACCGGCGACCACGGCTGCGAGTACATGACCGGCGGCCGGGTTGTGGTGCTCGGTCCGGTGGGCCGCAACTTCGCGGCCGGCATGTCTGGCGGCATCGCTTACCTGCTCGACGCCGACCCGCGCAACGTCAACACCGGAATGGCTGACCTGGAGCCACTCACCGCCGACGACGCCGACTTCCTGCAGTCGCTGATCGGCCGGCACCAGGCCGAAACCGGATCGGCGGTCGCAGCCAGGCTGCTGGCTGACTGGGACGCGGCGCTGCCCAGGTTCAGCCGGGTGATGCCGCGCGACTACAAGCGGGTGCTGACGGCGGCGCGGCGAGCCGAGCGGGACGGCGTGGATGTGAGCGAGGCCGTGATGGCCGCGGCGAGCGGCTGAGGGAGCTGCAGATGGCTGACCCCAAGGGATTCCTCACCACGCCACGGCAGACGCCGGCCCGCCGGCCGGTCGACGTGCGGATCTCGGACTGGCGTGAGGTGTACGCCGACTTCGGTGCCGACCGGCTCGAACGGCAGGCGGGCCGGTGCATGGATTGCGGCATCCCGTTCTGCCACTCCGGCTGCCCGCTCGGCAACCTCATCCCGGAGTGGAACGATCTGGTGCGCTCGGGGGACTGGCGGGCCGCGGCCGAGCGGCTGCATGCCACGAACAACTTCCCCGAGTTCACCGGCCGGCTCTGCCCGGCGCCGTGCGAGTCGGCGTGCGTGCTCGGCATCAGCTCGGACCCGGTGACGATCAAGCAGGTCGAGGTGGAGATCATCAACCGGGCGTGGGCGGAAGGCTGGGTGCCGCCGCGCCGGCCAGCTCCAGCGGCGCAGGCAGCTGGCCGGCCCGTGGCGGTGATCGGCTCGGGTCCGGCCGGGCTGGCGGCGGCGCAGCAGCTCACCCGGGCCGGTCACGCGGTGACCGTATTCGAACGGGCGGACGCCCCAGGCGGACTGCTGCGGTACGGCATCCCCGAGTTCAAGATGGAAAAGCGGCACCTGGACCGGCGGCTGATCCAGATGCTGGCCGAGGGCACCGAGTTCCGGTGCGGACTCGAGGCCGGCGTGGACATCACCGCGGCGGAGCTGCGCGCCCAGTACGCGGCGATCGTGCTGGCCTGCGGCGCCACGGTGCCGCGCGGCCTGCCCGTGCCAGGCGCTGATCTCACCGGCATCCACCAGGCGATGGAGTACCTGCCGCTGGCAAACCGCGCGGTTGCCGCGGACGACGAGCCGCCGATCTCCGCCCGCGGGCGGGACGTCGTCATCATCGGCGGCGGCGACACCGGCGCCGACTGCCTGGGTACCGCCATCCGGCAAGGCGCCGCGTCGGTGACCCAGCTGGAGATTCTGCCGAGGCCGCCCGACCTTCGGCCGGACAGTCAGCCGTGGCCCACCCATCCGGCCGTCTTCCGGGTCTCCAGCGCGCACGAAGAGGGCGGCGAGCGGGTTTACGCGGCATCGACCCGGCGGTTCCTCGCCGACGAGTCCGGCCGGGTCAGCGGCCTGGTGCTCACCGCGGTGACGCCCTCGGCGGACGGCCTTGAGCCGGTGCCGGGGACGGACCGGGAACTGGCCTGCGACCTCGTGCTGCTCGCGATGGGATTCACCGGGGCCGAGCGTGGCAGCGTGGTCACCGATCTCGGCGTGGAGTTCGATAGCCGGGGCAACATCGCCAGGAACGGCAGCTTCGCCACCTCGGCGCCGGGCGTGTTCGTCGCCGGCGACGCCGGCCGCGGTCAGTCGCTGATCGTGTGGGCGATCGCCGAGGGCCGGTCGGCCGCGGCCGCCGTCGACGACTACCTGTGCGGCGACACGTCGCTGCCCGCGCCCATCGGGCCGGCCACGGCGCCGCTGCGGTAGCGCCGCGCCCGGCGCTGTCCACGAAGGCGCCATTAGCTGGTCAAACGTGGTCCAGGGTGGCGCGCCGACGGGTAACGTCCAAATATGCCGCTGGCCTACCTACCCAGCCCGGCCAACGGGGTCTGGCACCTGGGCATGATCCCGGTCCGGGCGTACGCGCTCTGCGTGCTGGCCGCGGTGCTGGCCGGCCTGTGGCTGACCGACCGACGGTACCGGCGGGGCGGCGGGCGGCCGGGCGTGATCCTGGACCTGGCCACGGTCGCCGTGCCGGTGGGCCTGATCGGCGCCCGGACGTACAGCGTGCTGACCGACTTCCATCGCTACTTCGGTCCGGGCCGCGACTGGACCGACGTGCTGCGGGTCTGGGACGGCGGCATGGGCGTAGCAG
>JBAUAR010000572.1:0-12043 GCA_049675875.1 Streptosporangiaceae bacterium
CGCCGCGGCCAACTCGGCCCGCGCAGCGCTGCTCATCGCTGCGCTCACCAGCAGGCCGGACCTGCTGCTGCCGGGCACCGAGGACTTCCTGCATCAGCGGTACCGCGCCCCGGCCATGCCCCGCACCGCGAGGCTGGTGGCAGCGCTGCGCGAGGCGGGCATTCCGGCGGTCGTGTCCGGCGCCGGGCCGTCGGTGCTGGCCCTGACGATGGACGATGGCCGGGCAGCCGAGCCAGCCGAGGTAGCGCGGATCACGGCGCAGGCCGATGCGCCCTGGCGCGTCCTGCCACTGCGGGTGGACGCCGAGGGCGCTCGCCTGGTCCGCAGCTGACCGATGGTGCACTGCGGCACCGGACGCCCCCGCACGCCGGATCGGTCACATCGTGCCGCGATCCGGACAGCCTGCCGCCGGCTCCATCCGCTCAGCCTTTCCGGTCGTTAGCCTCAGTGCGGGCGATGTCGGCGGATCCGGAAGGGGCCCTGCGTGCAGCCACCCGAGCAGACGACGGCGGCGGCGACAACGCAGCCCGTTCCGCTCTCGGTGATCGCGCGGGAGTGGACCCGGATTGGGATCACCGGCTTCGGCGGGCCGCCCGCCCACATTGCACTGCTGCGCAGGCTGTGTGTGCAGCGGAACGCCTGGCTGTCGGAGGCCGAGTTCGAGGATGGCATCGCTGCCACATCCCTGCTGCCCGGGCCGGCCTCGACGCAGCTGGCGATCTTCTGCGGCTGGCGACTGGCCGGCGCGTTCGGCGCGATTGTTGCCGGCGTCTGCTTCATCGTGCCGGGCCTCGTCATCATCCTGGGCCTGTCCGCGCTGTTTTTGCAGCACGCGCCGCCTGCCTGGCTGACCGGCGCGGCGGACGGGGCAGGGGCATCCGTGCCGGCCATCGCTGTGGCGGCGGCCGCGGGGCTCATGCCCGCGAGCTGGCGGCGGGCGGGCCGGGCGGTTCAGGCTCGCGCACGCTGGATCGGCTACCTGCTGGCCGGCGCCGTTGCGGCGAACCTGGCCGGTGAGTTCCTGGTCGTGGTGCTGCTCGGGTGCGGCCTGCTCGAGTGGCTGGCGATCCGGGCCCGACGCGAGGAGCAAAGTCCGGCGGAGCCGGCCCGCCCGGACGGCGGCGACCGGACGAGGGGACCGGGTGCCACGCTCGTGCCACTAGCGGTCAAGGCGATCGCGGTGGGCGGGCTCGGCTCGCTGGCGTGGGTTGCGGTCAAGGTTGGCGCGTTGTCCTTCGGCGGCGGCTTCGTCATCATCCCGCTCATGCAGCACGACGCGGTGCACACGTATCACTGGATGACCACGGCGCAGTTCCTCAGCGCCGTCGCGCTGGGCCAGGTCACACCGGGCCCGGTGGTGCTGACCGTGGGCGTGGTCGGCTACGCCGCCGCCGGAGTGGCGGGCTGCCTGCTCGCCGTGCTCGTTGCGTTCACCCCCTCGTTCGCGTTCGTCATGGCTGGCGGCCGGCACTTCGACGCGTTCCGGCGCAGCCCGGTGGCTAGGGCGTTCCTGGGCGGCGCTGGTCCGGCCGCTATCGGCGCTATCGCCGGGGCGGCGATCACTCTCGGGCTCGGGCTGACTCAGATCTGGCAGGTCGCGGTGCTGGTGCTGGCGGCGGGCTGGCTGCTGGTACTGCGGCGCGGAGTGGTGCCCGCGATCCTTGCGGCAGCGGCGATCGGCGTTGTCGTCGCGCTGGCCGGTGGCCTCAGCTAGGCACTGGCCTCAGCTAGGTACTGGCCTCAGCTGGGCACTGGCCTCAGCTGGGCACTGGCCTCAGCTAGGCGCTGGCCTCAGCTAGGCGCTGGCCTCAGCTAGCGGGCTGCTCGCTCAGTCGGCGCAGGACGTCGGCGCGCAGCGCCTCGGGGTCCGCGCCGGCCTGATCCAGCGCCTCGAGCGCGCCGTTGCGCCGCTGATCGAGGATGCCGAGCAGCAGATGCCCGGATGTGATCTGCCGATGGCTGAGGCGCACGGCACTGCGAGCCGCCCCGACGAGCGTCTGCTTTGCATCCGGGGCGAACGGTAGCCTGCCGCGCCCCGGCACCCTGGCCCCGTCGAGTGCGCCGCGCCCGAACGCTGCGTCCGCCGCACGCCGCACCGCGTCCAGGTCGATACCGAGCATGGACAGCGCGTCGGCGTCTAGGCCCACATGCGCCTCGTGGTCGCCCCGTGACAGTCGTGCCCGCAGCGACGCGGCGTCGACCCCCGCGGCAGCCAGGGCGTCCGCGGCTGGGCCGGGCTCGCGCAGCAGGCCGAGCAGGACGTGCTCGCTGCGGACCTTGTCCTGCCCGGCCCAGGCCGCTTCCTGCCGAGCGTCGACGACCGCCTGGCGCGCCGTCTGCGCGAATCGCTCAAACATCGTCATCTCCGTTGTGAGCCTCCGAGCCAGCCCCCGGAACGCCCGCAGTGCTGGCTCGGGGGGACGACCCCCCGACTCCCCCCGCAGTGCTGGCCTGGGGGGACGACCCCCCGACTCCCCCCGCAGTGCTGGCTCGGGGGGACGACCCCCCGACTCCCGCCGCGGCACCCCGGCGGCCCCGGAACGCGCCACCTGGGCCAATCGCTGCCAGCAGTCCGCTGTACTTCTTGTGCACTGCCTGCTTGCTGACGCCGAGGAATACGGCGATCTCCTGCCAGGACCAGCCGTGCTCGCGCGCGTTCTGAACCTGCAGCGTCTCGAGCCGCTCGGCTAGCTCACGCAGCGCCCGCGCGGCGCGCAGCCCCGCGGCCGGGTCCTGTCCGCTCGCCGCCTCAGCCAGAGCGACTTCGTTCGTCATAGCGTCAATATATGTTGACGCTATGGCTCTGTCAACATGTATTGACGCTGGCGGGACTCCCCAACTGCCTGCGTCGGCGTTGTTATCCGGAGGTCAGCTCTCCTCGCGCCCGGCGAGTAGGCGCGACGGTTCGTGCGGGAACGGCGGCTGAGGGCTGGTGTTGTTGCCGTCGGTCAGCGGGGTGCCCGGCGTGAACGCGACGCCGCGGACGACCAGGCCGTCAGTCGGCTGCAGCACGGTGCGGAACCGCTCGTAGCTCACCTGGCTGGCCGTACCGGCACGCAGGTTGTCGGTGATCTCGACCAGCTTGTTCGGGTCGGCGCCCTGGTCGCCTGACCCGCTCACCGTCGAGGTAGTAGCCCACAGCGAGACCGTTCCATTGCGGTTGACCCGACCGGTCAGACCACGGAGGCCGTCGGTGGACGGAGCCCACGGCAGTCCGGTTCCGCTGTCGGTGTTGTTCAACCCGGTCGGGTACTGGTTACCCTGCCGGTCTGCGGCGACGCGGTACGGGGTGCCCAGGTTGAGGCCGGTTTGCAGCACATAATCGAGCTGCCATGCGTCGGTCGATGAGTTGAACGACCACTTCTGCAGGCCGGCGGTAGTCGAAGCGGCGGCTGCCGTGTAGGTGTTGGTCGTGGCGTCGTAGGTGTTGTCGCCGGCGCCCTCGTCGGCCACGTAGAGCGTGGTCGGGTTAGCAAACCACAGGCCGAACGGGTAGTCAGATGCATCCGTCGCGGTCTTGGCGCTCGCGATCGGGAAGCCCTTGAGTATGTAGGCGTTGGTCGGGGTCAGGCCCGGGTTCTTGGCGCTCAGACCGAGGGCAGCGTCGCTGGTGCTGTACGCCGGCGCCGTCCAGCTGGACGCGCTCGGCAGCGTCTCCGAGTTCGACGGGAGACCCACGCCGCCCGCTGCTGTGGCCGATCCGTTGGGGTCGGCGAAGTAGACGGTGTCGACGCCATTGCTGCCCGAGCCCTTGGTGAAGTAGACGACGCCGTCGTAGACGGCCAGGCCCCGGTAGTTGTTGTCCTTGCCGGACTTGTCGGCAGCGGAACCCAGTTCGGTGACGTTGAAGTTCCCGAACGGGGTCGGGGTGCCGGGGTTCTGGGCAATTTCCGGCTCGCTGGCCGGAGTGAGGATCTGCGACCCGGCGCCGTTGATCACGGCAGCCGGCTCGGGGTTGGCACCGTTCCCCGCGTTACCCACCGCGAAGATAGTGCCGCCCGGACCATCCTCGGGGTCGAGGATCGCCGCCCGGCCGTTGTCGCCGCTGAAGGCGTTGGTTTCGGTGAACTCGAAGTGGCCGGCGCCGTTCACCTGGGCCACAGCCCGGTACACCGGCGTGGCCGAGTCGGCGATGGTCGGGTCGATCTCGCCGGGGGTATTGGCGTTCGAGGCGTCGACGGTGCCAGGCGACGCCACGTAGCCCACGAAGGTGTCGTACCTGCCGTCGGTCGACTGGTTGATTGCCAGCTCGGATTTGGACGAGAAGCTCGTAGTCAGGTAGTCGCCGTCGGCAGGGTTGTCCGGGACCGTCACTGCCTTGACCAAGCGACCGTCGTACGGGTTGAACTCGTCGAGCACGATCGGCTCGGTCACGCCGAAGCTCGCGTCAGCGGCATCGTTGTTAAACACGATCGGATAGGTACCGGGGGCGACCGCCGTTCCGCAGGTGACGAAGGCCGGGTTGGCGGGAGCGCAGCCCGGAGGCAGCTGGGTTGTGCCGGCGGTGATGTCGGCGTTGGTCGTCCAGACCCCAGTGGTCACCAGCAGGTTCCCCCGGGTCAGCAGGTTGTGGCCCACCCCGAAGCCGGGGGCGGCGTCGGCCGCCGCAGGGATAGCGAAGATCGAGATCGAGCCGGCTACCGCGGCCAGCGAGGCCGCCACGGCCAGGCGCCGGTTGCGGAGCCGAAGGCGAGTAACTCTCATGCCGCTCCTTCGTCAATGACGGCCGGTGCCTGCCGGCTACCTGGTCTGCCTAAAGGTTCGCCTGTCTCACGGATCCCGTCGATGCGCGTCACCGTCACTTCCCGCAACTCCCATGTGCTGTTCGCAGACGGTTCACCGCGGGGTCAATCACCATGCGACTCGCACGCCTTCGGTGCCGACTGGGTCCGCGGCGGCCAGCCGGGAAACGGCCGCCGCGGACCTAGTAACGGCACGGCTCGGCGACGTGAACCCGCCACAGCGGCCGACCGCGACACGGCGGACTGCCGAGGCAGCCGTGGCTAGCCGAGGCAGAAGTAGACGGCTACCGGTAGCACTGCACGCTGGCCGGTCGAGCGCGGCTTGATGCGCAGGCAGTGCCGGGCGATCCAGGTCAGCCTTGGATCGGTCGTTGTCGGTGACTGCAGGAACGTGCGGACGTAGCCAGCATCGATCAGGTGCCGCAGCGTGCCCAGCGTCGGCTCGGGGATCGTGCCGGTGAATCCGCCGATTGGCACGACCTCGCGGCCGCTCGCCCAGATGAACGGCGCGGCCAGCACTGCCGTCTGCGTCGCCATCAGGTAGACCTCGTACGAGCTGCCCTTCTCCAGCGCGGCCAGGGCCGGCTGGATCTCGAAGCCCGCGGACAGGAACGCCGTGATGTCAGCGGTCTCCCTGGCCGGCTCGAACGGCGTCTCGAACGGGCCGAGGCCGCTCGTCACGATCGCAGCCGCGGCTACCGCGGGGACCACGAGCGCGGCTGCGGCAGCAAGCGTCATGGCGATCGCGGCAACCACCACGCCGCGGCGGCGCCAGGCGGCGAGACCGAGGCCAACGATAGCCGCCCCGGTCAGCGCCGCCAGCGCTGGTCGCAGCCAGGACGGCAGGCCTGTGCCAGTTGGCGGCAGCAGCCAGGACGCGTAGCTGCCGGTCGCGAGCACAGCCACCGCGATGGCGAGCCAGCACGTCACGCTCGTCCGCTGTCGCCAGGCGAGTGAGAGTCCGATGGCCAGCAGGCTCGCGATACCGGCGACAGCGCGGCGGTGTAGTAGGTGTTGATGGTGGTGGCCGCTGAGAAGACGGCGAAGAGCGTCACCAGCCAGGTGCCCCACAGCAGCAGCCCTGCCCGGGCCAGGTCGGTACGCGGTGCGCGGCGCCGGGCGGCCAGGCCGGCGAGCAGCGCGACGACTGCGGCGGCCAGCAGCCAGCTGGTGTCGCGACCGAGATCGCCTGTCAGCAGCCGCTGCCAGGACGGCGACGGCGCGATCGGGATCCCGAGCTTGATGGTCCGGTTCACGAGCTGGTCGGGTGTCGCCTGGTCGAGCCTGCCGAAGCCGTTGTAGACGAAGACCTGCTGGAACGGTGAGTTGCTGGTGCTGCCGTCGATGTAGGGCCGGTCGGCGGACGGCCAGATCGTGACCAGGCTCATCCAGCTGACCGCGACAGCCACGGCGAGCAGCAGCATCGCGCCGCAGCGCCACGTCCGGCGCAGCCAGTCCCCCGGCGCCGCAGTGACGTAGCAGGCCGCAAGTGCAGGCAGCAGCAGCCACGCCTCGATCATCTTCGCCTGGAAGGCCAGGCCAACCCACCCGCCCACGAGCAGGAGCGGCCGCCAGCCGCCGGTGCGGATGGCGGTGACGATCGAGTCGGCCGCGAGCACAGCCAGCAGGATCATCAGCGTGTGGGAGATGTTGCCGCGGTTCAGCGCGACGGTCGCAGGCGAGATCGCGAGGACGGCGGCCGCCACGAGACCTGCCGCCGGGCCGGCCAGCTTGCGGATCACCCGGTACAGCACGAGCACGGTCAGGGTGCCCTCGATGACCTGCGGCAGCACCAGCGCCCACGGGTGCGCCCCGAACAGTCCGACCGAGATTGCCTGCAGCCAGAACGCGCCCGGCAGTTTGTCGGTGGTCACCGTTGCTGCCGGGTCGAACGCGCCGAAGAAGAAGTTGGACGGGCCTAGCGTCATGCTGCGCGCCGCGGCAGCGTAGTAGATCTCGATGTTGACCGGGCGGGTAGCTCGCCAGGCGTACGAAAATGCCGAGGCGGCGGCGATGACCAGCAACGCGGCCGGCGCCAAGCCGGACTGATCGTCGGCGTGCCACCGGGAGCGCATCCAGAGTCTGGCCTTCCTTGCTACCTCGAGCCAGAATTCTGGCCAGGTGGCCGGCGGCGGCCGGTCAGTCACGACGCTCTGCAGGCCTGCGGACGATACCGTCCCGTGGATTGACAATCAAAGTAGTTGACTACCTTGCTCGCGGAGGCCATCGTGCCGTCGCAGAGCGATCACCTAAGCTCGGTTTCCAGGCGCTCTGCTGGTGGCGGGCGCGTCAGTAGCGCTTCGCCGGGTGATCCGATCGGAGGCACGCGCAGTGGCTGAGCCCGCGCCGGTCCGGATCGGGAACGCGTCCGGGTTCTACGGGGACCGGTCCTCGGCGATGCGCGAGATGCTCGAGGGCGGCGCCCTCGACGTGCTGACCGGCGACTACCTGGCCGAGCTGACGATGCTGATCCTCGGCCGGGACCGGCTGCGCGATTCCTCGCTGGGCTACGCGCGCACATTCCTCCGGCAGCTGGACGACTGTCTCGGACTGGCGCTGGACAAGGGCGTCGCCATCGTGACCAACGCCGGCGGGCTGAATCCTGCTGGCCTCGCCGCGGCCGTCGGTCAGCTCGCCGAGCGGCTCGGCCTCCGCCCGAAGATCGGCTACGTCAGCGGTGACGACTTGTGGCCGCGTGCGGCCGAGCTTGGCTACGGCGAGCCGGTCGCGGCGAATGCCTACCTGGGCGGCTGGGGCATCGCCGCCTGCCTGCAGGCAGGAGCCGACGTGGTCGTCACCGGCCGGGTGACCGACGCATCCCTGGTCGTCGGCCCGGCGGCGGCGCGGTTCGACTGGGCCCTGGACGACTTCGACGCGCTGGCCGGGGCCATGGCGGCCGGTCACGTGATCGAGTGCGGGGCGCAGGCGACCGGCGGCAACTACTCCTTCTTCACCGAGATCGCCGACCTGCGCCACCCCGGCTTCCCGATCGCGGAGGTCTACCCCGACGGGTCCAGCGTCATCACCAAGCATGCAGGCACCGGCGGCGCCGTCACCGTCGGGACGGTTACCGCGCAGCTGCTCTACGAGGTCGGCGGGCCGCGCTACCCCGGACCGGACGCGACGCTGCGGCTGGACACCGTCCAGCTGCGCCAGGACGGCCCGGACCGGGTCGCCATCACCGGCGTCCGCGGTGAGCCGCCGCCGCCGACCCTCAAGGTGTCGCTGAACTACCTGGGCGGCTACCGCAACGAGGTCGAGTTCGTGCTCACCGGGCTCGACATTGATGCCAAGGCCGCGCTGGTCCGCAGCCAGCTCGCGGGCGTCGTGCCGGAAGATGCTGGCTGGACGCTGGCGCGCACCGACCACGCCGACGCGGCAACCGAGGAACAGGCGAGCGCGACGCTGCGGTGCGTGGTCCGCAACAGCGATCCCAAGGCGATCGGGCGGACGTTCTCGAGCACGGCCGTTGAGCTGGCGCTGGCGAGCTATCCGGGCTTCCACCTCACGGCGCCGCCGGCTGACGCGCAGCCGTACGGCGTTTTCACGGCTGGCTACCTCGACCGTGCGCAGGTGCGGCAACTCGTGCGACTACCGGACCATTCGTGGACGACGGTTATCGACCCGCCTGTCACGATGCCGCTTGAGCCGGCCGAGCCGGCCCAAGCGGCATCGTGGACCGAGGTGGGGCCCGTGCGCCGAGTGCCGCTCGGCCTGGTGGCCGGCGCCCGTAGCGGCGACAAGGGCGGCGACGCCAACGTCGGCGTGTGGGTCCGCGACGTCGCGGCCTGGCCGTGGCTGGCTGCCGCGCTGACCGTGGACATGCTGCGCGAGATGCTGCCGGAGGCGGCCGGGCTGCCGATGCAGCGGCACCTGCTGCCGAATCTGCACGCGGTCAACTTCGTGATCGAGGGCATCCTGGGTCAGGGAGTCGCAGCGGCCGCGCGGTTCGACCCGCAGGCCAAGGCGCTCGGCGAGTGGCTGCGGTCCCGCGAGGTCGACGTGCCCGAGAGTCTCCTGGCCGGAGCCCGTGTGCCGCCGGCCGGGGATGCTCGCGCGGGGGTCCGCGGGCCGGCCGCCGGGGATGCTCGCGCGGGGGTCCGGGGGTCGCCCCCCGGAGATACACCGTGACGGCGCTGCGCTCCGCGCTCGACCCGCAATCGGGGGGTTACCAGGCGAACCGGGACGCGATGCTCGTCAAGCTCGCCGAGATCGAGGCCGAGCACGCGAAAGCGATTGCGGGCGGCGGTCCGAGGTACACCGACCGGCACCGGGCCCGGGGCAAGCTCCTCGCGCGCGAGCGGATCGAGTTGCTGCTGGACGAAGACACCCCGTTCCTCGAACTATCCCCGCTGGCGGCGTGGGGGACAGACTTTGCTGTCGGCGCCAGCGTCGTGACTGGCATCGGGGTCGTTGCGGGGACCGAGGTTCTCATCTCGGCCAGCGATCCCACCGTGCGCGGCGGTACCAGCAATCCGTGGACGGTACGCAAGACATTCCGCGCGCACGACATCGCACTGGCCAACCGGCTGCCGGTGATCTCGCTGGTCGAGTCCGGCGGAGCTGACCTGCCGACGCAGAAGGAGATCTTCATCCCCGGCGGCCGCACCTTCCGGGACCTGACCCGGCTGTCGGCGGCAGGCATCCCGACGATCGCCATTGTGTTCGGCAATTCCACGGCGGGCGGTGCGTACCTGCCCGGCATGTCCGACCACGTGGTGATGATCCGCGAGCGATCCAAGGTGTTCCTCGGCGGGCCGCCGCTGGTCAAGATGGCCACCGGCGAGGACTCCGACGATGAGTCGCTGGGCGGCGCGGAGATGCACGCGCGCCAGTCCGGGCTGGCCGACTACCTTGCCGAAGACGAGGCAGACGCGCTCCGAATCGGTCGCCGGATCGTGGCACGGCTGAACTGGCGCAAGCTCGGTCCGGTGCCCGCCGGCCAGGGGGAGCCGCCGCTACTCGACGGCGAGGAGCTAGCCGGGATCGTGCCAGGCGACTTGCGGCTGCCCTTCGACCCGCGGGAAGTGATCGCACGCGTGGTCGACGGCTCGGACTTCGACGAGTTCAAGCCGTCCTACGGCCCCAGTCTGGTGACAGGGTGGGCGCGCGTGCACGGCTATCCGGTTGGGATCCTGGCGAACGCACAAGGCATCCTGTTCAGCGCCGAGTCGCAGAAGGCAGCGCAGTTCATCCAGCTCGCCAACCAGGTCGACACGCCACTGATCTTCCTGCACAACACCACCGGCTACATGGTGGGCGCGGCCTACGAGCAGGCGGGCATCATCAAGCACGGCGCCCTGATGATCAACGCGGTCTCCAACTCGGCGGTGCCGCACATTTCGATCCTGCTCGGCGCCTCCTACGGCGCGGGGCACTACGGCATGTGCGGGCGAGCGTATGAGCCCCGGTTCCTGTTCGCCTGGCCGAGCGCGAAGTCGGCGGTAATGGGCCCGGCGCAGCTGGCCGGGGTGCTGTCGATCGTGTCCCGAGCGGCAGCGCAGGCGGCGGGCCGGCCGTTCGACGAGGATGCGGATGCGACGATGCGGGCGGCGGTCGAGGCGCAGATCGAGGCGGAGTCGATGCCGATGTTTTTGTCCGGACGCATCTACGACGACGCCATCATCGACCCGCGGGACACCCGCACGGTGCTCGGACTGTGCCTGTCGGTGATCCACGGCGCGCCGGTGCGCGGCGCGGCCGGCTACGGCGTGTTCCGGATGTGAGTGCTATGCCTGCTTTGCGCCGCGCTCCGCTGCCTGATGCGGCTCATGGGTGTGAGTTTTCTATGGCTGGACGGGCCGAATCGGCAACAGCCCGTGGAGCCATAGAAAACTCACACCCATGCCGAGCAATGCGGGACAGGACGGCGAGGCGGCTGCCGTGCTGAACCGGGTACTGGTGGCCAATCGGGGCGAGATCGCCCGCCGGGTGTTCCGGACCTGCCGGGAGCTCGGGATGTCGACGGTCGCCGTGTACTCCGATCCGGACGCAGGCGCGCCGCACGTGGCCGAGGCGGACGCAGCGGTGCGGCTGCCGGGCGCGGCGCCCGCCGACACGTACCTGCGCGCGGACCTGCTGGTGGGCGCCGCGGTGCGGACCGGCGCGGATGCGGTGCACCCCGGCTACGGGTTCTTGTCGGAGAACGCCGAGTTCGCGCGCCTGGTGCTGGCGGCGGGCCTGACCTGGATCGGGCCGCCGCCCGAGGCGATCGACGCGATGGGCAGCAAGATCCGGGCCAAGCGGCTGCTGGCGGGCGCGGGCGTGCCGGTGCTGCCCGAGCTAAACCCCGAGTCGCTCACAGCCGCAGACCTGCCGGTGCTCATTAAGGCGTCGGCGGGCGGCGGCGGACGCGGCATGCGCATTGTCCGCGCGCTCTCTGACCTGCCCTCGGCGCTGGCCGCCGCCAGGTCCGAAGCCGCGTCGGCATTCGGTGACCCGGCCGTGTTCTGCGAGCCCTACCTGGCCGCCGGGCGGCACATCGAGGTGCAGATACTCGCCGACGGCCACGGCACGGTCTGGGCGGTCGGCGAGCGGGAGTGCTCCATTCAGCGCCGCTACCAGAAGATCATCGAGGAGGCGCCATCGCCGCTCGTGCAGCGCCTGCCGAAGTTGCGCGAGCGACTGTTTGCCGCCGCCCGCGGGGCGGCGCAAGCGGCCGGGTATCGCAACGCCGGCACTGTTGAGTTCCTCGCCGACGAGACCGGCCGGTTCTACTTCCTCGAGATGAACACGCGCCTTCAGGTCGAGCACCCGGTGACCGAGTGCACGACTGGCCTGGACCTGGTCGCGTTGCAGCTGGACATTGCGGCGGGGCGGCCGCTGCCGGCGCCGGAACCGCCGCCACCGACGGGCCACGCCATCGAGGCCAGGCTGTACGCCGAGGACCCGGCGGCAGGCTGGCAGCCGCAGAGCGGCACGCTGTGGCGGATCGAGCTGCCCGGCCGCCCGGTTCACTTCCGGGTGCCATCAGGCCGCCGCGCCGCGTGTGTGCCCGCGATCCGGCTTGACTCCGGCGTCGTCGCCGGCAGCAGTATCGGAGCGCACTATGACCCGATGCTGGCCAAGGTGATCTCGTGGGCGCCTGACCGCGAGCGGGCTGCCGCCGTGCTATCTGCCGCGTTGGCCGAAGCGAAGATCCACGGGCTGGTGACGAACCGGAACCTGCTCGTGCGGGTGCTCCGGCACCCGGTGTTCCTCGCCGGGCAGACCGATACCGCCTTCCTCGACACCCACGGCGTCGCCGCGCTGGCCGCGCCGCTCGCAACCGATGAGACCGTCACGCTGTCGGCGCTGGCGGC
>JBAUAR010000573.1:0-1604 GCA_049675875.1 Streptosporangiaceae bacterium
CCGCGGCGGCAGGCCAGCGTGATCGCCAGCCGGGCCGCGACCGCCGCAACGACGATGCCGAGCGGGCCGCGGCCAACGCGCTCGGCCTGAGTCAGGGCGCTGACCTGCACCAGCAGCGTCAGCACGAGCGCCACCACGCCGAACGGGCCGATGTCCGACTTCTTCATGACTGCGAGGGCCGGTCCGGCGGGCAGCCGACTGCCCAGCCCGTCGGCGGTGTCGGCGAGACCGTCGAGGTGCAGGGCCCTCGTCAGCGCGGCGAGCACGGCGATGGCGAGGGCGGCCGCGAGTAGCGGCCCGGTTCGGCCCGCCCGGCAGCCGATCAGGACGCCGGCCGCCACACCGCCGAGCGCGAGGCCCACCACCGGCGCGAGGTACATGGCAGCGGCGATGGCGCGGCGATCGGGCGCCGCGCGGCCGTCCGGCTGGTCATCGTGTCGGTTGCCACCGGGCAGTGGCACGGCCGTCAGCAACGTGACCGCTAGCCGCAGTCCAGCCCAGGGCATGGCACCCGAGCCTACGGTGCGCGGCCGCGAGGGCGAGTCCGGTTGCCCCCGGGGGGACGGCGACGGCGCCGTTGCTGCCCCGGCGCCGCGCGGTGACGCGCGTGCCGGGATAAGTTGCATTAGGTTCTCGGCCATCGATATCGATGAGGTGTGACCACCACGTCCGGCGTTAGTGAGCGGCCTTATGTTGTGCTCAGCTGCGCTATGTCCGTTGACGGCTACATCGACGACACGAGTACCGCTCGGCTCTTGCTGTCCAACAATGATGACTTTGACCGGGTCGATGGTCAGCGGGCTTTGGCCGATGCAGTTCTGGTTGGCGCGACCACCATCCGCCACGACAACCCGAGACTTTTGGTGCGCTCCGCGCGGCGCCGGTCCGCCCGGCAGGAACGCGGCTTGCCTGTGAGCCCTGCCAAGGTAACGATCACTGGGTCGGGCAATCTCGACCCTCAGGCCAGCTTCTTCACCGCCGGGGGCGCCGACGTCTGCAAGCTGGTCTATTGCGCCAGCCCGGCGGTCGGGGCCGGCCGGGACAGGCTGAGCATGGTTCCGTCGACGTCGGTCATCGACGCGGGCAGTCCGCTCGATCTGGTTACCGTGGTGACTGATCTGGCAGCCCGGGGCATCCGGCGGCTGCTAGTGGAAGGCGGGCAGAATACCCACACCCAGTTCCTCGCGGCTGGCCTCGCAGACGAATTGCAGCTAGTGATCGCTCCGTTCTTCGTCGGCGACCTCGATGCTCCGCGATTCGTCGGCGCCGCCGCATTTCCCTGGGACTCCGCCCATCGGATGACACTTGCCGAGTCACGTCAGATCGGCGACGTCGTGCTACTGCGCTACCTGCTCAGCTCTCGCGCTCTCGGCGGGCCTCGGTGACCTGCGCATTGACACCAGACCCCGCCGGCCGAGATGCTTACCGCAGCGTGTTGGAGGGACGCGCCGAGCTCGCCGAAAGGCTCGAAGCCACCCTGGTCCGAAAATAGGACCTTGGCTGGGCGCGCGGCAGCTCCCGGCGGCGCGTCAGCGTCGCCGGGTTCTTCGGGTGATGTCAGGCGGTCGCGGTCAGGAGTTCGCCGGTGTCGGGGTTGATGGTTT
>JBAUAR010000574.1:0-7846 GCA_049675875.1 Streptosporangiaceae bacterium
GGCCGGCGTTGCGGCGCTGCAGGCCATGGCGTGCGGGCTGCCGGTGGTCGTGCCCGCCGTCGGCGCGCTGACCGACGCGGTCGTCGACGGCGTGACGGGCCTGCTCGTGGCCCCGGACAACCCCGCCATGCTCGTGCACCGGATCCGCGCTTTGCAGGCCAGGCCGGTGCAGCGGGAAGCGCTGGGAATCGCGGCCGTAGACCGGGCCCGGTCCCGGTACGACCTCAGCCGGATCGCCCGCGAGACCGTCGCCGCCTACGACTGGTGCGTGCGCGGCCGTCAGACCGCGCTCGGCGCGGTGGCGACGGATGACCTCGGCGTGGACGCGGATGCTGCCGACGAGCTCGAGCTGGCCTCCTCCGGCTGACCGCCGCGTCCCGCGGTCGGCGGTCCCTGCCAGGTACGGCATGCTGGACTGACGCGGCCGCCAGCGCGCCAGCGGCGTCGGCCCGCGTCACCCGCGTTCCCCGCTGAGGAGAGCTGCAGTGCTGACGACCGAGCAGGCCCGGCTGGCTGAGTACACGACGCTCCGCCTTGGTGGCCCCGCATGGCGGTTTAGCGTGGCAAGCAGCGCCGCGGATCTCGTCGCCGCTGTGGCGGGCGCTGACCGGCACGGCGAGCCGCTCCTCGTGCTCGGCGGCGGCAGCAACCTGGTCGTCGCCGACGCTGGCTTCCCCGGCATGGTGGTGCGGGCCGCGTCCGCCGGGCTGGCTTTCGCGGCCGACCACGACGCGGTCGCGGTGACGGCCGCAGCCGGGCAGGACTGGGACGAGATGGTCCAACGGTGCCTGGCCGAGGGCCTTTCCGGCCTTGAGTGCCTGTCCGGCATACCTGGCAGCGCCGGCGCGACCCCGATCCAGAACGTTGGCGCCTACGGCCAGGAGGTCGCGGAAACCATCACAGCGGTGCAGGCGTACGACCGGCTGGCTGGCGAGATAGTCCGGCTGGGTCACGCCGACCTGGACTTCGGCTACCGGACCAGCATGTTCAAAAGGCAGGCCGCGGCTGGGGCGGCGAGTGACGTGGCCGCCGGCGCCGGGCCCGGGGCGGCGACCGGCAGGTTCGTCGTGCTGGACGTCACGTTCGCGCTGGCGGCCAGCCCGCTGTCGGCGCCGGTCCGGTACACCGAGCTGGCCCGGCTGCTCGGCGTCACCGAGGGCAGCCGGGTGCCGCTGGCTGATGCCCGCGAGGCGGTACTGGAACTGCGGCGCGGCAAGGGCATGGTGCTCGACGACAGCGACCCCGATACCCGCAGCGCCGGCTCGTTTTTCACCAACCCGGTCGTGCCGGCGGCGCAGTTCGGCGAGTTGTCCGCGCGGCTGGCCGACGCCGGCGGGCTTCCGCACTGGCCCGCGGCCGACGGCGCCGTGAAGCTGTCTGCTGCCTGGCTGATCGAGCACGCCGGGTTCCGGCGGGGGTTCCGGCTGGCAGACGACCTGGACGGTGCTCGCATCTCGACCAAGCACACGCTGGCGCTGACCAACCCCGGCGGGGTGAGCACGGCCAGCCTGGTCCGGCTGGCCAGTGCGATCCGGGCCGGCGTGCGCGACGCGTTCGGCGTGGAACTGGCCGCCGAGCCGACCCTGGTGGGCGTGTCGCTGTAGCGCCCGCCCGGTACCGCCGCCGGTCGGACTTTCCGTCGACTTCGCGCCCGGATGGCAGGGCATATCACCCAGCTCAGCGCGAAGTCGACGGAGAGTGCGGAATCAGGCGCCGGCCGCCGGGGCGGCCAGCCACGCGTCGATGCCCGCGAGCAGCCGTTTCTGCACGTCGGCCGGCGCGGCCGAGCCGCTCACCGACATCCGTGCCAGCTGGGCGAGTTCCCCGTCGGCCATCCCGTGCACGTGCCTGGCTAGCTCGTACTGCGCGGCCAGCCGCGGGCCGAACAGCAGCGGGTCGTCGGCGCCGAGCGCGACCGGGATGCCGGCCTGCAGCAGCTCGCGCAGCGGCACGTCGCGCTGCGTGGAGGCGACGCCCAGCGCCACGTTCGACGTCGGGCAGACCTCAAGCGTTACTCCGGCCGCGGCGAGGCGGCGGAGCAGGTCCGGATCCCGGGCGGCCGCGACACCGTGGCCGACGCGATCGGCGTGCAGTTCGTCCAGACAGGCTCGGACGCTGGCCGGACCGGCCAGCTCGCCACCGTGCGGCACCGACCGCAGGCCGGCCCGAGCGGCGATCCGGAATGCCGGGACGAACTCGCCGATCGTGCCGCGGCGCTCGTCGCTACTCAGGCCGAAGCCGACGACGCCGCGGCCGACGTAGCTGGCGGCGAGCCGCGCCAGGGTGCGGGCGTCCAGCGGGTGCCTGGTGCGGTTGGCGGCGACGATGATGCCGACTCCGATGCCGGTCGCACGGGCGGCGTCCGCCGCCGCATCCAGCACAAGCTCGAGCAGCGGGGTGAGGCCGCCGAACCTGTTCGCATACCCGGACGGGTCGATCTGCAGCTCCAGCCAGCCCGAGCCGTCGGTCTGGTCGTCCGCCACTACCTCGAATAGCAGCCGCCGTACGTCCGCCTCGGTCCGGATGACAGATCTGGCGATGTCATACAGCCGCTGAAACCGGAACCAGCCGCGCTCGTCCGCGCCGCTCAGCTGCGGCGGCCAGTCCGCCACGAGCGCCTCGGGCAGGTGCACGCCGTGCCGACCGGCGAGGTCGACCAGCGTCGCGTGCCGCATCGACCCCGTGAAGTGCAGGTGCAGATGCGCCTTCGGGAGCGCGGCGATCGGCCGGGACATCAGCTCAGTGTGCCAGCCCGACGCGGCCGCGCGCCCGACTCGGCCGCTGCCCTAGCGGGCCGAGCTGAGCAGCTTCGCGACCCTGGCTACGCCCTCCTCCAGGTCCGCATCGCCAAGCGCGCAGGACAGCCGGAAGTACCCGTCGGTCCCGAACGCCTCGCCGGGCACCACGGCCACGTCGACCTCGTCCAGCAGCAGCTCGGCCAGCTGCGCCGAAGTCTGCGGCCGCTGGCCGGCGATGTCCCGGCCGAGCACGCCCCGCACAGACGGGTAGCAATAGAAGGCGCCCTCCGGCACCGGGCACACCACCCCCGGCACCTCGTTGAGCATGGCCGACATCACCTTCCGGCGCCGGTCGAACGCGGCGCGCATCTGCCCGACGGCAGCCAGGTCACCGGACACGGCGGCGAGAGCGGCAGCCTGCGCGACGTTGCAGACGTTCGAGGTGAGGTGGGACTGCAGGTTGGCCGCCGCCTTGATCACGTCGGCCGGGCCGATCATCCAGCCCACCCGCCAGCCAGTCATCGCGTAGGTCTTCGCGACCCCGTTCAGGACCAGGCACGTGTCGGCAAGCTCCGGGGCGACGACGGGCATCGACACGAACCGGGCGTCGCCGTAGACCAGATGCTCGTAGATCTCGTCCGTGATCACCCAGAGCCCGCGGCCCGCCGCCCACCGGCCGATCTCGGCTACCTGCTCAGGCGGGTAGACGGCGCCGGTCGGGTTGGACGGCGAGACGAACAGCAGCACCTTGGTCCGGGCGGTGCAGCTCGCCTCGAGCTGCTCCACCGTGGCGCGGTAACCGCTGGTCTCGTCCGTCCGAACCGGCACCGGCACCCCGCCCGCCAGCGTGATCGCCTCCGGGTAGGTCGTCCAGTACGGAGTGGGCAGCAGGACCTCGGCACCGGGGTCGAGCAGGGTAGCGAACGCCTCATAGACGGCATGCTTGCCGCCGTTGGTGACCAGGACCTGACTAGCCGGTACTACCAGGCCGGAATCGCGGGCGGTCTTGGTGGCGATTGCCTCGCGCAGCTCGGGCAGCCCGGCCGCGGGCGTGTACTTGTGGAACCGCGGCTGCGCGCAGGCCCGCTGCGCTGCCTCGACGATGTAATCCGGGGTCGGGAAGTCGGGCTCGCCTGCGCCGAAGCCAATCACCGGCCGCCCGGCTGCCTTGAGGGCCTTGGCCTTGGCGTCAACGGCGAGCGTCGCCGACTCGGTGATGGCGCCGATGCGGGCAGAGACTCTGCTGGGTGCGTAGGCCATGCGACTATGCTGCCACCAGCGGCACCCCAGCGTGCGCTCGCAGGCTCGCCGGGGGCTCAGCTGCGCGGTTCGACGGCCGGTCCGCCACCACGTACACTTCATCATCTGGTGGCGTCCACGGGTGGCCCGTGCGTGCCCGCACGAGCCGTCAGAGGGCAGTAGCTCAATTGGCCAGAGTTCCGGTCTCCAAAACCGGCGGTTGGGGGTTCGAGTCCCTCCTGCCCTGCGAGTACGGTCCGTGCAAGGCGCGGGCAGTAACGGCACCAGCCGGCAAGACGTAGTGCTCAGGTGAGGACATGGCAACTCAGACGCGTGGCCCGGCCCCCGACAGGGCCGCGAAGCCCAGCCGCCCGGCGCGGCGAGACCGGACCACTCCGGCGCAGTTCGTTACGCAGGTGCGTGACGAACTCCGGAAGGTTGTCTGGCCGACCCGCAAGGAACTCGTGACCTACACGACGGTTTCCTTGATCTTCATCCTGATTCTGGTCGGGATCGTGACAGGCCTGGACGTGGCGTTTACCAGGCTGGTGATCGCGCTCTTCGGCTGACCGTGGCGGCTGAGTAGCAGCACCGGCACCGAGCGTGCCAGCATGATCACAGGTTTTGCCTGTGCGCGGCGCCAGTACCGACGCGCTCAGGTCTGGCCGAGAGCGCAGCATGAGCGCAGGGGAGAAAGAGAAACGTGTCCGAGTCCGAACTGCCGCTGGGCGATCCGGCGGCCGAGGAGCCGGCCGCCGGGCAGCTGGGTGCTGACGAGCCGACCGGCGCCGAGGCGCGCGGCATAGCCGACGTTGGCCTGCCCGCCGACGAGCCGGGGGACGGTGCTGCCCCGGCGAGCGGCGAAGCGACGGCCGGGGCCGGGGAAGTGGCAGCAGCTGCCGGGGCCGGGGAAGTGGCAGCAGCCGAGGCCGGGGAAGTGGCAGCAGCAGCCGAGGCCGGGGAAGCGGGCGAAGAAGAGCTCGACCCGGTGCAGCGGTTCAAGGTCGAGCTGCGCGCCATGCCAGGCGACTGGTACGTCGTGCACTCCTACGCGGGCTACGAGAACCGGGTGCGGACCAACCTGGAGAGCCGCACCCAGTCGCTGAACATGGAGGACTTCATCTTCCAGATTGAGGTCCCCACCCACGAGGTCATGGAGATCAAGTCCGGCAAGCGCCAGCAGGTCCAGGAGAAGGTGCTGCCCGGCTACATCCTGGTGCGGATGGACCTCACCGACGAGTCATGGGCTGCGGTCAGGAACACGCCGGGCGTGACCGGCTTCGTGGGCCTGTCCAGCCGGCCATCACCGCTCAGCCTGGACGAGGTCGCGGGCCTGCTCGCCCCCGTCCCGGAGGAGAAGGCCGCGAAGAAGGCCGAAGCCGTCAGGGCGGCCGCCGTAGACTTCGAAATCGGCCAGTCGGTTACCGTAATGGACGGCCCGTTCGCGTCGCTGCCGGCCACGGTCAACGAGATCAACTCGGACACCCAGAAGCTCAAGGTCCTCGTCTCGATCTTCGGCCGGGAGACCCCGGTCGAGTTGTCCTTCGATCAGGTCAGCAAGATCTGAGCAGGACCGGTCAGCACCCGAAACTTTAGACAACGGAAAGACAGGTAAGACCCGCAGATGGCTCCGAGGAAGAAGAAGGTCGCCGCGCTCGTCAAGGTGCAGCTGAACGCTGGCGCCGCCACCCCGGCGCCGCCGGTAGGCACGGCACTCGGCCCGCACGGCGTCAACATCATGGATTTCGTCAAGCAGTACAACGCCGCGACCGAGAACCAGCGTGGCAACGTGATCCCGGTCGAGATCACCATCTACGAAGACCGGTCCTTCACCTTCATCACCAAGACGCCGCCGGCCCCCGAGCTGATCAAGAAGGCGGCGGGCGTGCCGAAGGGCAGCGCTGAGCCGCACAAGACCAAGGTCGGCTCCATGACGAAGGCGCAGGTAAGGGAGATCGCCCAGGTCAAGATGCCCGACCTGAATGCGACCTCGATCGAGGCGGCCGAGAAGATCATCGCCGGGACCGCGCGGTCCATGGGCATCAAGGTCGAGGGCTGAGCCCGGCACGATTAGGGCACGACAACCGGCCGCGCTGCCCGGCGCGGCCAGTGGCAGGGTCACGCGCTGACCCGCTGACCACACCCTGAACCGGTAGGAGAGGCAGGAGACAATGCAGCGCAGTAAGGCATACCGCAAGGCAACCGAGCTCGTCGAGGCTGGGCGGCTGTATACGCCGGCCGAGGCGGTGGCCCTGGCCAAGAACACCTCCACGACTAAGTTCGACGCGACCGTCGAGGTGGCGTTCCGGCTGGGCGTTGACCCACGCAGGGCCGATCAGATGGTCCGCGGCACGGTGAACCTTCCGCACGGCACCGGCAAGACGGCCCGCGTCCTGGTGTTCGCGACCGGCGAGCGCGCGGAGGAAGCACGGGCGGCCGGCGCCGACTTTGTCGGCGCCGACGAGCTGATCGAGCGGGTCCAGGGCGGCTTTCTCGATTTCGACTCCGTCGTCGCCACGCCGGATCTGATGGGCAAGGTCGGGCGCCTTGGCCGCATCCTCGGACCGCGCAGCATGATGCCGAACCCGAAGACCGGCACCGTGACCATGGACGTCGGAAAAGCCGTGACCGACATCAAGGGCGGCAAGATCGAGTTCCGGGTTGACAAGAACAGCAACCTGCACCTGATCATTGGCAAGACGTCGTTTCCGGACCGGGATCTGGTCGAGAACTACGCGGCTGCGATCGACGAAGTGATCCGGCTCAAGCCGGCCGCGGCGAAGGGCCGGTACGTCAAGAAGGTGGCCATCACCACCACGATGGGGCCGGGCATCCAGGTTGACCCCGGCCTGACGAGGGACCTGACGGCCGAATTCGAAGCCCAGCCCGCCTGACCGAGCCAGCATCCTCATCCCGGCGAGCGGGGCCGCCGATTTTGCGGCCCCGGCCTTGCCAGTTACCCTGAACACAGCCAAAGACCGTCGGTTGTCGCCGCGCTGAGCGCGGTGACCGAAGGCCCGGGCATCCGGGCGGCCCACGCAGGCGACCGAGCTAGCAGCTGGACCTGGTGTCCCGCCGCCGCCCCGTGCGCCCGCGTACGGGGCGTTCGTTTTGTGCCGGGCGAGTCGACTGCCGGACAGACACTGCCGGACAGACAGAGCCGGGCGCGCTCGCCATACGGGCTGGCCCACGACGAAGGGAGGCCCATGGCGAGGGCGGACAAGGAGATCGCGGTCGCCGATCTGGCAGAGCGGTTCCGCAGCTCGGCGGGCGCGGTGCTCACTGAGTACCGCGGTCTGACCGTGTCCCAGCTAGGCGAGCTGCGCCACGCGCTAGGCGGCAACGTGCAGTTCTCGGTGGTCAAGAACACGCTGACGAAGATCGCCGCCGGCCAGGCCGGGGTCACGACGGACCTCACCGATCTGCTGGCGGGCCCGTCGGCCATCGCATTCGTCCAGGGTGACGCGGTAGAGGCGGCCAGGGGGCTGCGCGATTTCTCCCGGACATACCCGCAGCTGGTCATCAAGGGCGGCGTGCTTGACGGCAAGCCGCTGAAGCCGGCCGACATCGTCAAGCTCGCCGACCTGGAGCCCAGGGAGGTGCTGCTGGCGAAGCTGGCGGGTGCCATGAAGGCCTCGCTGGCCGGTGCGGCAGCGACGTTCGACGCGCTGCCCGCCCAGATGGCACGGCTGCTCGCGGCGCTGGCGGAAAAGCGCGCGGCAGAGGCCGGCGACACACTCGCGAAGGCCGGCGACACGTCGGCGGACGTCGGCGACACACCGGCGGAGGCGGGCGACGCGCCCGCCGAGTCGGCGCCGACCCGCGATACGGCTGCCGCCGAGACCAGCGAAGGCTGACTAGCCCAGGGG
>JBAUAR010000575.1:0-4141 GCA_049675875.1 Streptosporangiaceae bacterium
GCGCGGCGCTCCGCAGCCAGGCAGCGCGGACAGCCGCCGCTGCGGCCGTTACCAGCAGCGCCGCGGCGAGGATGCCCACAGGGAGGGAGGCGGGGTCGTGATCACTGACCACCCTCAGTGACATGCCGCCCATCACGTCGACGAACGGGATACGGACCGCCGCGGCCAATGCCAGGACGCCGAGAACGCCACAGCTCGCTCCTGCCAGTACTACCGCGCTGGATGCCAGCAGCCACGTCGCGGTCCGCGGCGGCAGCCGGTCAGCGAGCGGGCGAGCCGCCACTGCCGCGATGAGCGGGATGACCAGGGCCGTCAGCCAGATGAGGACGTGCATCTGGGCCGTCAGCTAGCCGTTCCCTGGTCTTCGAGCATCTGGCGGAGCAGGCGCTCGTCGGCATCGGACAGTTCGGACACGAAACGGGCCAGGACCGCCGCCCGGTCGGCTTCGGCGTCCAGCACGCCGCGCATCCGCCGCGCCGCCAGGCCCGGCTCGTCAGCGACTGGCGCGTACGAATAAGCGCGACCGGACCGAAGCCGGGTGAGCACGCCTTTGGCATGCAGCCGGGACAAGATCGTCACCACGGTGCTGTACGCGAGCCCGCCACCCAGCCGGTCCAGGACCTCACCCGGCGTCAGGGAGCGGTCCGCCGCCAGCAGGACCGCGAGCGCGGCGGCCTCCAGCTCGCCGGCCGCGCGCCGAGGACTGCCGGGAGTCTGCCGGTCGTAGTCCTGGGTCACGGTCTGGTCCTTGGTCGATTTGCCGGTTCCGGTATCTGCCGGGCGGTCTTGCCAGTCAGTGTAGAGTGCCGGCCCGGCGGCGCGCGGCCATGGAGCCCGTTATCATCTACACGCATGTAGATGTCGTCCGATCCCAGCCAGCATGAGGAAGCGGAGCCCATGTCGCACATGACCTATCCCGAGGCCATGGTCGTCGGGCTCATCCAGGGCGTTACCGAGCTCTTCCCGGTCTCGAGCCTCGGCCACAACGTGCTGATCCCGGCGCTGATCGGCGGCAGCTGGGCGCAAGACCTGAACGTGTCGGCGCGGGAGTCGCCCTACCTGGCCTTCATCGTGGGACTGCACGTGGCGACGGCGCTGGCGATGATCGCGTACTTCTGGCGAGACTGGCTGCGGATCATCGGCGGCTTCGCCAGCTCTCTGGTCGAGCGCCGGGTGGCGACGCCCGACCAGCGGCTCGCCTGGATGATCATCCTGGCGACAATTCCAGTCGGCATCGCGGGCCTGTTGCTCGAGCACCTGTTCCGGGTGGTTTTCAGCAAGCCGATACCGACGGCCATCTTCCTGGCGATCAACGGCCTGATCCTGCTGGGCGGGGAACGACTGCGGAGAGCCCGGCTCGACGCCCGGTCCAGCCCGGTGACGGCGGCGGCCGACACGGCACGGGCGGTAGGCGACACGGCACGGGCGGTGGGCGGCACGGCACCGGCGGTGGGTGCCGCAGCGCTCGGTCTCGCGGCCTCGGCGGCCAGTGCAACCGGGCGAGCGGCGGGCACGGCCGTGCCCGCTTCGGTTCCGGCAGCCGCGGAGGTTCGCGCGTCCGGACATCTCGCGGCCCCGGAGACGGCCGCCGGGCACGGCCTCGCTGGCCGTCACGCGTCCGGGCAGCGCGCCTACCGCCACGAGGAAACCGCCGCGGCGATCGCGTCCGACGGGCGGCTGTCGGTCATGAGCTTCTTCCAGGCAGTGCTGATCGGCTCTGCGCAAATCTTCGCCCTGCTGCCGGGCATCAGCCGGGACGGCATCGTCATGGTCGGCGGGATGACGCGGGGCCTGACCCGAGAGGACGCGGTCCGTTACTCGTTCCTGCTCTCCGCGCCGGTGATCCTGGCCGCCGGGGTGCTGAAGATCCCCTCGGACTTGCTCGGCTCGCTGGGCAACGGAATCCACGGCCAGATCCTGGTCGGAAGCGTGCTGTCGTTCGTCGGCGCGTACCTGTCGGTGCGGTTCCTCGTCCGCTACTTCCGGCAGTCCGGGTCCCTGACACCGTTCGCGATCTACTGCCTGGTGGCCGGGCTCGGCAGCCTGACATACCTCGTGCTGCGTTAAACGCTTGCGCGGCGGCTGCTAGACCGGCGCTCATGCATGCCCGGCGTCGACACGCCCGTTGATTAATTCTTGGTTACCGCTTTGCCGTGCCGTTGTGGTCGCTTTCTCTGAGCCCGCCGGGACGTAACCGCTGGTCAAAAACCTCGTCATGACCTGGGTAGCGGCCTCTAGTGGCGGCGTCAGCCGGTTTCGCGCAGGAAATAGGAATCGCATCCGGGCCTGCCTGTCCGGACCTGAAATACGAGCCACGGCGGGGGTACAGCATGCACAACAAGCTCGACATCATGACGGAAAAGGGCTACGTCGTACTCGGTGATTTCAAAGGTCCGCGAATTTCGCCAGATGAATGGGAATCGCTGGAATACATGGACTGGAAGAGCGGCGGTGACACGAACTTCGCGCCACTGGCGTCGGCGACGGGGGAGATGGACTGCCGCGGGTTCTGGGATCACGGCAAGCCGGACAAGTACGGGATGTGGACGGTCAACCGGAAGCTGGCGCCGAGCCTGGCCCGCTACGTCGAGAACATCGGCGGCAACTTCGGCCGGGTGCGCGTGATCAAGCTCAACCCCAGCGACGAGGCGACAGCGCTGCGCCAGCTGCACCGTGACGACAACAACCGGCTCAACCCGGACGGCACGGGCTGGGTGATCCGGTCCTGGCTCGAGCTGGACGACACCGCGGGCCAGTCCGTGTTCATCCTGCGCGAGGACAAGGAGGATCCCGCCACCGAGTCGCGCATCCGGCTGCACCCTGGCCTGCAGCTCATGATCGACACCGAGCGGCTCTGGCATGTCGTCTGGCACCCCGGGCCCAGGCCCCGCTACGCGCTCATCACGTCATGGGAGAGCGACCAGCTCATCGACAAGTGGATCAAGCGCGAGATGGCGGGCGGCCGGCACCTGCAGGGCGTGCACGGCTAAACCCAGGCCAGCGGCGCCGATAGCCGCGCAGCGCGCCGCGCCGGATCCCGGTAGGGTTTCATGCCGTGCCGACCACCAGGGTTGCGGTGCTGGACGACTATCAGCGCCGGGCCAGCGGTTTCGCTGTCTGGGATTCGCTCGGGCCAGGGGTCGATGTCGTGTTCTTCCATGAGCGCATCGACCCGGCGGCCCTTGCGGAGACGCTGACCGATTTCGACGTTCTGGTTCTCATGCGGGAACGGAGCGCGTTCGGCCGGTCGGTACTGGAACGGCTACCGCGCCTCCAGCTGGTCGTGACCACTGGCATGTGGAACGCCGCAGTGGACGACGCCTGCCTGCGTGAGTCGGGCGTCCTCTACTGCGGCACCGGACGCCCCGACGGCGGACCGACGGCCGGAGTGCCGAGCACGGCCGAGGTGGCGTGGGCGCTGATCCTCGCCGTGTGCAAGCGCGTGACGATCGAGGACCGGGCGATGCGTGCCGGGAACTGGCAGCTGGACCTGCCGGTCAATCTGGCTGGCGCGACGCTCGGGCTGGCCGGTCTCGGGCATCTCGGCTCGGCGATGGTCGGGCCCGCGCAGGCATTCGGGATGGACGTCATCGCGTGGAGCGAGCACCTCACGGACGAGCGCGCAGCCGCCGCTGGCGCCCGCCGGGTGAGCAAGCGCGAACTGCTGTCCGCCGCCGACGTGCTGTCGATCCACCTCGTGCTGAGCGACCGGACCCGCGGACTGTTCCAGGCCGCCGACCTCGCGACCATGAAGCCGACCGCGGTGCTCGTCAACACCTCACGCGGCCCCATCGTCGACGAGGAAGCCCTCGTCGCGGCGCTGCGCGACCACACGATCGCCGGCGCCGGGCTGGACGTCTACGACACCGAGCCGCTGCCGCCCGGCCATCCGCTCACGACGCTGGACAACGTCGTGCTGCTCCCGCATCTCGGCTACGTGAGCGAAGCCGGATTCCGGCACATGTACGGCCAGGTGGTGGAGTGCATCGCGGCGTTCCTGGCCGGCTCGCCGATCCGGGCGATCAGCTCGGCACGTCCTGCCTGACCCCGGTCTGCGACGCGCGCTCGATCGCGTCAATCAGCCGGTGGTAGTGAGCGGCCGTCGCGAAGCCGGGCTCGGGCTGCCGGTCCTCGGCGATGG
>JBAUAR010000576.1:0-3253 GCA_049675875.1 Streptosporangiaceae bacterium
CCCCCGGGCCGCGCGCAGCGCACCCCGCGCGGGCCTCTTGTTGCCGCGCGGCGGCGTGTGGCACAGTGCCCGCATGGCAACGGCTACCACCCAGTACGGCGCGGTGCGCGGCGCGGTCGCCGACGGCGTGACCAGGTTCCTCGGCATCCCGTACGCGGCGAGCCCGACCGGCCCGCTGCGCTTCGCGGCGCCTGAGCCCCCGTCCGCCTGGACCGGTACTCGCGATTGCACGGCGTTCGGCGCGACACCACCCAAGCCTTCCTACCTCGCCCCGTTCGATACGTTGCTCCCCGAGCCGGACATTCCGGGCGACGACTGGCTCACGCTGAACGTCTGGACCCCGGACCTGGCCGGCCGCGCCCCGGTCCTGGTGTGGATCCACGGCGGCGCGTTTTCCAATGGCAACTCGGCCGTGGCCATGTACGACGGCTACCCCTTTGCGCGCGATGGCGTCGTCCTCGTCAGCATCAATTACCGCCTCGGCATCGATGGCTTCGCGCTGCTGCCCGACGCGCCGCCCAACCGCGGACTGCTGGACCAGATCGTCGCGCTGGCGTGGGTGCGCGACAACATCGCCGCCTTCGGGGGCGACCCGGCCAGCGTCACGATCTTCGGCGAGTCGGCCGGCGCGATGAGCGTCATGACGCTGCTCGGCATGCCGCGGGCCCGCGGCCTGTTCGCCCGTGCCATCGCGCAGAGCGGCGCGGCGCAGACCGGGGCGGACCCGTCGGACGCCCGGCTGGTTACGGGCGAGCTGAGCACGGTGCTGGGGTTCGACGCGACCGCCGCGAGCCTCGCGGGGCTACCGCTCGACAAGCTGATCGCGGCCCAGGCAACGGTCCGCGATGCGATGGGGGCGGCGCCCGATCCGGCCCGGTGGGGCGCCAGCGTGGTGAGCACCTCCATGGCATTCATCCCGGTCGTCGACGGCGATGTGTTGCCGCTGCACCCGCTGGCGGCGCTCGCCGCCGGGCACGGCGCGCACGTGCCGCTGCTGGCGGGCACGAACACCGAGGAGTTCCGGCTGTTTGCCGTGCCGAACGGGCTCGCCGCGGCGATCACGGCCGACGCGCTGCCGTTCGTTCTCGGCATGCTCGGCATCGGCTCAAAGACCGCGGCGCGCTACCAGGCCAGCCGGCCGGGAGCCAGCCCTGGCGACCTGATGTGCGCCCTGATCACGGACAAGTTCTTCCGCAATCCCCTGTTCGCTGCCGCAGAAGCGCGCGCGGCGGCCGGACCGGCCGCCACCTACCTCTATGAGTTCGGCTGGCGGAGCCAGGTCCAGGACCTGGGCGCTGCGCACGCCGTGGAGATCCCCTTTGTCTTCGACAATCTGGCCTCCCGCGATGCCCAGCTCGCCATCGGCGCGAATCCTCGGACCGACCTCGCCGCCGAGATGCACGCCGCCTGGATCCGGTTCGCCGTCACCGGAGACCCGGGCTGGCGGCCCTTTGACGCCAGCTACCCGGTCATGACCTTCGGAGCGGCCGACGGGCCGGGCACGGTGATCCTCGACCCGCGCGGCGACGAGCGCCGTAGCTGGGATGCGGACTAAGGGCAACCGACGGTACCGGCGGCGGCACGCCGAGAATGGGTGACACTGGAGTCGTGGATTCGATCCCGCGCGAGTACATCGCGCTGCCGGGCGGCACCGTCCGGCAGGTCTACAGCATCGAGTACAGCGACGGCAGCGTCGCACTGGGCGACTACCAGGCCTGGCTCGCCAGCCGTGCCGCGCGCTGCGCCTGCGGGAAAGTCTGCCGAGGCTCGGGCCGCACGTGTGGAGAGCCCGAGTGCATCAGCAGGCTGGGCGGCTGCTAGGTCCGGCGGGCATCACCCTCCCAGCCGCAGCAACACCGCTGAGCTCACGCCGCGCATTCCCGGCAAACCGGCTGGCCGCCCCGGTTGTCGGCAAGCTGACTCCGGTGGTGCACAAGGAAGCAGCTCGAGCACGTGAATTCGTCCGCCTGGCGCGGAATCACCCGGAACGAGAGCTCCTCGTTCGACAGGTCAGCACCCGGAAGCTCCAGCGACTCGGCAACGTCATCAGGATCGATGTCAATCGCCGTCGAGGACTTGTCCATCCGGCGTGCCTGCAGCTCCTGCAGGCTGTCCTCGGTGACGTCGTCGTCCGTCTTCCGGGGGCTGTCGTAGTCAGTAGCCATCTCGGCCCTTACCCCTCCATCTTTACTAACTCGTTCCGCGCGCTTGTAACGCTCAGGACCCCTGGCTTGTGCCCGAATCCGGCGGGGAATTCTGCCACGCCTGGCCCGGCTTCACACCTACCGGCTCGTCTTTGGGTGCGCGCGTCGCCGACCTGTGGCTACCGAACGCCCGCCAAGCGGGCCAATCCTCCCCGCAGACCGTAGGTGGGATGCGTATGACCGGCGATTAACTTGCAGTAACTTAGCTGATTCGGCGGACCGCCTGGCACAAAAGTGCGTATGGTACGAACCGCATTACACGTCACACGCTGCACCGCCCAGGCGGAGTCCGGTCAATGCCTCACCACGTGCCGCTGCGCGCGGGCGACCCCAAACGGGTCGGGCGATACCGGCTGACCGGGCGGCTGGCGGGTCTGCCGTCTGACGATCCCCTCTTCATCGGAACCGGGCCGGACGGCATCGCGGTTGCCATCAGTCTGCTCGGCGGCGAGTGGGCCAGGGGCGGAGCCGCGCGAGACAGATTCGCCGCGGAGGCCGCCGTCGCCAAGCGGGTGCCCCCGTTCTGCGCGGCTCGGGTCCTCGACGCCGGGCTCGACGGCGACAGCGCCTACCTGGTCAGCGAGTACATCCACGGGCAGTCGCTGCTCGAACTGGTCGCCGAGAACGGGGTCAGGCACAGCCCCGAACTCGAGGCGCTGGCCATCGGCATGGTGACCGGCCTGGCATCCGTCCATCAGGCCGGCCTGGTGCACGGCAGCTTCGGTCCCCAGTACGTGATCCTGCCGGCCGAAGGACAGCCCAGAGTGGTGGAATTCGGCATCACGCCGCCGTACGGCTCCGCCACGCCGTCGGCCGATATGTTCGCCTGGGCGCAGACCGTCGTGTTCGCGGCGACCGGGCACCCGCCCTCCGGTCCCGGTGACCTCGACTTCCTGCCAGACCGCACCCGTGAGCCCGTCCAGCAGTGCCTGGAGCTGGACTCGCCAGTGCGGCCAGCCGCCCGCGCCGTGCTGCAGTTCCTGCTCGGCGACGGGTCGCCGCGCGCAGGGCTGCTGGCCGAAGGCTCCCGTCGCGCGGCCAGGTCAGCC
>JBAUAR010000577.1:0-6838 GCA_049675875.1 Streptosporangiaceae bacterium
GCTACCGGCCGGGCTGCTACCGGCCGGGCTGGCACGGGCCGGGCTGGCTCGGGCCGGGCTGATGCGGGCCGTGGGCAGCAGTCACGCGGTTCGGGCGGCACCGCGCCAGAGCTCGTGGCCGGGCGGAACGCGGTGCTGGAGGCGCTGCGGGCCGGCGTTCCGGCCACGGCGCTGCACGTCGGACCCAGGCTGGACAGCGATGAGCGGATCGGCCAGGCCGTCATGCTCGCGGCCGATGCCGGCGTCCCGGTCGTGGAGGCCGGCCGCAATGAGCTGGATCGCCTCACCGGCGGCGCCATCCACCAGGGCCTGGCGCTGCGAATCCGGCGGTACTCGTATGCCGATCCGGCCGATCTGGTCGAGGCGGCACGCGCCGCCGGCCAGCAGCCGCTTATCGTCGCCCTCGACGGTGTCACCGACCCGCGCAACCTTGGCGCGATAGCGCGGTCGGTCGTGGCGTTCGGCGGGCACGGGATCCTGGTACCTGCCCGCCGGTCGGCGGGAGTCACGGCGGGCGCGTGGAAGGCGTCGGCGGGAGCGCTCGCCCGGGTGCGGGTTGCCCAGACGGCCAATCTGACCAGGGCACTGGGTGTCTATGCCGACGACGGCCTGTTCGTCGTTGGTCTCGACGCAGCCGCCCCGGCCGATGTGGCCGACCTCGAACTGGCCGACTCTCCGCTGGTGATAGTCGTTGGCTCGGAGGGGAAGGGACTGTCGCGGCTTGTCGCACAGCGCTGTGATGAGGTGGTCAGGATCCCCCTCACCGGGCCCGCGGAGTCGCTGAACGCGGGGCTGGCGGCCGGCATCGCGCTGTACGCGGTGTCCCGCCGGCGCGCGCAGCTTCGCTGACCGGCGGCTGACGGCTGGCCCGACCGGCCATCGGATTGCAGACTCCCTGCCTGCGCTGGTCGGCGGGCCTATCGTGGAACCGGGAGGTGGTCGCGCCATGCAGCCTCGCGAACCCGCCCAGTCGAACGATCGTGACCCTGCCTCGGCAGCCGCCCAGGCGGCCGGCATGTCAGCCGGGCCGGATGCAGCGCGGGCCCGCATGGCCAGTGAACTTCGGCAGCACGGGCACGCGCTGAGCTCATCGGTGCAGGCCGCGTTTGCCACCGTCCCGCGCCACGTGTTCGTACCCGAGATCGGACCGGCGGCCGCGTACCGGGACGAGGCACTCGTCATCAAGTGCGGGCCGGACGGGCTGCCGGTCAGCTCGTCGTCGCAGCCAGCCATGATGGCGATCATGCTGGACCAGCTCGGTCTGGAGCGCGGTCACCGGGTCCTCGAGATCGGGACCGGCAGCGGGTACAACGCCGCGGTGATGTCGGCAGTCGTGGGTCCAGAGGGTGACGTCGTGACCATCGACATCGACCCCGAGCTCGTCGCGCGCGCCAAGGCCAGCCTGCTGGCGGCCGGCGCCGACGCGGTGACCGTGTACTGCGCGGACGGCGGCTACGGTGACCCGGCCCACGCGCCGTTCGACCGCATCATCGTGACGGCCGGAGCGTGGGATGTCGCGCCGGCCTGGCTCGACCAGCTCGTTCCTGGCGGCCGTCTGGTGCTGCCGTTGTCGATCCGGGGCATCCAGCTTTCCGTCGGCCTGGAGCGCATCAGCGGTGGCTGGCTGAGCACGTCGGCCTGCCGATGCGGGTTCGTCCGGATGCTCGGCGCGTTTGCCGGCCCGGAGGCAGCGATCAGGCTGGACGAGCCGTCTGCGATCGTCTTCCAGGTGTCCGACGGCAGCCCAGTGGACGTCGATGCGCTGGCAGCCGCGCTGTCTGGCGAGCCGACCGACGAGCCCCTCCCGGTTGCACTGACGAGCATTTCTGAGCTCGCTGACCTGGATCTGTGGCTCACGATTACGGCAGGGCGGCTCGACCGGCTCACGGTTCTCGGTGCGCCAGGCAGCACGGTCAGTCCCGCGCCGCCGCCGCCATTTGGAGCGTTGGTCAGCAGCGGTAACGACCAGGCGCGGCTGGGAATCGGCATGCTGCTGCCGGCCGGCTTTGGCGCCGACGGATCGGGGCCGCAGCCGCAGCCACCGCCCGCGCAAGGAGCTGAGCCTGCGCCCGAGTCTGAGCCAGAGCCAGAGCCAGAGCCAGTGCCTGCGCATCGGCCCGAGCTCAGCGAGGGCTGGGCTGCCGCCGTTGTCCGCGGTCTCGGCCCCGGCGGGGCTGAGCTCGCTAACCGGCTAGCCGCGCTGAGCGGTAGCTGGGCTAGGCTCGGCCGGCCTGGATCGCGCGAGATGGAGGTGCTGGTCTGGCCAGCCGGCGAGGAACCCGTCCGGCTGCCACCCGACCGCCTCGTGCTGCGGCGGCCCAGCGTAACGATCGCGGCGGGCTGGCCCATCAGCTCACGCTAGGCAGCTCACCTGCGCGTTGCGAGCTGCCGTCAGCTCGCGGGGGCGACGGCGGTTAGCCGCCCGGCGGGGTCGCTGGTCTCCCGCAGCAGCGGCGCCGGTCCCACAATCAGCGGGTCAGGACGGCCTACGAGGTCGTCGTCCCGGCCTTCGTAACGAACCTGCGACAGCACATATCTCATCGCCTCGAGCCGTGCCCGCCGCTTGTCGTTGCTCTTCACGACCGTCCACGGCGCGTCGGCCACGTCGGTGAAGAAGAACGTGGCCTGCTTGGCCTCGGTGTAGGCGTCCCACTTGTCAAGCGAGGCGAGGTCGATGTGGCTGAGCTTCCACTTCTTGACCGGGTCGAGCTGCCGTCTGACAAACCGGCTGAGCTGTTCGCCGCGGGACACCGAGAACCAGAACTTGATCAGCACGATCCCGTCCCTGGCGAGCATCCGCTCGAACTCCGGTGTCTCGCGCAGGAACTCCTGGCAATCGTCTTGCCCGCAGAAGCCCATGACTCGCTCGACGCCCGCCCTGTTGTACCAGGACCGGTCGAACAGGACGATCTCTCCGGCCGCCGGCAGATGGGCGACATACCGCTGCAGGTACCACTCGCTCTGCTCGCGTGCGGTGGGTCGCTCCAGTGCGACAACCCTGGCACCGCGGGGATTGAGGTTCTCCATAAAGCGCTTGATGGTGCCGCCCTTTCCCGCGGCGTCCCGGCCTTCGAAGACGATGACGAGTCGCCCGCCAGTGGTCTTGATGTGGCGCTGCAGCTTCAGCAGTTCGACCTGCAGGCCGCGCTTAGCGCACTCGTATTTCTTTCGGCTGAGGCGGTCGTCATACGGATAGTCCTCTCGCCAGGTCTCCGCCACCGTTCCGTCTCGCTGCACGAGAACCGGACCGCTCTTGCCCGGCCTGATGCGATAGCCGAGTTGAGCCGCCAGGTCATCGAGCAACCGGGCCACGTGCGCGTCGGTGCATTCGGCGATGGACCTGCCTGGCGCGCCGGCGCCGACCTCGATGACCGGCCCGGCCAGTCGTGCCGGGTTAGCGGCGGACCTGCGGTGGCGCGCTATTTCATCTCCGCTGGTAAGCGTGGTGGCACGGGTGGCCAGGGCCTCGATAGGGTCCTGCCCGGCATCCCCGTCAGCGCCGCCCGGCGCAGTCCCGGCCGTCGTGGTGCGACTCACCGCCGCCCCCGTTCCGTAATCGCATCATCGCCAGGCCACCGTCATGATCGATGGTGCCTAGATACCCGGGCCGGATTGCCGCACACGCGGCCCGGCCGCCCTGAGCGCGGCTGCCGCGCGCTCAGGGATCAGCGCGGCGCGATCGCGACCAATCCGTGATCATTCGGTGGGCAACCTGTAGTTACGCTGAAACGTCTAGAAATCCGTCCAGTCCTTCTTTCCCGATGCTGCCGTTCTCCGCATGGCGTTCGAGAGCACGGTGCTTGTGGTGGCCGCCGGCGAGGAGCGCGCATGAGATTTCCAGTCCGGTGGTGGCTACTGAGCGCCGGGTCGGCGGCGGTGGTCGCCGCTTCCCTCTGCAGCCAGGGCGGCGTCGCGAGTGCCTTGACAGTTGTTCCCGGTCACCCGGCTGAGCACCTCACGCCGGCGGCCGCGGCCTATGTGCCGCCGAGTCAGGACATCAACTACGGAGCTTCGGGGCCCGCCGTGCAGAGCGTGCAGGAGCGGCTGGCCCAGCTCGGCTACTACCCGGGGCCCATCGACGGCGAGTACGGGCCAGACCTCCAGCAGGCTGTCTGGGCGTTCAAGGAAGTCCAGGGACTCCCGGTGACCGGCGGCAACTCGGTGCTAGGGCCTTACTTCCGGCAGGCCCTGGTGAACCCCAAGCAGCCCCCGGACCTGGTCCCGACCGGGGGGCCGAATCGGATCGAAGTCAACCAGAGCCTCCAGGTGCTGGTTCTGTACCGCAACAATCAGCCGTACCTGATCCTGCATGTCTCCACCGGCGGCCGCTATTACTACTGCAGCACGGGCGGCTGCGGCTACGCGATCACGCCGGACGGGAATTACCGGGCGCTGTCGTACCTACCGGGAACCATCACGGTGCCGCTGGGCTTCATGGAGAATCCGGTGTTCTTCATCGGCCGCGCGTACGCCATTCATGGCGGCGACCCGGTCCCCTGGTATCCCGCGTCGCACGGCTGCGTTCGGATCTACGCCGACGCCGTGAACTGGTTCCACAACGACGTCACGATCGGAGTGACCAACATCTACGTGCGCGGCACCGCGCCGTAGCTTCCGTCCGGCAGTGCTGCCGCGGGCCAGAGGCCCGCGGTCAGCGCCGTTGCAGCGGGCGCATCTTGATGAGTCGCCGCCAGGTCAGCAGGCAGAAGAGCAGTGCGAGTGCAAGCAGGACCCCCATGTCCGTCAGCCACGTCGACCCGGTGTGGTCCCACAGCGGGTCGGTTGTTGTAGTGGTCCCTGCCGCCGAGCTTGGTGCCGCGCCTGTCGAAGCGCTGGGACTCGGGCTCACGGCCGGTGTCGGGCTGGGGCTCGCGGCCTGACTGAGCTGTGCGGTGAGGATCGGTGTCCGGTGCGGCAGCGATGTGGCCGCTGTGCTCGACGGCATGATCTTGTTGAGGTCTGCCGTGGCAGCCGTGGCGGCATAGCCCCACCGAGACGGCGCGACCCAGGACACTTCCTCAAGGCCTACCTTGCCGTGTAGCGGGAAGATTCCGCCGGACAACACGACCTGGATCATCACGATGCCCACGAGCAACGGGATCGCCTTCTCCGAACTGCTAACCAGCGACGAGATGAGCAACGCGAGCGCCATCGACGCGACGCCCAGCGCGGCCACCGCCAGCAGCAATTCGAGGAGCGGGAGGTGGGTCAGGAGCGCACCCTGCTTGGGCAGTGGACGCCCGGTGAGCCCGACGGCTACGAGGATGACCGCCTGCACGGCACTGATCAGGCCGAGGATGATGACCTTCGACAGCAGATAGGCCCCGGCCGATAGGCCGGCCGCACGTTCCCGGCTATATATCGATCGTTCTTTGATGATTTCCCAGATCGCGTTGGCCGCTCCGCTGAAGCAGGCACCGACGGCGAGGACGAGTAGCAGGGACTGTGCGCCGGCGTTATCGGGCCCTTGCAGGCCCTGGGACGCGGGGATCGCCCGCACCAGCCCGCCGAGCAGGACAGGCAGGCCGATGAGCACGCCGAGATAGACGCGGTCGGAGGCTATCACCGACAGGAACCGGCGTGTCATGGTGCTGAGCTGCGCCACCCTGTTCCTGGTCGCCGGCGGCGGCGCAGCCTGCGCAACCGGGGCGGCCGACGGCGCGGCGTTGTTCATTTCGGCCGCGACGTAACGGTTGTAGTACGCCGACCGGCGGAACTCCCCGGCCCAGTCGCGGCCCGGCTCCGCCTCGAAGGCCTGGAATACCTCTGCCCAGCCGGGCTTGTCGAAGTGCCGCAGGCCATCGGCAGGCGGGCCAAAGAATGCGACCCTGCCGCCCGGCACGAGCACCAGCAGACGGTCGCACAGGCTGAGGTTGGCGACGCTGTGCGTCACCACGATGACCGTGCGGCCATCATGAGCCAGACCGGCCAGCATCTCCATTACCGACTTATCAAGGCCCGGATCGAGGCCGGAGGTCGGCTCGTCGAGGAACAATAGCGAGGGCTTGGTCAGCAGTTCCAGCGCGACGTTGACGCGCTTTTGCTGGCCGCCTGACATCGCCGACGTCCTGGTGTTGGCGTGCGCGGTGAGAGACAACTCGCCAAGCACTTCGTCGATCCTGCGTTCCCGCTCGTTCTTGCTGGTGTCCTGCGGGAAGCGCAGTTCAGCGGCGTAGCGCAAGGCCCGCCGCGCGGTGAGCTGAGTGTGCAGGATGTTGTCTTGCGGGACCAGGCCGATCCGGTGCCGCAGTTCGGCGTAGTGCTTGTACAGGTCGCGCCCGTCGTACAGCATCGTGCCCTCGGTCGCGGGGCTCATCCCCGTGAGCGCGCCGAGCAACGTCGACTTCCCGGCTCCGCTCGGCCCGATCACGCCGAGCAGGCACCGCTCGCCAAGCGGAAATGTCACGTGATCCAGCAGCACCTTGCCGCTCGAGATCCGGACCGTGAGATCTCTGGCGGCCAGCGTGATGTCGCCGGTGTCCATAAACTCTTGCAGCTGGTCACCGACCAGCTGGAATGAGGCAGGCCCGATGCCGATCTGGTCCATCTCGGTCACCGGCGCCGAGGTGATCCGCTGCCCGTTGAGGAAGGTGCCGTTGTGGCTGCCCAGGTCGACGATCTGGTACTCGCCGCGTTGGGTGCGCCGTAGTTCGGCGTGATACCGCGAGACGCTGAGGTCGGAGACCACGACGTTGTTGTCGGCAGCACGGCCGATGCGCAGCTGCCGGGTCGGCAGGCTCATGATCGCGCTCGGACCTCGCAGCGAGGCTGGCCGCCGCGGAGCTGCGTCCGCCGGTCGCGCGTCGGCCACCCGTGCCGCGGGTGCCTGCGCCGGGGG
>JBAUAR010000578.1:0-2275 GCA_049675875.1 Streptosporangiaceae bacterium
CGCGGCGCGAGCCGGATGCCGGCCATCCCCGCCGCGCCGCGGCCCTGCGGCCGGACGGACCCGGCCGGGAACCGCAGCAGCTGCGCGTCGCTAGTAATAAACACCAGCTCCGCATCCTCGCTGTCCAGCTGGACCGCGCCGATAACCCGGTCACCGTCGCGCAGCGCGATGACGTCGAAGTCGGCGGCGCTCTGCGGGTAGTCCGGCGCGACGCGCTTCACGATGCCCTGGGCCGTGCCCAGGGCGAGGCCCGACCCTGCCGCGTCGGCGGCGACGATGCCAATGACCGTCTCGCCGGGTGCGGTGGTGACGAACTCGCTGATCGGCGCGCCCCCTGACAGCGCGGGCGAGTGCGCGCTCGGCGGCAGCGCCGGCAGCTCGAGCACACCGAGCCTGATCAGCCGGCCAGCCGAGGTCACGACTCCGATAGTGCCGCGTGCGGTCGTGGTCACCCCTGACACGATGACGTCATGCACGGCCCGCTGGCCGCGAGCGTCGGCGGACGGGGCTGGCGACGAGCGACCCCGTTCCCGGTCCAGATCGTCTGTTGGCTCGTCGTCGGGAGCGGCTGGAACCGGTCGCGCCGCGGTTCGCGCCAGCAAGCCCGCCGAGGACAGCAGCACCGTGCAGGGCTCGTCTGCCACCTCCAGCGGCACCGCCGCCGTCCTCGTGGCGCCGGTGCCCTCGAGCAACACCGTGCGACGCGGCGTGCCGAACCGCTCGGCCACGCCCGCCAGCTCGGCCGACACGAGATCGCGCAGCCGCTGCTCGGACTCGAGGATCGCGGTCAGCTCGGCGATCTCGCCCTGCAGCGTCTCCCGCTCGCGGTCGAGTTCCAGCCGGTCATACCGGGTCAGCCGCCGAAGCGGCGTGTCGAGGATGTACTGCGCCTGGATCTCGGACAGGTCGAAGACGCCCATCAGTCGCTCCTTCGCGGCCGCGGCGTCGTCGCTGGAGCGGATGACCTGGATTACCTCGTCGATGTTGAGCAGCGCGATGAGGAGGCCGTCGACCAGGTGCAGCCGATCCGACCGCTTGCGGCGGCGGAACTCACAGCGGCGCCGCACGACCTCGATGCGGAAGTCGACGTAGATCTGCAGCAGGTCGCGCAGTCCGAGCACCTGAGGCCGGCCGTCCACCAGCGCCACGTTGTTGATCCCGAACGTCTCCTCCATCGGCGTCAGCCGGTACAGCTCAGCGAGCACGGCCTCGGGCACGAACCCTGACCGGACCTCGATCACGAGCCGCAGGCCGTTGCGCATGTCGGTGAGATCCTTGAGGTCGGCCACGCCGGCCAGCTTCTTGGCCTGCACGAGGTCCTTGATCCGGGCGATCACCTTTTCCGGGCCGACGCCGTACGGCAGCTCGGTGACCACGATCCCGGTGCGCCGCGGAGTGAGTTTCTCGATCCTGGTCGCGGCCCTGGTACGGAAGACTCCCCGGCCGGTCTGGTAGGCCTCCCGGACTCCGTCGAGCCCGACGATCTTGCCGCCGGTCGGCAGGTCGGGGCCGGGCACGAAGCGCATCAGCGTGTCGAGGTCGGCGTCGGGGTGCGCGATCAGGTGCCGGGCGGCCGCGATCACCTCTCCGAGGTTGTGCGGCGCCATGTTGGTGGCCATCCCGACCGCGATCCCGGACGCGCCGTTGACGAGCAGGTTCGGGAAGGCGGCGGGGAGCACTTCGGGCTGGGTCTCGGTGCCGTCATAGTTCGGGATGAACTCGACGGTGTCCTCATCGAGGGAACTCGTCATCTCGAGCGCGGCGGGTGCCATCCGCGCCTCGGTGTACCGCATCGCGGCCGGCGGGTCCTCACCGCCCAGCGAGCCGAAGTTTCCGTGGCCGTCGACGAGCGGCAGACGCATGGCCCAGGGCTGTGCCAGCCGGGCGAGCGCGTCGTAGATCGCGCTGTCGCCATGCGGGTGCAGGCGGCCCATGACATCGCCGACCACACGTGCGCACTTCACATGCGCGCGGTCGGGCCGAAGCCCCATCTCGCTCATCTGGTAGAGGATCCGGCGCTGGACCGGCTTCAGTCCGTCCCGCGCGTCCGGCAGCGCGCGCTGGTAGATCACCGAGTACGCGTACTCCAGGTAGCTGCCGCGCATTTCCTCGGTGACGTCGATGTCGACGATGTTCTCTTCGAATTCGGCGTCGGTGTCGATGCCGTTGCCGGCGTCGGAACCACGGCCGCCGCGGCTGCCGTGACCGCGGCCACCGGGGGAGGGGGTTGTCGTGCTGCGTCTGGCCATGGCGTCATTGTGCCGCTCGTCGGCGG
>JBAUAR010000579.1:0-15798 GCA_049675875.1 Streptosporangiaceae bacterium
CTCGCTGAAGGGGAAGGGCAACCAATCTGGGCCAGATTGCCCTACGTTCTCGATCTGGAGGGCAATGAGTACCCGGTGGGCTATGTGCATCGAACTCATGCCAGTGCCCGCATACCGGACTGGCCAGTCATCCCAGCGGACACTCCGCCTGAGACCGACGTTGAGGTAACCCTCCTGCCAGGTGCAGATGACACGTTGACGATGAGGCTGATAACGGCGGAGGAATTGGAAGCAAGCACGGACGGCGATTGATGCTCAACGCCGGCTGCCCCGGAGGTGGGCTTGATCCGCTTTGACGGACAGGTTGGCTGAGTTGGTCATGCTGTCCGTCAAAGCGGATCAAGCCCATGTCGAGCGCCCCGCGCTCGGGCGCGGCGGCCAGCTCGGGCAGATCGGTGGCGGCGCTCACCTGTCAGTGCCTGTGGGTTCGTTCCCATCGGCGGGGGTGGCTACGTTCCGCCGTTCAGCCCCGATCACCCGAACTTCGGGCCGCTCGTGAGGCGGGCGACCATGAGCTCCGACAGCTCTGGCGTCATCAACCCCACACGGATCTACTCGCCTGGCGACATCCCGCCAGGTCTGTGAGGAGCACTTCATGACCATGCCAGCCAACGAGTTTGAGACGGGCTTCGCCACGCCTCGCGATCAGGGACCAGGAGAGAACGAGTCGCTGATCCGGAACTCGGAACGGTTCAACACGCAGGCCGAGTCGAGCATCGGCATGCGCTCGGGAGCCCTGTCGCAGCAGCCAACGTCGGTCCTGTCGCAGCTCAGCAAGTCTCCCGTGGCGATGAACCTGAGCGCGGCATCCCAGTCGTCGCGTCTGCTGCCCAACGGCTTCGTGATGGCGAACACGGCGCAGGGCTCATCTGCCCAGACCGCGGAAACCGCAAACTACCTACGCATGGATGGCGAGAACTCAATATGACCGACAGCCACCGGGACGGCCAGTTCGCCCCGAACCCGTTCCCGGACGGCGACCGCAGGACCAACGTGGTCGAGGAGAAGATCGCTCACAACACCGTGCGTCGCGGTCGCGAGACCGTCTGGGAAGGCACTGGCGGCTACTACGGCGAGTTCGCTGGCGGTGGCTTCCAGGAAGCACGCTCTGGCGCTACCCCCAACCCGGAGCGGCCGGGCAACTTCGTGGCGAAGAAGTACGCGGATGGTCGCGGCCCAGTCGGATCGGGCCAGCCCATGGAGCACTGGACCGACGAGGGCTCGTATCTCGGTGCGTTCGCTCAGGGCACAGCGAGGCCGACTGCGACGAGCAGGAGCGAGCGCCCAGGCACGATCTACCAGAAGGTCTACGCGCCGCCGAACGGTGGCCGTGGCGTTCGCAACGACGCAGAGCGGACGGGCTGATGAGCGGCAGCTACAGCAACCACGGCCCTCAGCTCAAGAACCGCGTGGGCGGCGAGCTGCGCCGCCACCGCTTCATAGAGGACACGCCAGTCGTCTCAGTGGACCGAGCCAAGATCCGCGGATACGACACACGCAACGATCCAGGGCCGGGCAAGAGGAGCGAGTAATGGCAGGCCGTCATCGTCGGAGCAGGCGCGGCTGGAACCTCAGCCGCCGTCGCAAGCTCGCCACCGCCCACAGCCGCGGACGCTAGGCCGTGGGCTTCATGCAATGGTCCTTTTCAACCGACTCCTACCGACAGGCGGCTTCGGCTAGTTGCAGCTGCTCGCCACGAATTGCGCGCTGGGCACTGCCTGCAGATCGCCGGTGATCGTGGCCGTGGCGTTCGCTGTCCAGTTAGCCGCGCTAGGTGCCGTGATCAAGAACGTCACGATCGATGAGGTCGACGTCGTTTGTGTACTCAGCGTCTGAAGCGTCATGTCGCAGTCGCCCACATTCAAGCTGGCGGTCCAGCCGCTGACGTTAATTTCGATGTCCTGCAGCACAGTGCCAGCACTGGAGGCGATCGCCGGAATCGTGTAGGCGCACTGGCTGCCGGGAAAGGCGTTGCTGATATCGAGAACCACCTCGTTGGCGTAGCCGCTCGGCGCAGCGGGCTGGCTGGCCAGGCTGGCAAAGCTGAGACCGCAGACCACGCCGCTGCCATCGCCTTGACCACTGGTGACGTTGTCGGCATAGAAGATCGCCGGGGCGGGACCGTTGGTCACCGTGCCCCCGATCGGCCCGTTGAAGATGACGGTTGCGCCAGCGACGGATAAGGCGCCGCCGGCCAGCGCGCAGGCTGCCGCGTAAGCGACACGCCTGGGAGTTAATCGTGGGACTTTCATGTTCGGGAATGCTCCGCTCGCGTGGGTGGCGCGCTGCTCGTCACAGCTGACCAGGACCGTTGCCTCCGGGCTGCTCGTAGCGGCCTGACAGGCGCTGACATGCACATAGTGCGACCTAATAGATAGCTCTGTAAATATGCGGATCCTGTCAGGCCGCCGCAGCAGCAACTCGGGTCAGCGGACATACGGCTCCGGAGACCATCTGCAGTGATCCCCATGCACACCGTCTGATCTGCTCAAGGAACTGTTCATCGCCGTAGTCGTCCTCGGGCAGGACTACCTGACCAGCGTCGAGCGGCTGCGCGACATGAACGAGAACAAGCTGACCAGCAGGAACGACGAGCGCGACCCCGACCTGACCATCGGCGCGATGCTCTGACCTGTACGCAGGTACGAAGGAACCCCTAGCTGCGCTTCCACTCCGCGATCACGTCTGGCTCTGCGGTGAAGATCCCGCGGCCGGGCACGAACCTGACCAGCCCCTCCTCGCGCAGCAGGCCCATGGCCTCTGTGACAGTTGAGCGCGAGACGCCAAGCTCGTCGGCCATCTGAATGGACGGCGTCAGCTTGGTCCTAGGCGCCAGCTTGCCGCTCCGCAGCTCGGCCTTGATCAGCGACACGAGCTGGTCCCTCAGCAGTTCAGGAGCAGAAGGGTCAAGGCTCCATTCCTTGGCCATTTCATCCTCCGGGATACTTGCCATTCGCGAACGAATTGGTTCCTTTTTCTGGCAGGGCAAACCCTAGCAGTCTAGTGGGGCACATGGTAGTCACCGCCTGGATAGTGGGTTGTTGGCCGTGGCTTGGAGCAGCATGTTCAGGCTTGACCTGGGATAGTCAGCCTCGCTCTAGTACGCCGAGGGTCGGCCCTCAACACCCATGGAAGGGACGGAGCATGATCAATCCAAGGAGGGCGGGCCGTCTGATCATCGGCTCGTTCATCGGCATGGCCGGGATGACCGCCATCCTGGCGGGAGCTGGCACTGGAATCGCCAGCGCGAGTACGCCAGCCACGGTCTGCAGCAACCCGACGTCCTGCGTGTCCGGTGACCCGGTGCTGGCTTCCGTGGACGTCCAGTCCGCGACGGCGGCCACGCTGAGCGGCAGCGCGATGTCGTTCGGCACGATCCTGCCCGGCAACACCACGACCGGCACCGAGAGCTACACCATCGGCAGCAACGACGCCGCTGGCGCGTACGTCACGGCGACCTGGGACGACTCTGAGATCGTAGCGTCGGCCGTAGGCCAGTCTCCTGGAGCCGGCCTGGTCAACGTCCCTACGATCAGCGGCAACCCCGCCAACACGGTCCCACCCATACCGGTAGCCGGGATGACGGAGAGAGCCGACCACGGGATGTCGTCCTCTACGGAACCGGTGGTCTGGCAGTTGATGGTGCCGAGGTTCACCATGCCCTGGTTGTAATCAGGGTCACCGGTCGCGGCCAGGTTCTTGACGCTTCCTCACCACGGCCAGGGGTGACCAGAACTCGCGCCCCGCGGCGCAAGGGAGCTGGCAGCGTGCCAAGTCCGGGCCGGGAATCGGCATGATCACCGCGTGCCCGCATCCAGGCCACAACGCCTGGCTCCCCATACAATCGCCTACGTGCCCACACGCGCCGACATGAGTGACCGTCTGACGCAGGCTATGTACGCCACCTGGCAGCGCATCCAGCAGGATCTGGACGTGCCCGACATCGTCATCGCGCTCACGAACGACCACAACAGCGGCTGCTCGACAGACTTCGAGGACAGGCCGGTGATCGTCCGGATCAATCCGAACGAGCCAGGTCCGGGCCAGCTCCTGCCGCTGGATGAGAACGGGAACAGGCTGCCAGAGGATCTGCTGCTCCACCTGCTCCACCTGGGTGCCCACGCGGGCGCCCCGAACTTCCCAGGAAGCGGGACGAGCCAGTCGGCTGGCCGAGGTTCTGAGGGCCGCTACCACGGGACCGGATTCGCGGCTGCGGCAAAGGAACTCGGCCTTGAGACGGTCAAGCGCGGCGGCCCGTCATGGTCTCCCGCCACGGGCTTCGCCATCGACTTCGCGGAGTACGCCGACCCGAACTCGTCGGCATTTGTAGAGCTGAGCCGACCGAAGCGGTACAAGCGCGAGCTGGACAAGCTGGAGGCGATCCGCGGCTGGATTCCTCCCGAGGCGATACGGCCGAGGCAGCGCGGGCCGGTGCGGATGCGCTGCGCCTGCACCGAGGAGACGATCAAGGCGGGGATCAGGAAGCGCCTGGGCAAGACCACGCTGACCGCGGAGGACATGGGCCTGGGCGAGCGCGGCACCAAGACCATCGCCGCGCCGAAGGTCATCAACGTCAGCGAGGGCGTTGCCAAGCGGGGCGGCCTGTGGTGCCAGGACTGCAAGACCGAGTTCGTGCTGCACCCGGTCTGACCGCCACGGACGTACGAGTGAGCCCGGCTGGCAGGAGCCGGGACACGCCCGACACGCCCGGACTGCCGAGCGATCTGAAATAAAAGCAGGACTCCATCGCCGTTGCACTGCGTGAACAGCGATGAACACAGCGCACGCAAGACAGCGATTAGCAAGCCGTTCGCACGACGGTTAAACGCTACTCTCAGAGACGTTGCACGTACGTCTGACGTGCGCATATAGCCATGCACGACGGTTGCATAACGTTGTGAGTCCATGCGCAACATGATTGGAGCGCAACGCGCGCATGGACACCTAGGACCAGTCCCGCTCTGTGCTGCGGGGGGTAGTTGAATCCGGCAGCGCCGCCGACATTATTGACACAACACGAGCGGCGCGCGTAGTGCGCGCCCTCAGAACGCCGAAAGGGCCGGTCCCAGCTTGCAGGCAAGACCGGCCCCCAGGCTGCCCCCCGGATACGAGAGACAAGGACCAACGTACATGGCACGCATGCCGATTGAAATCATCGCGGGCGGCGTCGTCCTGGTCGCGCTCATACTTGCGTGGCGATGCCCCAAGGACGAGATCCCTGAACTCGCGCACGCACTTGGGCGCTGGTTCGGCCGGAAGTAGGCCGTCACGGCTCGGTGACAGCGACGTAGCAGCCGGGCCTATCTTCCGTGGGATCAGCCGTCAAGCACTGTTTGACCGTTCCTTCGTTCCTTCGGGGGTAGTCACCCTCACCAGTTGACGTAGCCAGCCGCCTTGCGGGCGGCATCGGGAGTCTCGGCCAGGTAGCCGATGGTGGTGGTGAGCAGAGTGTGGCCGAGCTGCTGCTGGACGATCTCCAGCGGTGCCCCGTTGGCGCGCAGCCAGGTTGCGTGGCTGCGCCGCATGTCCCGCGGCACGATTCCGTTCGTGGTGTCCAGGCCGATGGCCTCAAGGGCGGGACGCCAGATCGACTTGCGGAAGTAGTCGTTGTGGATGTGCGCCCGTTCACTGCACTCCCCCGTGCATCGGCCCTGGTGCTCACGGCCTGGCATCAGGAACAGGAACCCGTCAAGGCGCTCCTGGATCTGCTTCACCAGCGCGGGCCCGAGGACCACCTGGCGCTCCTTGCCCGTCTTGGTGCGGCTCTGGTAGATCCAGCGGGCGGGCTTGCGCAGTTCGTTCAGGACCGCGCCGACCCACAGGACATCGCCCTCCAGGTCGGACTTCTTGAGCGCCTGCGCCTCCTCCCATCGCACCCCTGACCCTGTGATGAGGTCGGTCATGAGGTGCCAGTGCTCGGGGATCTCGGTGAGCAGCTTCTCGTACTGGTCGTGGGTCAGGGCCTTACGCCTCTTCTTGGCCACCTTCTTGAGTTCGATGCCCCGCACGGGATTGGCGGTGAGCAGCGGCGGGCTCATCTCGGCCGCGGCCTGGCACATTTTCGACAGGATCGCCTTGACCTTGACGGCCACCGTGGCGCTCTGCTTCTCTAGCTCGCGCAGCCAGAGCGCGACTTCCCTGGTGGTCAGGTTGCTGATCGGCGTCGAGCCCCATCTGGGGATGATGTGCGCGTGGAGCATCGTCTCGTAGCTGCGCTGGGTGTGCGGCTCCAGGGGCTTGAGTCTCGCGTGCTCGGGTAGCCAGTGATCCGCGAAGGCTTCCACCGTGATCTTGCCGCCGACTGTCGTCGGGTAGACCGTTATCTGGGGCAGGCTCGGGTCGATGCCCTTGCTGACCTTGACTGCGGCGTCCCAGTAGGCTGCCTCGGCCTCCTTGCGGGTGCCGAACGTCCCTGCTGACTTCTGCGTGCCATCGACCGTCCGGTACACCGCCGTGTACCTCATGCCGAGCCGCGTTTTCCTCTCCACAACCGCCATCAGGACCCCTCCCGCCGTTAACGTTTCAACCCGGAGGACTGTTCGATTATTCCCTCTGACCTTGCAGACTAGATAGTTGCTCGTTAACGCTGATCAGCGTGATGGATCACGTGTGGCAGATCGGTCATCTGGGGCCGCCCGAGCACGAGATGCTCGAGGCGTATACCACGCTGGGCTGGCTCGCCGCCAGTACCGACCGAGTCACGCTGCTCACGGTCGTGACGGCCGTCGTCTACCGTGACCCCGGGCTGGTGGCCAAGGCGGTCAGCACACTCGACGTCCTGTCTGGCGGGCGCGCCATGCTGGGCATCGGCGCGGCCTGGAACGAGGCTGAAGCTCGCGGCCTCGGCCTGTTCTTCCCGCCGCTAGCGGAGCGCTACGAGCGGCTGGAGGAGGCGCTGCGCATCTGCCTGCAGATGTGGAGCGACGACGACGGCCCGTTTGAGGGCAAGTACTACCACCTGGACCGGACGCTGAACTCGCCGCAGCCGCTGACCCAGCCGCGGCCGCGCATCCTCGTCGGCGGCTCGGGTGAGCGCAAGACACTGCGCCTGGTGGCCAGGTACGCCGACGCCTGCAACATCCGCGATTCCGACGAGCTGGCGCGCAAGCTGGACGTGCTGCGCGAGCACTGCGCGACGCAGGGCCGAGACTACGCAGAGATCGAGAAGACCGTGCAGACGCGGTTCGACCTGGGTGCCAGGGGCGAGAACGTCGCCAGGACCATCGAGCATCTGCACGCGCTGGCCGAGCTCGGCGTCCAGGTCGCGCACGGCTCGGTGCACGACGTCGGCTCGCTGCGCCCGCTGGAACTGATGGCCGAGCGGGTGATCCCGGCAGTAGAGAAGTTCTGACGCCCGTGGCGCGGGTCGCAGGGCTCGGCGCTCGCGGCGAGCAGCCCCCGCCTGGCTCGCCGCGAGGCGCCGATGAGCGACGTCAGGTCTGGTGCCGCGAAGGCACGCCCCAGCCCGGCCCGGATCACGAGCGGCCGTGACCGTGCCGACTCACCGACTGCCGGGGCGTACATCGTTCCCCCCACGATTGACCTCCGCACCAGGCCCGCTGTTATCGCCTGCCCGTACCCCAAGACAACCGGACGGCTGTGCAGCCCAGCCGGCGACGATGTGCAGAGCACGTGAAGGAACCGCTGCCAGCGTTGGGTCTGGCGTCAGATCGGCGCATCCGGATCCAGCCCAGGGCGAACCAGTGCACGCCGTAGGCGGTGAATGCCAGCGCCGCCAGGTAGAAAAGGGGTGTCCGGAACGTGCCGAACAGGGCAAGCCCGAGGAACAGGTACGTACCAGCGAGGAACCGCATGAAGCCGGGCATCCAGCGGCCCCAGATGCCGGTCGTGAGGTCCACCCGCTCGTCCCGCCGCGGGAAGCCGAACAGCTCCTGGGGGCCTTAGATCAGGTAGCCGGTACCGAGCCGCGTTTACGCCCAATCGCCGGCATCCCCAACCCGGGCGATTCCGATAGCTCACCGTGACGGTTCCGAGCCATCGTGATGACCTAATCGGGTTACCGGTCAGGGGACTCGCCGAGTCGCAAGACCAGCACGTCCGCCACGGACGAGGCCGCCGCCGGGTCACGCGTGCGCGCGACCCTGCGCCAGCCCCAGTCCAGGAACGCCCGCTCGGCAGCGGCCGCGGCGGGCAGCATGACCGCCGTCGCTCGCTCCTCGGGGCGGCCCGCCAGCAGCAGGTCGTGCAGGGTGCGGCCGATGCCCTGGCGCCGCCACGACGCCCGCACCAGCAGCTCGACGAGCGCAAAGGTACGGCCGGGATGCTCGGCCGTGACGTCGTCGGGCAGCGGCGCCGTCAGGTCTTTCCACCACGACGTTGACGGCCGGAGCGGTATCCCGGCGGCGTAGCCCACCGGATAACCGCCGTGTCCGGCCACGGCCAGCGCGAAGCCTGGCTGGCGGCGCTGCACCCGGAACCGGTCAGGAAACACCGCCGCGTCATCGAGCCGCAGGTACGGCGGGTCGGCGTACACCTCGGCGTGCAGCGCCGCCAGCTCAGTCGCACGCGCACCCGCTTGGTTGCCGTCGAGCAGCTGGAAAGAGATACCAGGCCCGGCCACGAGGACGACGCTATCGCGGGTGCTCCATCAGCTCGACGGTCAGGTTGTCCGGCCCCTTCGTATAGATGACCTTGGTGCCCTGGTGCGGGCCCTCGCCGACCACCTGAACCGGATTGACCGGCTCGAAACCGTACCCGCGCCCGGCAGCGATCACCGCCACGATGTCGTCGACGTCGAAGCACAGGTGCAGGTGGCCGTTATCGCAGGGTCGGAGCGCTGAGCTGGTCTTGTCCGGCGGGCTGGAATAGCAGAGCAGCTCGATGGTGTGCCCGGGCGCGGTCACGTAGCAGATGTCGATGACGCAGCCGGGGACGCCTGTCACCTGCTCGAACAGCTCGCCGCGGCAGACCACCGGGGCGCTGACCGCGAGGCCCAGCACGTCCCGGAAGTAGCCCGTCGCCCGGTCGAGGTCGGCGACGGTGATTCCGGTGTGACCGACGCCGGTCACGCGTCCGGCGTGCGTTGCTGCCGGTGGTACTGGCCGCGTCATGCTGCCGCCACCTCCACGACGCAGACGTGCGCGCCGACGGCGACGTTGTCGCCCTCGGCGACGCAGTGCTCGAGCATCACCCCGTGGGCCGTCGCCGTCACCTCCTGGCTGACCTTCTCCGTCTCGATCTCGTAGAGCGGATCGCCGGTCTGGAACCTCTCGCCGGGCTGCTTGCAGAACCGGACGAGGGTGGCCTCCTCCATCGTCATGCCGATCTTCGGCAGTCGCACCCGCACCCGGACCGTCACGCCCGGACTCCCTGCCGCGCGGCGTCGATCCCGGTGGGACGGTCCCCGACGGCCGACGGCACAATCGCGAGCACGGCGGCGCTGATCCTGGCCTCGCCGGGAATAACCCGCGCCTCCGCGTTGGGCGCGTAGGGCATCGCGACGTTGGGGGTCGTGACGCGCTGGATGGGCGCTGTAAGCGAGTCGAAGCCTTTTTCCGCGACGAGCGCCGCGATCTGGCTCGCCGCGCTGCAGCACTCACGCGCCTCGTCCACGATGACGAGACGGCCCGTCCGGGCTACCGACTCCAGCACGGTCGTCTCGTCGAACGGCACCAGCGTGCGCGGGTCGACGACCTCGACCCCGATCCCCTGCGCGCTCAGCGCATTGGCGGCCGCGAGGGCCGGCTTGACCATGCGTCCGATGGCGACCAGCGTCACGTCGGCACCCGGCCGCAGCACCGACGCCCTGCCGAGCGGCACTAGGTGCTCGCCGTCCGGCACCGCGCCCTGATCTCCGCCGCGGCCCGACGGCTCCAGGAAGAAGCTCGGGTTCCGGCCCCTGATGGCCGTCTTGAGCAGGCCCTTGGCGTCCGCCGCCGTCGACGGTGTCAGGACGTTGATCCCGCCGAGGTTCATCAGCACCGGGTAGCTGGAGTCCGAGTGCTGTGCCGCGTTGGCGGCACCGCCGCCGTAGCCGGCGATGACGGTGATCGGCAACTCCAGTTGGCCGCCGGTCATGAGGCGCAGCTTGGCCATCTGGTTCGCGATGGCGTCCATCCCGGTGTAGATGAAGTTGGCGAACATCATGTGCAGCACGGGACGGTATCCCGCGGCCGCCAGCCCGACCGCCATACCGGTCAGGGTGGCCTCGCAGATCGGTGTGTTGCGGATTCGGTCGTGGCCGAACCGCTCGTGCAGCCCCCGCATGTCACCCATGATCGACAGCTCGACGTCCTCGCCATAGATCACGACCCTTGGGTCGCGCTCCATCTCCTCGACCAGGGCGTCGTTGACCGCTTCGATCAGCCTCCTGCGCGCCATCTCGCTACTCCTCCGCTCCAGCGAACATCAGCGTCGTGGCGAGATCGGGATCGGCGGGCTGGCCCGCCTCCGCATCCGCCACGGCGTCGTCGACCTGCTGCAGTACCCGCGCGGCGACCGCGTCGAGGGCATCCGGGCCGGACCCGCCCGACGAGATCAGCCGCGCTCGCAGTCGCTCGAGCGGGTCCCTGCCGCGCCACTCGGCGATCTCGGCGTCCTCGCGGTACCCCTCGCCGGCCAGGATGAATCGCTCGGCCTCGAAGTGACCCTGGATGCGATACGTGCTGGCCTCGATGAAGGAGGGCCCGCCGCCCGCCCGCCCGCGTTCGACGGCCTCGCGCGCCGCCTGCCAGACCGCGACCACTTCGTTGCCGTCGACCTCGCGGGTCGGCATCGCGAACGCGCGCGCCCGGTCGGCGATACGGCCGGCGGTCACCTCGCGCGACGGCGTGAACTCAGAGAACATGTTGTTCTCGCAGACGAATATCACCGGCAGCTGCCACAGCGTGGACACGTTGAGCGTCTCCATCAGCACGCCCTGATTCGAGGCGCCGTCCCCGAAAAAGCAGACAGCCACCTTGCCGTCGCCGTCGAGCCGAGCGCCGAAGGCAGCGCCCGTCGCGATCGCCAGCCCGGCACCGACGATGCCGTTGGCGCCGAGGATTCCCTTCGACAAGTCGGCGACGTGCATCGACCCGCCCATGCCGCGGCAGATGCCCTCCCGCTTGCCCCAGATCTCGGCCATCATCGCTGGCAGGTCGCCGCCCTTGGCCAGGTAGTGACCGTGGCCGCGGTGCGTGGAGGTGACATAGTCACGGTCCGTGAGGTGCGCGCAGACGCCCGCGGCGATCGCCTCTTCCCCGATGTACAGATGCACCGCGCCCGGCAGCTTGCCGGCCGCGCTGTCGGCGCTCAGCCGCTCCTCCGTGAGCCGGATCAGCAGCATCCGCTCGTACAGCCTTGCCAGCTCGGGCGCTGCTGGCTCCGCGCCCGGCTGGGCGGCCTGGTCCGCAGTGCTGGCCTGCGTTGTGCCCATGAAGCCTCCGATGAGAGTCAGTGATCGCGGTAGCGCTCCCAGGCCGGCCCGCGCGCCATGCAGCAGCTCCGCATACGCCGAGACGAGCGATTCCTGCATCCGTCTCGGCTCGACGATGTCGTAGGGCGCCGTCACCACCGAGCTGTGCTGGTCCTCGAAATCCGCTGGCATATAGCGATACGGCACCTGCTCGAACAGGCTGACCTTCATGCTGCGCCTCCCTGCACGGCCCGTATCCGGCTTTACTGCCATCGAGCGCCGTAGTCAACGGGTGCGCGCCACAACGACCGCGGGTCTGGCTGGGCCGCAGCGACAGTCACGCCGCCTGTTCCGCCACCGGTTCAACCGCGCACCCGCCGCAGCGCCACAAAGCCGGGCCGCGTTGTCGCGCGCTGCCGTGCGATTCGCGGGACATCTCGGTACTTCAGCGGGCGAAAGCGGAAAAGCAGTACGTTGACGGAGGATGGTTCCGGCTACGGAGGCAGTGCCATGTCCGGTGCGCGATGCTCGCTGCTTGGCCAGCGGGGTCTGACATACCTCAGACCGGAGGCACAATGGCTCCTACCTGCTCGCAGGTTTCGCGCACGGCACGAGTCTCGGCTGGCCCTGAGACTGGAGGCCTGCCGCCCGCGTCGGCTGCCGGCCGCGGCGGCGGCCACGGCTTTGGCGTTGACACTTGTGCTGGCTTGCGGGTGCAGCTCGGGGGCGGGAAGCTCGCCGGGGGGGCATTCTGCCGTCCCGGCTGTCGGCGTGGCCGTTACTGGCTGCCGGCACCAGTACGGGTCGGCCTGCTATACCCCGCAGCAACTGCGGGTCGCCTACGGCTTCCAGCCGCTGCTGGATCGCGGGACCGACGGACGCGGCCAGACCGTGGTGCTGATGGAGTTCGCCAACACGCCGCCGCAGCCGCCCAGCCCGCAGGTCACGGACATCCGCCGGGACCTGGCGCTGTTTGACGCCGTGTTCGGCCTGCCCGCCCCGCGGCTGCAGGTGGACGCCAGTCTGGCCGGGTCGGCCCGGCCGTGGCTGGCGGCCCTCGAGGAGGTGGAGGACGCCGAGATCGTGCACGCGGTCGCCCCGGACGCCGCCATCCGGGTGATCCTGATCCCGAGCTGGACGGACTCCGGAAGCTGGATCGCCGCCGTGGACGGCGTGCTGCGGCTGGCCCTGTCGCAGGGGTCAGTCGTCTCGCTCAGCGCCGTCCTCGGCGAGGAGTGCTTTACCCCAGCCGAAGCGGCCGACCTGAACGCGGCGCTGCAGGCAGACCAGGAACACCACGTGACGGTGGTGGCCTCCTCGGGTGATTTCGGTGCGGCCAGCACCCAGTGCGCAGATTTCGGCCTCCCGACCTCGGTCAAGGAGGTGGGACTCCCTGCGTCCGACCCGCTCGTGCTCGCGGCCGGCGGCTCCACCCTGGACGCGGACCGCGCCACCGGCGGCTACCGCAGCGAGACCGCGTGGCACACCCCGCCCGGGACTGCAAACCCGCAGACCTCCGGCGGCGGGTTCAGTCAGCTGTTCCCGCGGCCCGCCTACCAAGACGGCGTCGCTGGGATCGGGGCGACCCGTGGTGTGCCCGACGTGGCGTCCGACGCCGCACCCGGCATGACGCTGGCCGTCAGCGGCGGGACCGGCCAGGACTACTTCTACCCGGCCGCCGGGACCAGCGCGGCCACGCCGTTGTGGGCGGCGCTGATCGCCCTGGCGATCAGTACTCCGGGCGCCACCTGGGCGCGCGGAGTACTGGTCGGCCAGGGCGATCAGTACTCCGGGCGCCACCTGGGCTTCGTCAACCCCGCCATCTACCGCATCGGGCGCAGCGCCAGCTATCACCAGGCCTTCCACGACATCACCACAGGAAACAGCACGCTGACACTTCCCCAAGGGACGATCACCGGCTACCGGGCCTCGCCCGGCTGGGACCCGGTCACTGGCTGGGGAAGCCCCGACGCGCAGGCACTCATCCCCCTGCTCGCCCGCTACGCCAGCCCGTGAGCCGGCACCGTGACCCTTGGTCAGCCGCAGACCCCAATGTCGGCGCCGACCGAGACTGCACGGCATCGGTAGGAGCCCTATACGCTGTACGTGTAGGAGTGTTACTTGTACGGCGTATAGTTGTCAACCGACATACCGGCGAGCCGGTAAAACCGGTGACGGGCGGGCGGATGACGGAGCGAGCGGTGACAGGAGCGGTGGCTGAGGCCGACCGGCCCCGGCTGAGCAAGGCCGCGGTCGTCGAACGTGGCCTCGCGCTGGCCGACGCTGAGGGCCTGGACGCGGTGACCATCCGGCGGCTGGCGGCCGAGCTCGGCGTGACGCCCATGGCGCTGTACTGGCACTTCCGCAGCAAGGATGAGCTGCTGACCGGGCTCGCCGACGCGCTGTGGGCAGAGCTCGATACGCGAATCGATCGGAGCGACGAGTGGCCGGACCAGCTGCGCGGGCTGCTGGAGTCGCTGGTCCGCGTGCTGCGCCGGCATCCCAGCGCGTCGCGGCTGCTGATCGGTAGCGAGAAGCGGACCAGCGAGGCGGCCAATGTCGCCAGCGAGACCGCGCTCGAGGTGCTGGACCGCGGCGGCTTCGACGCCGAGTACTCGGCGGCGATCGGACGCCAGGCCCTGTTTACCGGCGTCATGCTGGCGATGAGCGAGCCGGGCTTCGAGCCCGGCTTGACCGAGGCCGAGCGCGTCGAGCACCAGCGGAAGGCGCAGGTGCGGCTGGCGCTGCTGCCGCCGGATCGGTTTCCGATGCTGGTTGCCTCCGCCGGTCCGATGACTGCGTGCGACAACCCGGACTTCCACTACCAGGTCGGCATCGACATGTTCATCGCCGGCGTGCAGGCGCTGTCGCAGCGGGTCGCCGCCGGTCAGCCGGGCGGCGCCAGGACCAGCGCCCGCCGGGAGCCGCGGTGATCGACAGCCGATTCGAGCTGACCGAGCTTGACGAGCTCCCGGCCGACCTGCGGGAGCGGATCGGCGAGATCGCGCGCAAGTCGGGCTTCGTCCCCAACATCTTCCGCGCGCTCGGCCACCGGCCAGCAGAGCTGCGCGCGTTCCTCGACTACCACGACGCGCTCATGGACCGGGACGAGGGACTCACCAAGGCCGAGCGCGAGCTCGTGGTCGTCGCCACCTCGGCAGCCAATCACTGCACGTACTGCATCGTGGCCCACGGCGCGCTGCTGCGGATCCGGGCCAAAGACCCGTACGTGGCCGACCAGGTGGCCAGCAACCCCTGGCAGGCACCGCTCGACAACCGGAGCCGGGCCATCGTCGACCTCGCGCTTGCGCTATGCCGCACACCCGAGCGGTTTGGCGACGCGGACATCGCCACCGCCCGCGCGGCCGGGCTCACCGATGACGAGATCTGGGACATCGGCGCGATCACCGCGCTGTTCGCGGCCTCGAACCGGCTCGCACACCTCACCGCGCTGCAGCCCAACCCCGAGTTCTACGTCATGGGCCGCAATCCGCGCTGATTCCGGGTTGCGCGCCGGCAGTACGGCCGCGCTCGCGGGCGGTGTCCAGCACGTCAGCGACGGACAGGTCGGCCGCTAGCGCAGCCGCCCGCGCATCGGCGAATTCAGGCTGCACAGTGACGGGGACGTTGTCCAGGAACCCCCGCTTCACCCGGACCGGCTGCCCGGCCACCTCGACAGTGACGGTGTCGCGCGGCAACGAGAAGCGCTGCACCTGAGTCACCCGGACGCCGAGCGTCGTCGTGGCGCGGAATGCCGCGCGGATGACCGAGTTCACGGCGTCCGCGGCGACGAGCGCGCTGACCACCTGGCCGGGCCGGCCGGTGCGCATGACCGCCGGGGTGAGCCACGCGTCCAGCGCTCCCGCGGCGTGCAGGGCGTCCAGCGCGTCTGGCCACAGCCGCGGGTCGAGGTCGTCGACCGTCGACTCCACCATCGCCAGGGCGCCGGCCTGCCACGGCTGCGGGGCACTGACCAGCTCCCCGCCGACGACGCGGACGATATTCGGATGATCGGCCGTGTCCCTGGTGCCGGCCCCGCAGCCACCGGACCTGATGACCATCGACGGCAGCTGGCCCCAGCTCGTCGCGATCGCAGCCAGCACCGCAGCGCCTGTCGGGGTGCACAGCTCACCATCGGACGGGCCGGCGCTCGCGGGGGCGCCGGCCTCGGCGAGCAGCGTGACCACCGCAGGCACGGGCACGGGCAGCCGCCCGTGCGCCGTCCGGACGGAGCCGCTGCCGAGCCCCACGCTGCTGACGGTGATCGCGGCGGACGGCTCGAGCAGTCCGAGCGAGTGCAGCGCGGTGCCGCAGCCGATCACGTCGGCGAGCGAGTCGAGGGCGCCGACCTCATGGAACTCGACGTCGGCCACGGGGATACCGTGCACCCGTGACTCCGCCGCCGCGAGCAGCTCGAACACCCGGCCGGCGAGCTCGCGCAC
>JBAUAR010000580.1:0-5185 GCA_049675875.1 Streptosporangiaceae bacterium
GTCCCGCGTCGCCGCGGCCAGCTGGACCGCCAGCTCCAGCCCCGGCGGCGCGGCGTCCGCCGACCTGCCCGCGGCAAACCCGGCCCGGCACTCCCCGTCCGTCGACCACAGGGCCGCCGGCAGCGGCGGTCGGGCCAGCAGCTCAGCCCGGATATCGGGGGGCAGGCTGGCCCACCACGCGTCCTCATCGTCGGGGTCGCTGGCCGGGTCGCCGTGATCGGATGGGTCCCAGCCCGCCAGGATCAGCTCGTCAAACGAGCTGCGCGACTCGTCGAACGGGTCGGGGTCAGCCTGACCGGTCATCGGAAACTCGTCCATCAGGCTCACCCACTCCCAGATCAGTGACCTGTTTCGACCATAGTAGCGAGGTACTCTGACATTGTGGCCGAGCTCCCGACGCCGACGGCACGGCTTCAGCACCAGTCGCCTGGAGTAGCGGGAGCGGGCCGGATGTTCGACAAGCGCGCGCCCGTCTACCGGCTCATGGGTCACAAACTGACCGCAGCCGGCGGGTCGGGAGCAGCTGGCGGGTCGGGAGCAGTCGGCGGGTCGGCGGCAGTCGGCGGGTCGGCGGCAGTCGGCGGTGCAGCCGACAGCGCCGCGAGCAGCGCCGATCCGATAGGCACGCCCAGTCCGCTGCAAGCGTCCCAGCCGGGTCCGGCGCTGTACGCCCCGTTGTTGCCCGTCGTAATGTCCCGCACGTCGGCGACGGGCCGCCCAGGCTGGCTGCCCGAGTACAGAGACTGCTGCAGCAGCCCCAGCGGGTGGCCGAGGCCCTCCGCGAGCCGGGCGGCGAGAGCGGCCGAGAGCGGCGCGACGGCGCTGGTCCCGCCGATGATCGTCTGCTGACCATCGACGAGCACCTGATATCCGGTCGAGGGATCGGCGTTGCCGGCGATGTCGGGTACGCCGCGGCCCGTGGATCCGGCCGGGCTGTCGGGAACACCGGCCGTCGCCTGCCAGGCGGGCAACGGGAACGTGACACTGACTCCGCCGCCGGTCGCGCCGCCGGCCGTGCCGTCGTTCCACACCGTCTCGGAGCTGATCACGCCGGTCGACGGAGCAGCGTGCAGGCTCGTGCCACCGCACGCTAGCGCGTGCGGGCTGGAGGCGGGGAAGTCCGTATGCGGCTGGGTACCGCTGACGCCATCGCTGCTGCCGTTGTCGCCGGCGGCGGCCGTCACGGTCACGCCGAGCGCGACGCCGTCGGCGATGGCGTCGTCGAGTGCCGACATCGACTGCGCGGTCCAGGAGCTCTCCGGTCCCCCCCAGCTGATGCTGACGGCCACGGGTGTGGGGTCGGCGTGCACGGCCGTCGTCACCGCATCCAGGAAGCCCTGGTCGGTGTTAGGCGCGAAATACACCAGCTGGCTGGCACCCGGCGCTACCGCGCCAACGACCTCGATGTCCAGCAGCACCTCGGCGTCTGCGCCCTGCGGATCCTGGTCCGCAACGTTGGTCGCGCCGTCGACACCGACTGCGGTCACCGACGGGGCAGGGATGCCCAGCGAGCCGAAGTAGGTTTTCAGGTCGGTGGTAGCGAACCCGCCGCCGAGCTCGATGATCGCCACGGTCTGGCCGGCGCCGTCCGTTCCAGCCGGGTACTGGTACAGGCTGGCCACCTGTGGCGGCGTGTAGGTCACCTGCACCGCGGCCGGGTCGGCGAACCTGAATTGCGGCCGGGCTTGCGGCCGGTTGTCGAGACCGAGGACCGCCACGATCACGCCGTCGAGCTCGGCCGGAATCTGCAAGCCACCGGTTCGGTAGCGGTGGCTGACCGGCTCCCCGTCCGGACCAGCGCTGCTGACCAGCGTCAGCTCGGCGCCGAAGACCCGGCCAACCCGGCGGGCCGGGCCGGCGATCATCAGCCGCCGGCTCGCCGGGTCGCGCCTGGTTACCTGAATCGCCGGCTCCAGTCTGCCGAGAACGTCCGCCACGAGCTGATGGTCGGCCGGATCTGAGCCATAGCGCTGCCGGAGCTCCGCACGGGACATCCGGACCGGCACGCCCGCACTGTCGCGTGGCAGGCTCGCTGCGCGCCGGGTGACGATGGTGAGCTCGACCTGCTCGGTCGGATCGATCGGGCCCGCCAGCTGTGCGTCGGGCAACGGTGCGCGCTCGCTGCCAGCGAGGAGGACGTACGGCGGCTCGGTCATTGGTCGGCCCACCTTTCTCCGGACGCGCCCAAGCTACAACGCAAGAATGCGCCGAGAACGGCGTATCGGAGACACGAATGATGGCCCCGCGGATGTCGTCGTTCGCTGGCACCCGCGGCGAGTCAGTAGTCTGCTGCGGTGGAACACCAGCCAGACACGAACGCAGCGATCTGGAAGTCCGACGAGATCGTCGCGAGCTGGGCAGCGCAAGCCGCCGAGCGCGAGCGCAACCACGGCGCACAATGGCGGCTCATGGCGCGGCTGCTGCCCTTCGGCGAGCAGGCGAAGGTCACATTCCTCGACCTGGGCGCGGGCACCGGCGCGGCGTCGCGGGCGATCCTCGAGCGTCACTCTGGCAGTACGGGGATACTCGCTGACTTCTCGCCCGACATGATGGGCGCAGGCGAGGCGGAGCTGCGCTCGTTCGCCGGGCGCTACCGGTACGTCGAGTTCGACCTGCTAGCGGGCGCATGGCCGACTGACATCCCGGCGACCGTCGACGCCGTGGTGACCTCGCTGAGCGTCCACCACCTGCCCGACGAGCGCAAGCGGAGCCTGTTCGGCGAGATCTTCCAGCGCCTCGGGCCGGGTGGCTGGTATCTCAACTACGATCCGGTGCGCGCGGCGGACCCTGTGGTCGCCGCCGCCTGGACGCGGGTGACCGACCAGGAGGACCCGGAGGCAGCGCGCAAGCGGTTGCATCGCACGGCGGACGAGCAGGCCAGGTACGAGAACCACGTGCGGTACATCAGTTCGCTGGCCGTGCAGCTCGACTATCTGCGGTCGGCCGGCTTCCAGGGCGTCGAAGTCTGGTGGAAGCGACTCGACTACGCCATCTTCGGCGGTTACCGTCCGGGGCCGGCATGACCGCCCCCACGGAGAACGCCGCGCGGCTTGCGGTACTGATCGACGCGGACAACGCCCAGCCTGCCATCGTCAACGCCCTGCTCGCCGAGATCGCCAAGTACGGTACCGCACACGTCAAGCGGGCGTACGGCGACTGGACGACGGGGACGCTGCGCGGCTGGAAGGACCAGCTGCTCGCCCAGTCGATCCAGCCGATCCAGCAGTTCGCCTACACCAAGGGCAAGAACGCCACCGATGCGGCCATGGTCATCGACGCCATGGACCTGCTGTACTCAAGCCGGTTTGACGGTTTTTGCATCGTGTCCAGCGACAGCGACTTCACCCGGCTGGCCGCGCGGATCCGGGAGTCGGGCCTGACTGTGTACGGCTTCGGGGAGCGCAAGACGCCTAAGCCGTTCGTCGCCGCCTGCGACAAGTTCATCTATGTCGAGAACCTCAGCTACGCCGAGGGCGCCGCCGAGCCCGCCGGCGAACCACTCGCCAGGACGGCGCGCACATCCGACGCCCAGCTCAAGGCCGACACCGCCTTGGTGAGCCGACTGCGCAACGCCATCGAGGCAGCCTCCGACGACGACGGCTGGGCTCCGCTGGCCTCGGTGGGCCAGATCATCACCAACCAGAGCCCGGACTTTGACTCGCGCACCTACGGGTATGCCAAGCTCAGCGATCTGATGGCTGGCACCACCCTGTTTGAGCTGGAGCGCCGCAGCCCGAGCGAGGGCAAGTCCGCGGCCATCTACGTCCGGGACAGGCGGCAGCGCCCGGCTCGGAAGGCGCCGCGAAGCGGTGCGGCGCGACCGCGATCGCGCGCAACAGGACCAGATATTTAACCGGAACGGCGGCGTACCCCGCCGGTGCTACCGCAGGGCCAGGCTGGCCATGGGAGGGCCGGCCAGGTTCACTCCGAGCAGCCCGGCGAGCGCCAGCTCGCCCTCGGCCGTTACCTGGACTGCGCGGCTGCCGGGCCGCGGCAAGACCCAGCGCCTGGCCACGAGCTGCTGGTAAAGCGACGCCCCGAGCGCGCCCGCCAGGTGGGTTCTGCGCTCGGTCCAGTCCAGGCAGGCCCGGGCCAGCGGCCGCGACCCGCTGCGCAGCGCCTCCGGCCCGGCCAGCTCGGTAAACCAGGACCGGCCCGCAGCGGTGACGGTCAGCCCGTTAGCGTCGCAGAGCAAGCCCGCCGCCACCATCGAGTCGAACAGCTGCACGCCCAGCGCGCCGGCCAGGTGGTCGTAGCACGTCCGCGCGAGCGCCAGGTCCCGAGCGACGCCGACGGTACGGAGCGACCTCGCTGCCGCCGGCCGGCCGGCGACCCTCGCGACGTGCTCGATGAGCTCGGCCAGCTCGGCGCTGGCGAGCCGCAGGTACCGGTGGCGGCCCTGGCGCAGCTCTGTCACCAGCCCCGCGTCGACCAGCTGGTTCAGGTGATGGCTCGCGGTGGGCCGGGCGATGCCGGCATACGCCGCCAGTTCGCTGGCCGTCCAGGCTCGGCCGTCGAGGAGCGCGATGCACATCGCCGCCCGACTGGTGTCGGCCAGCAGGCCAGCGAATGTGCTGACAGATTCCGGGGCGAGGATCACCGCTCCCTCCTTCGTGAGCCGCTGCGACACTACGTGCGAGCCTAAGCCGCCGACAGTTCGGCCGCCGCCGCACTAACCTCGGCCTACGCTTCCGGTCATGACCACCGCGACGACCGCGAGCCACCTTGACCGCGTCCCGATCGCCGAGCTGGCGACCCGCCCGGACCCCGCCGCCTGGCACGAAGCGCTTCGGACACGGGGCACCCGGGCCCGCGGTGACCAGTGGATCGTGTCCACGCCGCCCGACGTTGCGGCCGCGCTGTCCGCTCCTGCCCTGCAGGTAATCCCGCCCCCGGCCGGGGCCGGCCCGGCGGCTGACCTGATCGGCCGGATGGCGCGATTCAGCGACGGACACGCCCACCGGCGCCGACGCGAGGCCGCTGTGCGACTGCTGCCGCCGGCTGCCGTCGTCGCCGCCCTGGCCCGGAGGCACGCTGCCCGGCAGCTGCGCGAGGCAGAACCGGCCGGCGAACTCGATATCATGCCGCTCGCGCGCACGCTGCCGGCCGAGGTGCTCGCCCGCGCGATGGGACTCAGCGCTCCCGAGGCCGCCAGCGCCGCGGACCTCACCGGCCGACTCTGTGA
>JBAUAR010000581.1:0-4355 GCA_049675875.1 Streptosporangiaceae bacterium
CACCTATGCACCGTCGGCCACCCCAGGCAGCGGCGCGTCGCCGTCAGGCGGCCCCGCACAAAGCGGGACTCCGTCGACCTCGTCGGCCGGGACCGGGCCTGCCGCCGTCGTGCTGTCCTACTTCGGCGCGATCAACCACCATAACTGGACGACTGCCTGGCTCCTTGGCGGCGACAACCTCTACTCCAGCCTGACTGCGCTGATAGCGGACTATGCCACCGTGAGCCGGGAGGATGTGACCGTCCTCGGCGTCTCCGGCGACACCGTGACGGCTCACATTCGCACCACCACACTGCTGGGAACAGTCCTCGTGCACACGCAGACCTTCGTCGTCAAGGACGGCGTGATCGTGTCCCGCGGCCCGGCCCTGGCCCTCTAGCCCCCTTGCCTTCTTCGCGGTCCGGCTCGGCTACACCTGCGCCGTGCGGCCAGCCCAGTACGGCGCGCGCAGTTGCCGCTTGAGAATCTTGCCCGACCCAGTTCGCGGCAGCTCATCGACGTAGGCGACCGACCGCGGCACCTTGTAGCCGGCGAGGTGCTGCTTACCGAACTCCTTGAGCTCCTCCGGCGACAGCGACGCGCCCGGCGCCAGCACCACGGTGGCGTGCACGATCTCGCCCCAGTCCTCCGACGGAACGCCGAACACGGCGACGTCGTAGATCGCCGGATGCTGCTCGAGCGCCGCCTCGATCTCGGCCGGGTAGATGTTCATGCCGCCGGAGATGATCATGTCGCTCTTGCGGTCGCAGATGTACAGGTAACCCTCGTCGTCCTGGTAGGCGATGTCCCCGACGGTGTGGAAATCCCCGCGGCTGCCGGCGTCGTAGCTGTCCCGCTGCTTGTAGTACTCGTCGAACATGCCGGTCGACCGCACGTACAGCTCGCCCGAGTGCTCGGGCCCGGTGCCCGTGACCTCGTTTCCGTCCTCGTCGAACAGGACGATCTCGATGCCCGGGGCCGGCTTGCCGCACGAGCCTGGCTTGCGCATCTGGTCCTTCGGCTCCAGCACGCAGTCCACACCGAGTTCAGTCGAGCCGTAGATCTCCCACAGCGACTCCGGCGGGAAGTCCGCGACGTACTGCTGCTTGAGCGCGAAGCTCCAGGGCGCCGCGTTCGCCAGCATGACCCGCATCGACGAGCGGTCGTAGGCGGCCTTGACCTCGTCCGGCAGGGCGCACACCATCCGGATCAGCGCCGGAGCCGAGAACGTGGACGTCGCGTCGTACTTGTCGAGCAGCCGCAGCCAGTCCTCGGGGTCAAACTTCCGCTGCACGATGAGCGTCTGGCCGAACAGCAGACCGACGCCGAGAAACGCCATAGGGCCGCTGTGGTAGAGCGGCCCGGAGGTCAGGTAGATGTCGTCGGGCCGGTAGCTGAGCAGGGTTATCAGCCCGAGTCCGGTGGCCTGGTCGGCGGTGCGCCGCACCGCGCCCTTGGGCTTGCCGGTGGTGCCGGACGTGTAGATCATGGTCCCGCCGGTGCCGACCGCGTCGCCGACGTCCGGCGCCTGGTCCGAGGCAGCGGCCGTGAGTTCCTCGGCGCTCAGCATGCCGTTGGGGGCCGGGCCGCCGAAGACGACCACGTGCCGGAGCCGGGGCAGCGTGCCGACCAGCCCGGTGAACAGGTGCGCATACTCGGCGTCGACGTACCCGATCTCCGCGTCGCAGTGCTGGATGACGTAGCGCGCCTCCTCCGGGGTGAGCCGGTAGTTCAGCGGCACGGCGACCACGCCGATCTTGCGGGTAGCGCTCATGACGGCGACCACAGACAGCGAGTTCGGCCCGCACCAGACGACCTTCTGGCCCGGCTGGGCACCCAGCGAGAGCAGCACGTGCCCGAGTCGGTTGGCCGCCGTCTCGAACTCTCGGTAGGTCCACTGGACAGTGTCGCCGTCGCCCTTGTCATCGATCACGGCGAGCTTGTCCGGCTGGGTCCCGGCGTAGATCGTCAGGATGTCGTCTGGCATGGCACCTGCCCATCGTTGCATTGCGGCTGCCCGCGACTGGAACTGCTCAGGTATACCCTGTACCGAATCACGCTCGGTTGTCACCCTCGACTAGCGGCCGGCGCCGTTAGCCAGCCGCAGCGCGGCAGCGACCAGCCCGTCCGCCCGCCGCGCAGCCGCCGGCTCCTCGACGCGGGTCTTTGCGAGGAGCAGATCCGGGTCCTGTCCGGCCCGCTCAGCCTCCGCGCGGCCGCCGTCGGTGAGCCAGCGGCCGACCTGAGCGCCGTCCACCTCGGGGTGGAACTGGACGGCCAGATGCGGTCCGATGTTGTAAGCCTGGATGCACAGCTCGTTGCTGGCCAGCACTCGCGCACCGGGCGGCGGCAGGCACCGGTCGGCGTGGAACTCGAGCCACGGGCCGGGCTCGATCAGCCCCGGATCCGCGGTCTGCACGGTCACCCAGCCGATCTCGCTGCGCGGCGCCGCTTCAACCTGGCCACCGAGCGCAACGGTGAGCGCCTGGGCTCCGAAGCAGATCCCGAGGACGGGAATGCCGGCCGCATCCGCCGCTCGCAGCCAGTCCAGTTCCGCGCCGATCCAGTCCGCGATCTTGTCCTCGTACACCGACCATGCCGCGCCGAGCACAACCACGTGGCCGACCCCGTCGAGGGACGGCAGCGGCGCCTCCCGCGGGAACAGGTGCGTGGTCAGCTCCGCACCGCGGGCCGCGAACGCGTCGGCGACGAAGCCGGCCTCATCGATCCGGTGGTGCCGCACCACGATGACGCGCATTCGCCCGCTTCCCTCCGCCGCCACCACACCGCTCGCCGCTGTCCGGTCCGCGGTTACCTTCACCACCATTGTGCGGGAACGCGGGGTGCCGCGGACCCGGCCGGCCGCCGGGTCGCGGCCCGCGGTGTCAGCCCGGCGGCACGACCCCCGGTGACCCGCTAAAAGCGGTGCGCCAGGCCCCGGCAGATGGCGAGGATGAGACATGACATGGCAGCTGACCGACAGCCTGGATGACTTCGAGCGGGCTGCGGCGGGCCTGCTGCGCGCGGACTCGGTACGGCAGACGGTGCCGCTATCGGTGCTGGAAAACCTTCGGAACGCGGGCCTGTCGAGATACGGCGCCGACCCGCCCGTGTTCGGCTGGCATCAGCGGGCCGACGGCGTGGTCGACGGCGCGGTGCTGCAGACACCGCCGTTCCCCCTGCTGCTGGCCAGCCTGCCAGCTCGATCGGTGCCTGACCTGCTCGCAGTGCTGGCCGTGGAGCGCGGACTGCCAGCGGCGGTCAACGTCGCCGCCGCGGACGAAGCCGGCTTCCTGGCCGACTGGAGCGCTGTGACCGGGGGCACCGGGATCGCCGGGCTTCGAAGCCGGCTCTACCTGCTCGGCGAGCTCGCGGCCCCAGCGCCCGCGCCGCGCGGCTCCGCCCGTCCGGCGAGCCTGGCGGACGTCGAGCTGCTCGTCGACTGGCACGAGGCATTCCGGGTCGAGGCCGAGGGTGCCGGTCCGGAGAACTCCCGGCGGACCGTGACGGATCAGCTGAGCCATGATGGGCTGATGCTGTGGGAGACCGACGCCGGTCCGGTCGCCATGGCGGGGCTCACCCGCATCGTGGCCGGCGTCGCCAGGGTGACAGGCGTCTACACCCCGCCGGAGCACCGCCGGCACGGCTATGCGGGCGGCGTCACTACCGCGATCAGCCGGGCCGCGCTGTCGGCCGGGGCGCGCAGTGTTGTGCTGTTCACCGACCTGGCGAACCCGACCAGCAACGCGCTCTACCAGCGGCTCGGCTACCGGCCGGTGCAGGACCGGGTGCTGCTCCGCGTGACGACCGGGCCGGACGTCACAGCCGGGGCCGGAACGTCGTCGTTACGGCCATGAGAATCGCGATCGCGGGCGGGGCCGGCACCCTGGGCCGGCACGTCACAGCAGAACTCCGACGGCGCGGCCACGAGGTTCGGGTGCTGAGTCGCAGCAGCCGGGAGTTCCCGGTCGATCTCAGCACAGGGGCTGGGCTGGATTCGGCACTGGCAGGCTGCGCGGCAGTGGTCGACGCGAGCAACTCGCAGCGCCGGGCCCGGCAGGTGCTGGTCGAGGGTGCGGGCCGGCTACTGGCTGCCGAGCAGCGGGCGGGCGTGGGCCACCACGTCTGCATCTCGATCGTCGGCTGCGACCGGCTGCCGATCGGCTATTACCGCGTGAAGACCGAGCAGGAGCAGGTCGTCGCGCGCGGCCCGGTGCCCTGGACCATCATCCGGGCCACCCAGTTCCACGAGCTGGCAGCCGGGATGTTCGCGGCTGCCGCGCGCTACCGGGTGCTGCCCGCCGCCCGGTTGCCGATGCAGCCGGTCGCCGCAGCCGAGGTCGCCGCGGCCGTCGCCGACGCAGCCGAGCGCGAGC
>JBAUAR010000582.1:0-6389 GCA_049675875.1 Streptosporangiaceae bacterium
CCAGCTCACGCCGGCTGAGCAGCCCGGCGTCTGGACCGAGCTCCTGGCCCGCAGCCGGGCCGAGCTCCGCGCCGCTCCGCAGCGGGCTATCCGGCGGTCGGCTGGCGGCCTGGCCGCCGGGGTCCAGCCTGGTCAGCCGCTCCTTGATCACCCTCAGCGGCAGGTACTGGTCACGCTGAGCTGCGAGGATGTAGCGCAGCCGGTCGATGTCGGCGGCACAGAACCGGCGATAGCCACTGGGCGAGCGAGCCGGGCTGATCAGTCCCTCGGTTTCCAGGAACCTGATCTTCGAGACGCTGATGTCGGGGAACTCGCCGCGAAGCTGAGCCAGGACCTCACTGATGCCGAGGTATCCGCGGACAGGCTGCGCGCTCATCCCCCGACCTGCGAGCCTCCGCCGTATTCGGCCGGGGCCGTCGGCCCGAGCAGGAATACCAGCCGGAACTTCCCGACCTGGACCTCGTCGCCCGCGTACAGGATGACTTCCTCGATCCGCTCCCTGTTCACGTACGTACCGTTCAGGCTCCCGACGTCGCGGACGGTGAACACGCCGCCATGCCGGTAGAACTCCGCGTGCCGCCGGGAGACCGTCACGTCGTCCAGGAAGATGTCGCTATCGGGATGACGGCCGACCAGGGTCAGGTCGCTGTCGAGCAGGAACCTGCTGCCCGCGTTCGGTCCGCGGAGCACCGCCAGCAGCGCGGAACCCACCGGCAGCGCGGCCACCGCGGCCGCATCCGCCGCAAGCACCTCGGCAGCCTCGGTATCGAGGTCAGTGCCGGGGATCGAGATGGTCGAGGTGGTCTCGGCGAACCGCTCCCCCGAGAGCCGCATCAGCGGCGTGCCACATTTCGCGCAGAAGCGCGCCCCCTCGGGATTGGCCTCGCCGCACGCGGTGCAGTAGACGTTAGGCATCAGGTCGCCGAGCCCCCCTTTCGTCCCGTGGGCGGCGGCAGCCGCTGCTGCGCCCGCCGTGGCTGGGACTCGCGCGAATTCCGGCGGCACCATCAACGCTACCTGCGCCGCGCCGCGGCGGTCGACACGCTGTCCGCGCGCCGCGGCCTGCGGCCTGCGCCTGGTCAGGAGCCAGCGCGATCGTGGCCCCCCGGCGCCACGCTGGGCATCGTCGCGACGCCTCCGCCACATGGTGGCCGCACCTCCGCCGTGTTGTCGAGACAGCCCGGCTGCTGAAGCGGCAAGGCTATCCGGTCCACTGTGAGCCTGAGCAGCGATTGTCTCATGCCTGGCGGCGCCTCGCCGCCAGTCTGGCAGGCCGGGCCAGCGGATACCGGCGGTCAGCGACCGGCGCGCTCGACGACCGCGGCCCAGTCGTCGAGCAGTTCCTGGGCGGTGTCGGCGTCGGCACCCTCAGCCCACAGGTGCGTGACGGCATCGGAGGGATCGGGCAGCACCAGGATCCACCCCCGGCCTGGCTCGAGGACCCGGACGCCGTCGGTCGTGTCGACCTGCCGGTCGCCAGCTGCCTCCACCACTGTGCGCATGACCAGGCCCTTCGCCGCCCACGGCGTCGGCATGGAGCGCTTGAGCAGGCTCGCGTCCGGGATCCTGGCGCCGATCTGGCTAAGCGTGAGCCTGGTCCGGGCGACCAGGCCGAGCAGCTGGGCGAAGGCGGCAAGGCCATCGATGGAACGCGTGAAGCCTGGCACCACGAAGCCGCCCTTGCCGTCCGCGGCGAAGATCACGTCCGGGCTCGCCGCCGCCTCGTACAGGCCGTGCAGCGAGGTCGGTGTCCAGATGACCCCGACGCCGTGGTAACGGCAGACCTCCTCTGCCACCCGCGTCGTGGTCACCGGCAGGGCCACCCGGCCGCCGCGCCGCTCCGCGGAGATCAGGTCGAGCACAATCAGCAGCGCCCGGTCGTCGCTGACCAGGGCGCCCTTGTCGTCGACTAGCGCAATCCGCTCGCCTACTGGGTCAAACCGGACGCCGAACGCGGCTCCGGACGACGACACAAGCTCCGCCAGCCGGTTGAGGTCCGCCCGCGCGGCCGCCACCGACTGGGTGGGCGACGACTCGTCCAGCCGGTTGTTGACGGTGAGCACGTCGACGCCGATCTTGCCGAGCAGGGCGGGCAGCACCAGCGACGTGGTCCCGCCGGCACAGTCGGCTACCACCCGGAGCCCGGCGTCGCGGACGCCGGTCATGTCGACGGCCCCGAGCAGGGTGGCGGTGTACGCCTCGACCACGCGCGGCGGGTAGGACAACTCGGCGATCTCACCGGGAAACGCCCGTCGGTACTCCTGCCGGGAGAACACCCGTTCCAGCTTGCGCTGGGCGGCCTCGGACAGGTCGGCGCCGTCGGAGTCCATGAAGATAATGTCCAGCGACTGCGGATCGCCTGGCGTGGTCCGCAGCGCGATCCCGCCGCTGCAGTCGCTGCGCGCGGTCTCGAACCTGGCCAGCGGCATTGGCTGCGCCTCCAGGTCGACGACGTTGATGGCGCTGGCGTTGAGCGCGCCGTGCACGGCCCGCTTCAGCGCCCGGGCAGCGCGCGAGGCGTCGCGTGAAGTGGTGACCACCGAGCCCTTCTTGAGCGTGGTCGCGTACGCGCTCGCCAGCCGGACACACAGCTCCGGCGTGATCTCGACGTTGACCAGGCCGGAAACGCCGCGCGGGCCGAACAGGGTGCGCTGGCCACGGGATTCCCAGATCACGCTGGTGTTGACGACGGCGCCCGCCTCGATGGTCTTGAACGGGTAGACCTTTACCCCTGCGGACACGTAGCTGTCCGGCTCGATCACGCACTCGTCGCCGACGATCGCGCCTTCCTCGATCCTGGCCTGGCTCATCACGTCTGTGTTCTTGCCGATCACGCACCCGCGCAGGTTCACGCCCCGGCCCACGTACACGTTGTTGTGCACGACCGCCCGGTGCAGGAACGCGCCCTCCTTGACGATGACGTTGCTGCCGACAACCGTGAACTCACGGAGCTGCGCCCCGGCCTCCACCTTGGCGTAGTCGCCGATGCACAGCGGACCGCGCAGCGTCGCGTCCGGATCGACCTCGGCGCCCTCGGCGATCCACACCCCTGGCGATACCTCGAAGCCGTCGATCTCCGCGCTGACCCTGCCCGTCAGCACGTCAGCCTGGGCCTTGATGTAGCTCTCCAGCGAGCCGACGTCCTCCCAGTAGCCGTCGGCGATCCACCCGTACAGCCGCTCGCCGTTCTCCAGCAGCTTCGGGAACACGTCGCCAGACCAGTCCACGACCTGACCGGCGGGCACGTGCGCGAGCACCTCGGGCTCCATCACGTAGATGCCGGTGTTGACGGTGTCGGAGAACACCTGGCCCCAGGTTGGCTTCTCGAGGAACCGCTGGATCTTGCCGTCGTCATCGACGATGACGATGCCGAACTCCAGCGGATCGGGCACCCGCGCCAGCGCGACGGTGACCAGGGCGTTGTTGTCCTTGTGGAAGGCGATGAGGTCGGACAGGTCGATGTCGGTGAGCGCGTCCCCGGAGATGACCAGGAACGGCTCGTCGCGCAGCGCGTCCTCGGCGTTCTTCACGCTGCCCGCGGTCCCGAGCGGTGTTTCCTCGGTCGCGTACTGCAGCCGCATGCCGAAGTCCTCGCCGTCACCGAAGTAGTTGCGCACCATCGACGCGAGGAAGTGCACGGTCACGACGGTGTCAGTCAGCCCGTGCCGGCGTAGCAGCCGCAGCACGTGCTCCATGATCGGCCGGTTGACCACGGGCAGCATGGGCTTCGGCTGGCTGGCCGTCATCGGGCGCAGCCTCGTCCCCTCGCCCCCCGCCATCACCACCGCTTTCATGGCACAACCACGAGCTTCACCGCCGACATTTCCCCTTTCTCCGGTTATCCGACCGCGACTCGCCGGAGGCCGGCATTCTCGCCTCGGTCCGGTTCGGCGGGTCCGCCGCCAGGAGCCGCCTCGCCTGTACGATGTACAGCACGGCTGCGCACCAGTAAAGGGCACTTCCCCAGATGGCCATGGTCCAACCGGCTACCCTCGCAGTCTCGGCGTAATCGGCAACGTGCGCGCCGAGGAAGAGCAGCGGGAAGGCGTACAGCAGGCAAAGCGTCGCTGTCTTCCCGACGAAGCTGACCTGGAGCGCGCCCCAGCCCCGTCGGCGCAGCAGCCACAGCACCGCCGCCATCAGCACCTCCCTGGCTGCGAGCAGCGCCACCAGCCACCACGGGATGATCGCGCGAATCGCCAGCGCTACCACGGTAGCCACGATGTAGAGCCGGTCCGCGGCGGGGTCGAGCAGTTGGCCGAGCCGGGTCTGCTGATGCAGCGCCCTGGCAATCTTGCCGTCGAGCCAGTCGGAGGCGCTGGATGCGATCAGCAGCCCGATGGCCCACCAGTCGCCCGCTGGCGAGCGCACGCCGAGGACGAGCCACAGGAACACCGGGACGCCCGCCAGCCTGGCCACGCTGATGGCGTTCGGGATAGTGAGGATCTGCCCGCCCAGCTCGTCCGGCCCGCTCGTCGCTGTGTAGCCCGGCCCGCCGCCGTCCTGCTGATGGATCATGTGCCTCTCATGTCTGCCACCGCTACCGTCCGCGGATCACCCCGCCGCGGCCAGGAAACTGCCAGCAGTTGCACCTCGTACCGGCGGGGCCGCACCGCCGAATCTACCGGGCCGGTGAGAGCCGGGTGCAGACTGGCGAGGTGCGGACCCCCGTGACGACGCTCAGCACGCTCGCACTGCTCATCGCGCTCGCCGGCTGCGCCACCAGCGGAGCAGGCGGCCCGCATGCCTCGCCGCCCGCCGCTACGACTGGGCCGAGCGTGGCCGGCGTCAGCCCGAGCGCTGGCCCGCCGGGGACCGCGACCGACTGGCCGCAATACCACGGGAACGATGCCAGGACCGGCTCCGCCGACGGCCTGCCCCCGGCCGGCCGGCTCGCCGTGGCGTGGACGGCGCGACTCGGCGGCTCCGTCTACGGGCAGCCGCTGGTCGTGGGGACCACGGTCATCGCGGCCACGGAGCAGAACGACGAGGTGTACGGCCTGGACCTGGCCACCGGGGCCGTGCGCTGGCACACCAGCCTCGGCACCGCGGAACCGGTCAGCGAGCAGCCGTGCGGCAACCTGAACCCGCTCGGCATCACGAGCACGGGCGGCTACGATCCGCAGACCGGGCTCGCGTACTTCGTCGCCCAGTCGGGCACCAGCGAACACGTGCTGGTGGGCCTGGACCCGGCGACGGGCGGCGTCGTGGTCAGGCAGGACGTCCCCTCACCCGACCACGAGCCGTTCTACGACCAGCAGCGCGGAGCGCTGGCGGTCGAGGACGGGTACGTGTACGTCGTCTTCGGCGGTCACTACGGTGACTGCGGCCCCTATATCGGTTCGGTGGTTGGCATGCCGGCCAGCGGCCACGGCCCCAGCTATTCCTACCTGGTGCCGACGGCGAAGCAGGGCGGCATCTGGGCGACAGGCGGCCCGGTCGTGGCCCCGGACGGCACCCTGTACGTCGCTACCGGCAACGGCGCGCCGACGCAGGGGCCCTACGACGGCAGCGATTCGGTCACCGCGCTGACGCCGCAGCTGAAGCAGGTCGGCATCTTCGCGCCTGCCGACTGGCGCACGCTCAGCGCCGACGACCTGGACCTGGGCTCAATGTCACCCGCGCTGCTCGCCGACGGCCAGATCCTCCAGGTGGGCAAGAGCGGCACGGGCTACCTGCTCAACTCCGCGCATCTCGGCGGCGTCGGCGGGCAGATCGCTGCCGCTCCCGTCTGCGCCGCGTTCGGTGCTGCCGCGATCAGCGGCAGCATCGTGTACGTGCCCTGCCTGACCGGGCTGGCCGCGGTCAGCACGGCCGGCTCCCGCATCCGGGTCGACTGGCGTGGCCCGGCGGATGTGTGGGGCTCCCCGGTAGTCGGCGGCGGCGCGGTCTGGGTGGCCAGCCCGGACTCTGGCGTGCTGGACGAGCTCAGCCCGGCTACCGGCCAGGTCCGCTCCCAGCTGCGAGTGGCAGGCGCGCTGCCGCACTTTGTCTCGCCCACCTTGTCCGGTGGCCTGGTCCTGATCGGCACGCTGACCGGCGTGACCGCGGTCGCTGGCGCGTAACGGTAAAGCCCAGTCCCGCGCGACGCCCTAGTGCTGCCCGGCGGGCAGCACGTGCAGCTCCGCATCACGCGCCAGCCGGGCAAGCTCGCGAAGCACCGGATACCGGCCCGCCGGGCTGTGCTGCGCCCTGGCAAGCAGGATCTCGGTGACCTGCTGCTCGCTGGCGTAGTCAGCCAGCGCGGCGGCAGCCGACGGACCGCCCAGTACGGCCGCGGACGGCAGCGCGGCCAGCACAACGAACTCACCGCCGAGCTGCTCGGTGAGCGCCGCGTACTGGGCCAGGAGCCGGCCTTCCTCCGGACCCGGCTGCGAGCCGCGCACCGC
>JBAUAR010000583.1:0-4178 GCA_049675875.1 Streptosporangiaceae bacterium
GGCGGCCACCACGCCGCGCGCCCGCTCGGCAGCCGAGAGCCGCGCTATCCGCAGGTAAGCGCCGCGCACCTTGAACGAACCGCCGCGCTGCAGGTTCTCGCACTTGAGGTACACCGGCCCGGCGACGAGAGCAGCGAGCGCGCTGGACTCCAGCAACGGGGTCTGCCGGATCACCGGCTGCAGGATGACGCGCGCGGCCAGGACGTCGTCGGGGGGCGGCGGGCAGCCCGGCGGCACCGATGACGTCACGGCTGAATTCTGGCACTCGCCGGCCGGGCCGCGGGCTGGCATCCGGCTCAGTCGCCAGCCCAGTACCGGTCGGCCGCGAAGATGAGCGCCGCCGCGCCGACCAGGCCCGCGTTCTGGCCGAGTGCCGCCGGGACCACGGTCATGTTGCGCGCGAAGCCCAGCCTGGCGTGCGCCCGCAGCGACTCCTCCAGCGGATCAAAGAGCAGCGGGCCCGCCTGCGACAGACCGCCGCCGACGGAGACGACTTCGAGATCGCATAGGCACGTCGCTGAGGCGATCGCGATGCCCAGCGCTCGTCCGGCCCGGTTCATGGCGGCGATGGCGATGGCGTGGCCCGCAGCCCCGTCGCCCGCGAGGTCTTTCGCGGTAGCGTCCCGCTGATCCGGCCGCCAGCCCTGTTCCTGGGCCCACTGCACCAAGGCAGGCCCGCGGGCGATCGCCTCGAGGCAGCCGCGGCCGCCGCAGACGCACTCTGGGCCCGTCTCCGGGTCGACCACCACGTGACCCACGTGGCCGGCGTTCCCAGACGCGCCCTCTACCAGTCGGTCATCGAGCACGAGGCCGCCGCCCACCCCGGTTGACACCACCATGCCGAGAACGTTCCGGCGGCCGCGGCCGGCTCCGCGCCAGTGCTCAGCGGCCACCATGCAGATGGCGTCGTTGTGCACCCGGACCGGGAGTCCGCCGAGTCGCTCGGCGAGCGTGCTGCGCAGCGGGAACCGGCGCCACGCCGGAATGTTCAGCGGCGACACGAGCCCGGCTGGCCACTCCATCGGGCCGCCGCAGCCGCAGCCGCAGCCGACCAGGGCGGCTGGTGTGACGTCGGCACTCTCGAGCACCTGGCTGATGAGCGCGTCCAGGGTGCGCCATAGCTGCTCGGCGTCCAGGCCCGTGGGCGTTGGCACCTGCGCCCACGTGAGCACGCGGCCGGCCGGCTCCACGAGGCCGACGGCGAGTTTCGTGCCGCCGATGTCGACCGCGAGAGCCGGGCGAGAGTCCTCCATTCGCCCTCCCAAGATGCGAGCGGTGCGTGCGCCGACATAGTGTCGAATGGTGCAGCCTACGACCCCGCAGCAGCCAGCTTCCGACCAGCCAGCCGCCTCGCCGCCACCGACGATCAGCACACTCGGACAGCTTCGCGCCAGCGGACACCAGCTTCGCACCGTGAAGCAGGAACTGCGGCATAACTTGCTCGACCGGATGCGCACCGGCGCGGATGCCTTCCCGGGCATCATCGGCTTCGGGCAGACCGTGCTGCCGCACCTCGAGCGAGCGATCATCGCCGGGCACGACGTGATCCTGCTCGGCGAGCGCGGTCAGGGCAAGACCAGGCTGATCCGGACGCTGACCGGGCTGCTCGACGACTGGACGCCGACGGTCGCCGGGTGCGAGATCAACGATCACCCGTACGCACCGGTGTGCGCCCGCTGCCAGCGCCTCGCAGCCGACCTCGGCGACGAGCTGCCGGTGGCCTGGCGGGCACGCGGTGACCGGTACGGCGAGAAGCTCGCCACCCCCGACACGAGCGTCGGTGACCTCATCGGGGATATCGACCCGGTCAAGGTCGCCGAGGGCCGGACGCTGAGCGATCCCGAGACGATCCATTTCGGCCTGCTGCCCCGAACCAACCGTGGCATCTTCTGCCTCAACGAGCTGCCCGACCTGGCCGAGCGCATTCAGGTCTCACTGCTGAATGTGCTGGAGGAGCGCGACATCAGCGTCCGTGGCTACGCGCTGCGGCTGCCGCTCGACGTGGTCCTGCTGGCTAGCGCGAACCCCGAGGACTACACCAACAGGGGCCGCATTATCACTCCGCTCAAGGACCGGTTCGGCGCGGAGATCCGCACCCACTACCCGCTTTCGCTGGACGCCGAGCTCGCGCTGATCGCGCAGGAGTCGCAGATCGCGTGGGATGGCACGGATCCCGGTGCGGTGCTGCCCGCACACCTGGTGCAAGTCATCGCGCGGTTCGCCCGGCTGGTCCGCGCCTCGCCAGCAATCGACTCGCGGTCCGGCGTGTCGGCGAGGTTCGCCATCGCCGCTGCAGAGGCCGTCGCCGCGTCGGCGGTCCGGCGCGCGGCGATCGCGCACGAGCCGCAGCCCGTCGCCCGGGTCTGCGACCTGCCGGCGGTGATCAGCACGCTGCGCGGCAAGGTGGAGTTCGAGGTCAGCGAGGAGGGCCGGGAGCAGGAAGTCCTCGACCACCTGCTCCGGCGCGGCACCAGCGACACCTTCCGCGCTCTGCTCGGTAATGCCGACCTCAGCGGACTGCTGGCCAGGTTCAATGACGGCGGCATGGTAGAGACCGGCGATCTCGTGCCAGCCGCCGACCTGCTGCGCCATATCGGTGAGGTACCAGGCCTGGCGAAGATCATGGAGCGGCTGCAGATGGCTGGCAGCGAGTCGCCGGGCCAGGCGGCGGCGGCGCTGGAGTTCGCGCTCGAGGGCCTGTATCTGATGCGCCGCCTGTCCAAGGACTCGGTCGAAGGCGGCGCCGTCTACCGATCCTGATCCGGCGGCCAGCGAGCCGCCGGACGCCAGCCAACATCGCAGCCGAGAAGCCGAGGGGGTGAGTGCCGGTGCCCGGTTACCGGTACGGGCGCTACGCCGGCGGGCCCGATCCGCTGGAGCCGCCCTATGACGTGCGCGGCGCCGTGGACGCGCTCGGTGAGTCCGTGCTCGACGGCACCGATCCGGCAAGCGCCTTGCGCGAGCTGCTGCGGCGCGGCCTGTCCGGCCACCGCGGGCTGGACGACCTGCTACGCCGGGTACGAGAGCGGCAGCGCGAGATCCGCGGTCGCGGCCGCCTGGACGGCATCCTGGAACAGGTCCGCGCTCTGCTGGACACCGCCATCGGCCAGGAGCGCGCCGAGCTCTTCGGCAACCCGGACGACTCGGCCCGGCTCAGGGAAACCGAGCTCGACGACCTGCCGGCCGACACCGCGCAGGCCATCAAGCAGCTCGCCGACTACGACTGGCAGTCCGCCGCGGCCCGGCAGAGCTTCGAAGAGCTGAAGTCGCTGCTGCGCCGCGATGTGCTGGACAGCCAGTTCCGCGGCATGCGGCAGGCGCTCGCCGACCCCGATCCAGCTGCGCTGCAGCGGGTCAAGGACATGATGGCCGCGCTGAACTCCATGCTCGACGCCGACGCCAGAGGCGAGCACACCCAGCAGCACTTCGACGACTTCATGAGCCGGTTCGGCGACATGTTCCCCGACTCACCCGCCAGCCTTGAGGAACTCGTTGACGCCCTCGTACGGCGGATGGCGGCGGCCCAGCGACTGCTGAACTCGCTGACCGACGACCAGCGCGATGAGCTGTCCGGGCTCATGGCGCAGGCGCTCGAAGATGCCGGCCTCGAGGCGGAGATGTCCAGGCTGGCTGACGCGCTGCGGGCCCGGCGTCCGGACATCGACCAGGGCTGGCCGCAGCCCGGCATGACCGGCTCGGAGCCACTCGGCCTCAGCGACGCCACCACGGCGCTCGCGGAACTGGCCGACCTGGCCGACCTGGAAGACGCGCTGCGGCAGGACTACCCGGGCGCGCGCCTCGATGACATCGACGAGGAGGCCGTCCGGCGCGCGCTGGGCCGGCAGGCGGTCGACGATATGGAGGCGCTGCGCCAGATCGAGCGCGAACTGGAGCAGCAGGGATACCTGCAGCGCACGGACGGCAAGCTCGAGCTCACTCCCAAGGCGGTCCGGCGGCTCGGCGACACAGCGCTGCGCCGGGTATTCGCGCAGCTGCCCGAAGGCGGCGCAGGCGATCATGACCAGCGCGATGCCGGTCAGGCGGGCGAGTACACGGGCAGCACCCGGGCCTGGCGGTTCGGCGACGAACAGTCCATCGACGCCGCGGCCACGGTACGCAACGCGCTGCTCCGGCAGGCGGCGCCGCGCCCGGCAGCTGGCGCTCCGGCAGCCCGCCGC
>JBAUAR010000584.1:0-2809 GCA_049675875.1 Streptosporangiaceae bacterium
GGCGCCTGCGGGGCCAGCTGGCGGGCCGTCCGCTGCCGCGCCACGTCGGCCTCATCATCGACGGGAACCGGCGGTGGGCCCGGGAGGCTGGCCTGGCCAGCCCGAGCGACGGCCACCGGCACGGCGCCGAGCACATCTGGGACGCCCTGACGTGGTGCCGTGCGGCCGGCATCCGGCACGTGACCGTTTTCGTCTGCTCGGCCGAGAACCTCGCCAGGCGAGACGACGCCGAGGTCACGGCCCTCATGGACATCATCGAGCAGATCGTCGTGACCAGGATCGCCACCGCTGACCCGGCCTGGCAGGTGCACATCGCGGGGCTGGTCGACATGCTGCCTGACAGCACGTCGCACGCGCTCAAGCGGGCCGCTGATACCACCCGGGACTGCGCGACCGGCTCGCACGTCACGCTGTGCGTCGGCTACGGCGGCCGGCAGGAGATCGCCGAGGCGGTACGGTCGCTGCTGCTGGAGCGCGCCGCCTCCGGCGCGAGCCTGGCCGAGCTGGCCGCAGCCGTCAGCGAGGACGACATCGCCCGGCATCTGTGCTGCGACGGCCAGCCCGAGCCTGACCTGATCATCAGGACCAGCGGCGAGCAGCGCATGTCCAACTTCCTGCTCTGGCAGAGCACCGGCGCCTACCTGCACTTCTGCGACTGCTACTGGCCCGCGTTCGGGGAGATCGACTTCCTCCGGGCGCTGCGGGACTTTGCCGCCCGGACGACCGAGCCGCCGGACCTCTGGTAATGCGGGTGGCGGTGTTCTGCGGCAGCTCCATGGGCCGCGAGCCCGGCTATGCCGCGGCCGCCGCCGACTTCGGGCGCGGGCTGGCGGAAGCCGGCGTGGGCATCGTCTACGGCGGGGCGAGCGTCGGGCTGATGGGCGCGCTCGCCGACGCTGCGCTCGCCGCGGGCGGCGAGGTCATCGGCGTGATTCCGGGCGGCCTGTTCGCCGCCGAAGTGCCGCACCGGACCCTGACGCGGCTCCAGGTTGTCGGCAGCATGCACGAGCGCAAGGCGGCGATGGCGGGCCTGGCCGACGCCTTCGCCGCGCTGCCCGGCGGGCTCGGCACGCTCGACGAGCTGTTCGAGATCCTCACCTGGTGGCAGCTGGGCCTGCACGACAAGCCGGTCGCGCTGGTCGACGTGGACGCCTTCTGGGATCCGCTGGCCGCGATGCTGGACGTGCTGACGACAGCAGGATTCGTGCCGGCCGCCGCGCGCGGCGCGCTGGCCAGGGTGGCCGATGCGGGCGAGTTCCTGCGGCTGCTGCGGTGACCCGGTAGCCTGCGCGTCCAGCCGATCCGGAAGCAGCGCCATGACAGATGACACCAAAGACACCGTGCCAGCCGCGGACGCGGGCGCCGGTGAGGTCGCGCTCATCTCCGCAGAGCGCCTCATCTTCTTCTCCGACGCGGTCGTGGCGATCGCTATCACGCTGCTGGCTCTCGGCCTGCCGCCGGTGGCCGGCAGCTCCGATGCCGTCGTGCTGCGGTCCCTTCGGGTCAACGTCGGGGCCTACTGGCCGTTCCTCATCAGCTTCGTGGTCATTGCCGGGTACTGGCGGGCTCACCACCGGCTCTACCGGTACGTGGCCAGGCTCGACTCGCGGCTGATCACGATCAACATGGTCTGGCTTCTGATGATCATCAGCACACCGTATGTGACGCGGGTGCTGTCCGGCGGCGTCGTGTTCAACGCGGTGCGGTTCAGCGTGTACGCCGTCATCCAGGTGATCACGATCGTGACCCTCGTGGTGATGCGCGGGCACATCCGGGATGCAGGGCTGCTGCGAGCCAGGGCGCCGGCGGACGCGACCGGGTCCGACGACATCAGCCTGCTCACGGTCGCGGCGACGTTCGCGATCTCGATCCCCATCGCCTTCGTAACCGAGTCCGAGTGGACATTCGCCGTGTGGGTGGCCGCCGCCGGGATCGCCAGGGCTGTCAGGCGCGCGCGCGGCACCCTGGCTGGCGGCTAGCCGACGCCAGCCCCCGCCGCGGCCGTGGCCGCGTTGAACAGTAGCTGAGCGGTGGTGACCGGGCCGACGCCGCCAGGCACCGGCGACAACGCGCCCGCGATGGCCGCCACGCTGTCACTCTCCACGTCGCCGGCCAGGCCGCCGTCCGCGGTCGGGTTCGTGCCGACGTCGATCACCACCGCGCCAGCCCGGACGTGCCGAGCCGAGATCAGACCGGCCCGACCGGCGGCGGCCACCAGCACGTCGGCCTCCCGGGTGACGGCGGCCAGGTCCGCCGTGCGGGAGTGACACACCGTGACCGTGGCGTCCCTGGCCAGCAACAGCTGGGCCAATGGCTTGCCGACCACGGCGGACCGGCCTACGACGACCGCGCGGCGCCCGGCTAGCTCGACACCGTAGAAATCGAGCAGCTGCAGCACCGCTGCCGCGGTGGCGGGCGCAAAGGCAGGCAGGCCGGCCGTCAGCCTGCCCAGCGAGAGCGGATTCGCGCCGTCGACGTCCTTGGCCGGCGCTATGTCGCCCGCGAGCTGCGGGAGCCGTAGTCCGGCCGGCAACGGGGTTGGCAGAATGATCCCGTGCACGGCGGCGTCCGCCGACAATGCGCGCAGCGTCGCCGCGATCTGTGCTGCCGACGCGACCGAGCCGAGCTCGGTCACGTCGCAGCGGATGCCGAGCTTCGAAGCGGCAGCCGCCAGCGACCGCAAATACCAGCCGACCGACGGGTCGATGGTCGCCGTGACCACCGCCAGCCGAACCTCGGCTGCCCGAGCGATCACATCCGCGGTCTGCCCGCGCAGCGCCGCTGCCACCTCCCGGCCGGCGAGCGGCCG
>JBAUAR010000585.1:0-18575 GCA_049675875.1 Streptosporangiaceae bacterium
ACCAGGTCGCCGAAGCCGCGGATGACGGTGTCGCTGGCCGGGCCGACGCCCTGGATGCGCACGGCACCGTCGTCGCCGGCCCGGACGTGGTCGCGCCGCAGCCGGGCGGCGACCTGGCCGATGAGCATGGTGTACTGGGCTCGCTCGTCTTCGGCGTCGGCGAACACGAACGGCAGCAGCTCGTCGCGGCAGAACTCCTCGAGCGTCCAGTAGAACGGGCTGACGGCCTGATCCCGCGCGGTCACGTCTGGCGTCCCGGCCGCATCGCCGGGCCGTGGCGGAGCGAAGACCCTTACATTCGGGAACGGGCTGGCTTCCAGGCCCAGCGCCTCGTACTTCTTGCGGTCGTCGGGGCTGATCCGGGCGTTGGCGTAGTCGAGGAACAGCAGGTCCTCGCCCTTGACGGAGAACACCAGCATCTTGGTGTTGTGCGCCTCGGCGCCGAGCACGCCGCAGCCGAGGATGGAGTGCAGCAGGAACAGCGCGAAGCTGGTCTTGGTCGCGATCCCCGACACTCCAGAGATCGAGACGTGGGCGCCGCGAGTGCCGTCGACGAACTCGAAGTTGAGGTAGACCGGCTGGCCGTCGCGGCCGAAGCCGACGGGGACCTTGTTCTCGCCCATCTCGTCGAAGTACAGCGCGGCGTCGCGCTGCTGCCCGGTCGCCCGCATGACCAGCGAGCCGGGGATGGGCGGCACGTAGACCTCGGGCTCCACCCTGGTGACGGTCACCTGGGCGACCTCGGCCACTTCCGCCGGTAGCGCGCCCTGCTCGATCAAGAACACATCCGACGCGAACCGCGCGCCCTCGTGTACGGCCTCTACGTTGGTGACCACGCCCGAGATCTGGACCGGCGGATGCCCCGGCAAGCTCCGCCGCGTCACCACGACGTCGTCGAGCTGGAGGTACTGATCTGCTCTGACAGCCACCGAGAACTGCAACGGCGTCGCTGCCACTGTCCCGACCACTAGCCCTACCGGGTCCGCGTGCGGTAGCTGCCCGTTCCCCAATGGTTTGCTGTCCACGCGCTGCTCCTTTTGCTACGTCCTCAGCGTAGAGGCCACCGGGCGCGTGCTGCGCTGGCGGCATCAGGGCAGCATGACAATAGTCACGGGTGTACCGGCGGGTCAGCCGCGAAAAGTAAGCGGGTGTGTGCAGATGACGACTTCGGACCAGCCCGGTGGACTGGCGGACGTGCTGGATGACCACCTGGCCGCGGAGTTCACCACAAGGGATCTGGACGCCACGATGGCGACCATGACCGACGACCCGTACCTCAACCATGTTCCTGTCATGACCGGAGGGATCGGCCGTGACGAGGTGCGCCGGTTCTACCAGCGGATCTTCATCGGGCACTGGCCAGCCGACACCACGATGGAGCGGATCTCGCGTACGGTGGGCGCCAGCCAGGTGGTCGACGAGCTGGTCTTGTCATTCACTCACGACATTCCGATGGACCACCTGGTTCCTGGTGTGCCGCCCACCGGCAAGCGCGTGAGGCTGGCGGTCTGCGTGGTCGCCGGCTTCCAGGACAGCAAGCTGACCCACGAGCATATTTACTGGGACCAGGCCTCGCTGCTGGTCCAGATCGGACTGCTTGACGGGGCGGACCTGCCAGTGACCGGCGCTGAGCAGGCCGAGAAGCTGCTCGCCCCGCGCGCCGTCCCCGCCAACGGCCTGCTCGGGCCGGCCTGGCCTGAGGACTGGCCTGAGCCATCGCCCGCCGTCTGAGGCTCTGTAACGTGGATGGGCGAGAGCTGATTCTGCGTCGGCGGCGGTCAGCTGTTCTGGTGGCGCGGCCCGGGGTGCGACGGCCGCTTTACGTGGAGGTTTCGGGGAGACAACGCAATCGTTGGGGGCGTCATGGCGAAATACCTGGTGATCGGCAGCTATACCGCAGAGGGCCTAAGGGGCCTGGAATCGCGCGGCGGCACTGCCCGAGTCGAGGCCTCGAAGAAGTTCGTGGCCAGTGCTGGCGGCCATCTCGAGAGCTTCAACTTCGCCTTGGGCGAGGATGACGTTTACATCATGTGCGACCTGCCGGACAACGTAACGGCGGCGGCCATTTCGATGTCAGCAGCAGAGACCGGCATGGTGGTTAGCCGGACGGTGGCGCTGCTCAGCCCCGAAGAGATAGACCGCGCGGTGGAGCTTAAGCTGACATATCAGCCTCCGGGCTCCTAATGCTGCCCGGCAGGCCCTCGATCGGGCTTTGAGAGGGCGGATGATGCGCGCAGCGGTGCTTGGTGCGGACGGTTCGGTGACCCTGCAGGATGTCGAGCCGCCGGTCCCGGCGGCTGACCAGTTGCTCGTCCGGGTACGCGCGGCCGGCCTCAACCGCGCCGACTTGTCTGCCCGGGCAGGTGCCGCCCAGACGGGACCGGCGATCGCCGGCCTGGAGCTGGCTGGCGAGGTCGAGGCGGTCGGCGCGCAGGTCAGCCGGTGGCGGCCCGGCGACAAGGTCATGGGCCGGGGCAGCGGCTTCGCTGAGCTGGCGGTGCTGAACGAGGCAGACGCGATGCAGGTCCCACCCGACCTCAGCTGGGAAGAGGCCGGGGCGATGCCGGTGACCCTGCTGACCGCCCACGACGCACTGGTGACGAACGGCGGGCTGCAGCCGGGCGAGCTTGTCGTCGTGAACGCAGGCTCTTCCGGCGTCGGGATCTGCGCCGCACGGATGGCGGGATTACTAGGCGCCGGCGCCGTCGTGTCCGCGACGACAACCGAGTCGAAGGTCGTGGCCATCCGCGCAGCGGTCGGGACGCTGCCCTGCCCGCTCGTCGTGGTCGATGTCACGGGCGACACTTTCGTCGCCGCGGTGCGGTCCGAGTCGGACGACGGCCAGGGCGCCCACCTGATCATCGATAGCGTCGGCGCCAGCGTCCTGGCCGACAACATCGCGGCGACCCGCGTCACCGGCAGGATCGTCCAGGTCGGCCGGCTGGGCGGGCGACATGCCGAGATCGACCTGGATGAACTGGCCCGCAAGCGGCTCACGCTGGTCGGGGTTACGTTCCGGACGCGCAGCCAGGCCGAGGGCGCGGAGGTAGTGCGACGCTGTATCGAGGACCTCGGGGATCAGCTGGCGCGCTTCCGGCCGGTGATTGCCCGGACGTTCCCGCTTCGCCAGATCCTCGACGCACGGGCAGCCATGCTACGCAACGAGCACGTGGGCAAGATCGCCGTCGTGCCCTAGTCGGCGGATCTGGTCGGCTCGTCCAGGGCGGTGAGCGCGAGGACCTCCGCCGCGGTGAAGCCAGGAGCGACCTGCTCCACCGATAGAACCCCGTTCCGGCGGCGGAACAGCGCCAGATCGGTCACCAGGATGTCCACGCAGGCCTTCCCGGTGAGCGCGTAGTTGCAGCGCTGCACGACCTTCGGCCGATCCTGACTGTCGCGGTGCTCCATCATCACCACGACGGTGCGGCCGGACGCGACCAGGTCCATCGCGCCGCCGATCCCGCCGCCCATCATGTCCGGGGTTTGCCAGTTGGCGAAGCTGCCCTCGGCGTCCACCTGGTAGGCACCGAGGACGACGAAGTCCACCCGGCCGCCGCGGACCATCTCAAACGCGGTGACGCTGTCGAAATAGGAGACGCCTGGGCTGGGGGTGACGGGGAAGCCGCTTGCGTTGAAGACGTCCGGGTATGTTTCTTCGTCGGGCACGATCTCGCCGTACCCGAGGATGCCGTTCTCGCCGTGCAGGATGAGGTCCCGCTCCCGCGCGTAGGAGGAGACATAGCTCGGTATGCCGAGGCCGAGGTTGACATACGAGCCCGCGGGCATGAGCGACGCGGCGAGCTCCGCCATCTGCGAGCGTGTCCAGGCCGGCTTGCCGTTGTAGATGCGCGGCGCCTCCACGTCGCGCCGGCGCGGACCATGCTTCGGCCCGTTGTTGGGTACCGTCGCGCGGACGACGCGGGAGACGAAGATGCCCGGCAGGCCGATGCGTGCCGGCGGAATCTCCCCGGCCTCGACCACCTCGTCGACTTCCACGATGGCGACGCGCGCCGCTTTGGCGAAGCTAGGCCCGAAGTGCTGGTTCGCGCCGCGGAATTCCACGTTCCCGTGGCGGTCGGCCCGGTGCGCGGCGATGAAGGCGTAGTCCACGTGGATAGCCGTTTCGAGCAGATACGGATTGCCGTCGAAGTACCGCAGCTCCTTGCCCTCGGCGATGAGCGTGTCGAGCCCCGTCGGCGTGTAGATGGCCGCGAGCCCGGCACCTGCCGCACGGAGCCGCTCCACCAGCGTGCCCTGCGGGACCAGCTCGTAGGTGAGTTGGCCAGCCCGGATGCGCTTTTCGGACGGAGATACCCCGCCCGGCCTGGCGGTGAACGACGTGATCAGGTGCCGCACCTGCCCGGCTTCCACCAGAGCCTGGCCGGCCGCCGGGATGCCGTTGGCCACTATGCAGAGATCCGTCGTGCCGCGCTCGGCGAGCGCGGTGAGCAAGCTGATTGGCGCACCGGCAGTTGGGCCAAAGCACGTGACGGCAACAGTTGCTCCGTCGGGCAGGTCGCTGATCGCGTCGGCGGGCGAGGCTACGAGCTTGTCCATGGACCTAGCCTGCGTCCGCCTGGACCGCGGTGACAACGGTTGCGGATGCGGCCCGCACGGCGCCGATTGGTGTGATCCGACAAGTCAGCAGGCTTGCCACGCTGTGCGGCGGCTGTCGTGGCTGATCGTTGCTGCTCTGCACGCTCGTCCCGGGCCGCAGTGCTGACCGCGGCTGCGTCATAGTGCGGAAATGCGCCCGGACGTAAACTTTGGATGGCTGATACGCGGCGGACGGGGAGCGTCCATGGGCATGGCAGGCGAGCGGACGCACCTGACGTCGATCCACGTCTATCCCGTGAAGGCGATGCGGGCGCTTGATCTCAGCCAGTCGAGGGTCGAGCCGTGGGGCCTCGCAGGCGACCGGCGCTGGCTGGTCGTCGATCCGACAGGCCGGTTCATCAGCCAGCGCGAGGAGCCGTCGCTTGCCCGGGTGGTGGCAAGCTACGAGTGCCTGGATCTGGCTCTGACTCTCGCGACATGGGGACGGGACCCGATCACGATCCCGCCGCCATCGGCCCAGACAGGCGCGGAGATGCTCCCGGTCAGCGTGTGGCGCTCCGATGTGACCGCCGCGGCCGCGGGCCAAGCAGCCGACGAATGGCTATCCGATTATCTCGGCCGCCAGGTCCGCCTGGTTCACCTCGACGATCCGCGGCGGCGGCCAGTCGATGAGAACTACGGCGCACCTGGTGACACCGTCAGTTTCGCGGACGGGTACCCGCTGCTTGGTACCAACGAAGCCTCGCTGGACGAGCTGGGCAAGTGGCTGGTCGACGACGGCCACGAGCCGGTGCCGATGAACAGGTTCCGGCCCAGCGTGGTCGTCGGGGGCGCAGAGCCGTGGGACGAGGATCACTGGCGGCGCGTGCGTATCGGCGCGGTCACCTTCCGCGTCGCCAAGGTGTGCGGCCGATGCGTAGTCACAACCACCGACCAGACAACGGGCGAGGTCGGGTCGCAGCCGCTGAAGATGCTCGGCAAGAAGCGCAAGGTCGGCCAGGACCTGGTGTTCGGGCAGAACCTGATCCCCGACGGGACGGGTGTCATCCGCGTCGGCGACGATGTCGCGGTGCTCGACCGGGCCGGCTAGTTCTGGTCGGGTGCCACGACCGACTCCCCGGCCACCTCCAGCGCACGCTGCCAGGGGAAGTCGCCAACGTCGGAGTTCTCTACGCCGAAGGGCTGCGGAGCGGGGTCGTGTTCGCGGAGCAGAATGTGTACGCCTTCGCCGCGGAGCTGCGCGACCGAGCGCCGGAACGGAGCTCGCGCGGCGAGCGGCCCGTTCACCCACGGCACCATGACGACGGGAACGGGCCGGCCGATGGCCTCGGCGATGACACCCAGCGCATGCGTGTCGGTGATGCCCAGCGCGGCCCTGTTGATGGTGTTGAAGGTGGCCGGCGCGACGATGACCGCGTCGGGCCGGGGCGGCCGCGCATCGTCCGGAGAGCGGTAGCCGACCTCGACCGTGTTCCCGGTCATCGCCTCGATCGCGGCGGCGTCCACGAACGAGAGCGCTTCTGGCGTGGGGATCACCCGGACCGTCCACGAACGCTGCTGGGCTAGCCGGATCAGCACGCCCACGTCGGCGGTGGGCGGCGCGCCGCAGACGACGACGCTCAGCTGGCTGGCTACCTGACTCACCCCCGCCTCCGGTGACGCGCGGACCCTCGGAGCCTAACTCTGGGCACGCCTGGCTGTTCCGTCGCACCTGCAGTGCCAGCGCTCCCGGACCGTGCGGTGCTCTACTCAGAGTCCGGTGGGTCACTCGGATCGAAGGATGGTGTTTCGCAGAATGGCCAGCGCGCATGAGGTGGTGGCGGCGTACTGGGCCGCGGCGGAGGCACGGGACTGGGACGCGTTCGGGGCACTCCTGGCGGACGACGTGCGCTACCGCGGCCCCCAGACCAGAGAACAAGTCCGCGGCCGTGACGCCTACATCCGGTTCAACGTCGAGGGCTTTCCGTACGACTGGCACGCCTCGGTGCAGCGGATCATCGGCGAAGGCGCGCACGCCGCGAGCTGGATCGAGTTCACCAGGCCGGACGGAGCGCAGTCCGGCTTGTGCTTCTTTGAGCTCAACGAGGCGGGCCGCATCGCCGAGATCACCGACTTCTGGCCCGACCCCTACGAGCTTCCGGTCAGCCGGGCCCAGCTGGTGGAGCGCTACTAGCGCCCGCCCGGCGAACGCTTCAGTGACGACTGACGCTGCGCTCAAGGGCACAATTGTCACAATCACCACCATCTAGTGGGATGATTGTGACAATTGCAACCCTTGCGGAGCCGACTGGCGCCGCCAGGTCAGGACATTGGGTTCGTGCGCGGACCGGTGGCGCGCGCCCGCAGGGCTTCGAGGGCCGTCGACTTGCCGATCGCGGTGAGACCGTAACTGTCGTCGTTCCAGTGCGCGCCGACGGCCAGCAGGCCAAGCGCCCGGCAGAGGTTGATCGTGTCGAACAGCACCCACCTGACTTGGTCCGCACCGGGCGGCTCGCCCGTCCGGACATCGCGGAAGCCGGCTTCACTGGCCGCTCGCTCTACCCTGACCGCGATCTTTTCCAGCGGGAGCGAGTCCACGTCCAGGAGCATGGCGAGCAACAGCTCACCGGCGAACACGCTGAACGCGCTCTCGCCATCCAGCAGGCTGGCCGCCACAACCCGCCACAGCTCGCCGGTATCGGCTGCGAGGCGCCGCCCCTTGGCGGTGCGGATCAGCGTCCGGCCCGCCTGGCGGGCCAGCCCGAGCTCCTGGGCGAGCTGACGCAGCTGGAACAGGTCGAACAGGTCGTCCTCGGTCCGCGGCGGCCGGTCGAAGGCCCAGCCGAACCGGTCCGCGCTCTGCTGGACGAAGTTCCGGTTGAGATTGCCCCGCACGGTAAGCGCGACGCCATCGGCCAGCTGGTCGAGCAGCCACTGCAGCCGCGCCAGCGGCTCGGCCGGGCCGGCCGGGAGCTGCGCCGGGTGGAGCAGCCGGTTGGCGACAGCGGCGACGATCCGGCGCCTCGTTTCGCTGCGACGCAGGCCGACCCAGGTCTCGGCCCGCTCGGTGACGATCGCCTGCGCATAGGTCTGGCCGAGCAGATCAAGCCGCGTCGTGGTGAGGTGGGCTCGCACGAGGTCCTGCTGGCGGGTCTTCCAGCCCCGCGCGCCCGGAACGACGGCACCGCTGGCGACCGCGACCTCGAGGAAGTCCGCGGACGACGACCACGCTCCGGCCTCCTGCACCCCCATGACCGCCCCCCACCGGAACTCCGGGAGATCCGGCGGAGTGATGCCGGAGGCCGCGGCGGCCCGGCGGAACGCTGCCTTGCCCAGTCGCGGGCTCTGCTCGTACGCGCTGAGGATGTCGCCCGTCGTCGAGGACCGGCAGATCGCGGCGTACCGCGGCAGTTGCAGCAGATCGAACGCCTCTGCGAGCGCCGCGACCACGCGGCGCGTCTCGTCGTCGCTATCCAGCCACTTCATCGGCAGCTGGTACCAGCAGAAGGTCTGCACGCCCTCCTGCGTGATTGCCGACAGACCCTGCTCGCCGGCTATCCACCGCAGCGCCGCCTCAGCGTCCTCCGCGACCGCTGCATCCAGCTCGGCCAGCTTCACCAGGGCTGCCGAGATCTCCGGGTCGTCGTTGTCCGCCATCGCGGCTCAGCCTACGGGGACGACGTCAGCTTCACGACGGGAACAAGCCGCCAGCCAGCCAGGGCCAGTTCACAGCCGTCCCACGCGCCTCAGAGCGAGTGAACCGTAGCGACCGCGTCGCTGGTGATCTTCGCGGCTGGCCGCGGAGGTCCTTGCGCAGGAACGCGCACATGGTCTGGTAGCGGAAGAAGCGGCCGTCCTCAGCCTGGTCGGTCCACGCCTCGGGCTCGCGAGCGTAAGCGACGTAACCCAGCCGCTCGTAGAGAGCCTGCGCGCGGGGATTGCGCTCTTCCACCGCAAGCTCGGCGCGATCCAGGCCCCGAGCGCGGATCCGTTGCTCGGCCGCGTCGATGAGCAGCGTGCCGATCCCGAGCGACTGCAGCGCAGCGTGCACGGTCAGCTGCCACAGCGTCCCGGCTCCGGGGCTGCGCGTGTAGTCGATGCCGCCGAGCCCGACCGGCATTCCGGACGGCGGGCACACACAGAGGTAGTCGACCTCGCCGCGCACGACCCGGTCCAGCGCCGCGGCCATCGAGACCAGCCGGGTGGCCGAGCCGGACCATGCGCACGACGGGAGGTCCGCGTGGGTGAGGTCGCGGATGGTGAGCGGGACGACAAGGTCGGGCACGGCCGCAAACCTACCGAAGTTCCGCGCGCGGCAGGACCTCAGCCGTAGTAGACGAGGTTCGCTCGCAGCGCGGCCGCGGCGTCGAGGACTGCCGCGCGCAGCGTTTCGCGCCGCTCGAGGTCGAGTCGGTACTCCGGCAGTGCCACCGAGATCGCGTGCAGCCGGTCGTGGCCGCCGGAGACCGGGGCGGCGACCGCCCAGATGCCCTGGTCCACCTCGGCGCTGCTGTCCGCCCAGCCCTGGTCCCGGATGCGCGCGAGCTCGGCCGTCAGCCGACCGCGGGCTGGGGCAGGCAGGGCGTGCTCGACGTAGCGCTGACGCAGGTCATCCGGGGAGTAGGCCAGGATGACCTTGGCTCCCGCGCCCGCGTGCAGGGGCATCGTCCGGCCCACCTCGAACGACAGGCGCACCGGGTGGTCGCACTCCACCCGGTCGACGCACACGGCGCTGTTGCCGACGCGGCGCATCACCAGCGCCGTCTCCGACGTGGCTGCCGCGAGCGCCACCAGTGCCGGTCGCCAGATGTCGGCGACATCGGTCCGCAAGCGCGCGACATAGCCCATGGTGATAGCGCGCGGCCCGAGCTGGTAGCGGTTCTCGCCCGCCTGCTCCACGAGCTCGTGCGCGCGCAGCAGGGCCAGCAGCCGGTAGACGGTGCTGCGGGGAACCCCGGAGAGCAGGCTGAGCTGGTCGACCGTGCGGGTCGGCTGGTCCGCGGTGAACTGGTCAAGGAGCAAGAGCGCCCGCTGCACGCTCTGGGTGCCCGCAGCGGCTCGCCGGACGGCGGCGGCTGGCCGAGAAGCCAGCTCTCCGGCAGCGGTCACGTCCACCCCCAGTCGGTTTGTGCGCGGCAGGGCGCGGGTGCGGCAGGGCTCTTGACACCGGAGCCCCACCCCCACGACGATTATCACTATATAGGGTCATGTTCTCACTATGTAAGAACGGTGTGCTCATGAGCGACGTGCGCGTGTACTTGCTCGACACCGGAACCCTCGTCATCGACGGGTACCACCTGTACTGGAACGCCGGGCCGGGCGGCGAGGTCCGCTTTCCCTGCTACGGCGTGCTCATCGATCACCCGGAGGGGCGGTTCCTCTTCGACACCGGCTACGACCTGGCGCACGTGCTGAAGGTGCTGCCGTTCGAGAAGCCGGAGCAGACGCCCGAGCAGACGATTCCCGCGCAGCTCGCGCAGATCGGGTTCACGCCGGGCGACGTTACCCATGTGATCAACTCGCACTACCACTTCGACCACGTGGGCGGGAATCGGCACTTCGGCGCGGCGACCACGATCGCGCACAAGAAGGAACTCGAGCAGAGCCACCACTGCCAGCCTTTCGAGCGGCTCGGCTACTCAGACCTGAGCTTCGACGAGATCGGCCCGCGTTACGAGCTGATCGAGGGTGACACCGAGCTCGCCAAGGGCGTGACGCTGATCGAGACGGCCGGGCACACCGCGGGACACATGAGCTTGCTCGTGGAGCTGGGGCACCGGCGGCCGATGCTCTTCACCGGCGACGCGGCGTACACGCGGCGGAGCATCGAGGACACGATCATCTCCGGCTTCCACCTCGACCCGACTGCCAGCGTGCAGTCGCTGCGCCGACTGTCCGCGCTGGCGACGGAGCGCGACGCGGAAATCTTCTACTCCCACGATGCCGAGGCCTTTGCCGGGTGGCAGAAGGCGCCGGCCTATTACCAGTGAGGCCGGCTGAAACGCAGCGCGCCGACGGGCAGCTCTTCGAGCTGGTCGGCGTGTCCCTATGGGGCAAGGTCAGCGGCAGCGGCCATCCGGTGGTGCTGCTGCACGGTGTGACTGCCAACGCTTACGTCTGGGATCCGGTTGCCAGCCGGCTCGCGGACTCGCTTCGCGTGATAGCCGTGGACCAGCGGGGTCACGGCCGCACTGGCCCGGCGGCCGACCGCGACTACTCCGCCGCGGCTTTCGCCAGGGACGTCGCCGGGCTGGCAGCAGCGCTCCGCGAGCCGGTCATTGTCGCCGGGCACTCGCTCGGCTCCCGGAACGCGATCGAGGCGGCAGCCCGCTATCCAGCCGCGGTTGCCGGAGTCGCGGCCATAGATTTCACCCCTTTTATCGAAACGGCGGTGCTCGGGGCTGTCAGCGCCAGGGTCGTGCGCGGTGACCGGAGCTATGCCGGCCTGCCCGAACTCCGCGCCTATTTGCGAGAGCGTTATCCGCTGCTGCCACCGGACGCCATCGAGCGCCGTGTCCGCTCCGGCTACCGGCATACCCCTGACGGTGGGTATCAGCCGCTGGCTGACCCCGCGGCCATGCGGCTGGCTGCGGCCGGGCTGAGCGATGACCTTGCGCCAGCACTTGCGAAGATGACGGCGCCAGCCGTGCTGGTCCGCGGCGCCGAGAGCACGCTCGTGTCGCCCGAAGCGTGGCGCCGTACCTGCGAACTGCGCCCCGATCTGCCGGCCGTCGAGATCGCCGGCGCGGACCACTATGTGCCGGAAGAGCGGCCGGACGAGGTCGCCGACCTCATCCTTCGCCTCGCCGCGCGGATCGAAAGGAGCTAGCGCTATCAGCGAAACGACGAGCACCATCGAGATCGTCTCGGCCCTCGAGGACCTGGCCCGCGCGCACCGCATCCTCAACGTCGAGGGCCACAACGACATGTCGCTCGGCCACCTCTCCTGGCGGGACCCGCTCGGCCGGGGGCTGTGGCTGAAGCGCGGCAACATCGGTCTCGAGGAGGTGACCGCCCGCGACTTCGTGCTGCTGTCGTTCGACGGCGAGGTGCTCGAGGGAGACGGCATCCGGCACCTCGAGTGGCCGATCCACTCCGAGATCCTGCTCGCCCGGCCCGATGTCAACGTCGTGGCACACACGCACCCGTTCCACGCCACCGTGCTGTCGGCGACCGACGTCGAGATCGGGCCGTATACCAACGAGGGCGTCTGGTTCTCCGGCGGGGTCCGGCACTTCAAGCTGACCAGCGACCTGGTCAACACGACCGAGCTGGGCGAGGAGCTGGCGCGTGCCATCGGCGGCGCGGAGGCCGTGCTGCTGAAGAACCACGGCGCCGCTTTCGTGGCCGCCTCGATCAAGGAGTGCACGCTGGCCGGGGTCTTCCTCGAGCGGGCCGCCAGGGCGCAGCTGGCCCTCGCCGGCTCGGGCATTCCGTATTCGCACCCGGATGCCGACGAGATCAAGCAGAAGCGGCAGACCATCTACCCGCCGCGCGCGGTCGAGAATTTCTGGCAGTACTACAACCGCAAGCTAGACCGGCTGGAAGGCGGCGCGTAGCTGTGATCAGCAAAGCTGCGATCGTCGGCACCGGGACCATGGGCCCGGGGATGGCCGCCACGCTGGCCCGCGCCGGGATCGACCTTCGCTGTTACGACGTGAGCGAGGCGGTCAGGAGCCGTTTCCCCGGCGAGGTCGCTACCGCGAGCGGCGTGCTCGATCGCATCCATGGCGGCCCGCCAGCGTCGCCCGGCGCGGTCACCGTGCACGGCGACCTCGCCGAGACCGTGCAGGGTGCCGAGCTCGTCATCGAGTCGGTGCCGGAGAACGCCGACATCAAGGCGGCTGTGTTCGCCGAACTCGAGGCGCACGCGCCTGCCGCGGCCATCCTGGCCACGAACACCTCGGGCATCCCGATCACCACGATCCAGCAGCCGATGACGAACCCGGCGCGGGTGGTCGGCATGCACTGGTCGAACCCGCCGCACATCATCCCCGTGATCGAGGTGATCGCCGGCCAGCACACCGCCGCGGTGACCGTCGAGTCGCTCCGTTCCCTGATAGCAGAGCTCGGCCTGACCTCGGTTCGGGTGCTGAAGGATGTCCCCGGTTTCGTGGAGAACCGGGTGCTGTACGCCATCATGCGCGAGTGCCTGTCGCTCGTGGACAACGGCGTGGTGTCGGCCGAAGAGCTCGACACGTGCGTCCAGTGGGGGATCGGCTTCAAGCTCTCGGTCATCCCGCCGCTGCAACTGCTCGACGTCGCAGGTCTGGACATCTACAACGCCGTCGCCAGCTACCTCAACCGCGACCTGGATGGCCGCGCCGACGTGAGCGAGACGATCACCGAGCGGGTCACGGCCGGCAACCTCGGGATGAAAACCGGCTCCGGGATGTTCGAGTACACGCCGGAGCAGGCCCAGCAACTGCGCGTGTCGCGGGCCGGAAAGCTCATTGCGGTGCGGCAGGCCATCGGCGGCACCGGTACCGCGGGGTGACTACTTGATCACCGACGTCCACACGCACTTCTGGACCCCTGAGCACCAGGGGCCGCCGTGGACCGACGGGATCGGGCGCGTTTCGCGCACCCTGGCCTCGGACCGGATGGATCTGGTGACCGCCGAGTCCTACACCGGGCACCTCGGACCGGCGCAGCGCAGCATCGTCTTCGGGCTCCAGGCGCATGCGGCGGGCATCGTGGTCCCGAACGACGCCGTCGCCGCGTTCGTGCGCACGGTCGGCGGCCGCACGGTCGGCTTCATGTCGGTCGACCCCGTCCGCCACGACGCCGTTGATGAGATCGAGCGGTGTCACGCCGAGCTCGGCCTGCGGGGGATCAAGCTCGGGCCGGTCTACCAGGGCACCTCGCCGCTGCACCCGCAGGCGCTGCGGGTATTCAAGACCGCCGAGCGGCTCGGGCTGCCGGTCATGATCCACCAGGGCGCGATCTTCGCCAACGCCGGCCGGCTGGCCGACTCCGTCGCCCTGCTGCTGGACGACGTGGCGATCGCGTTCCCCGACCTGCGGATCATCGTGGCGCACCTGGGACACCCGTGGGTCTACGAGACCGTCGTGGTGATGCGGCGGCACGCCAACGTGTTCGCCGACACCTCCGCCATCCCCAGCCGCCCCACGGTGCTCGCCACCGCGCTGTCCGCGGCGAAGGAGTACGGCGTGCTGCCCAAGGTGCTGTTCGGCAGCGACTCGCCGATGGTGACCACCCAGGCCGCCGTCGACAGCCTGCACACGGTGGTGGCCCGGATGCAGCAGGTCGCCTACACGCCGGTCACCGACGAGGAACTGCACGACCTGCTGCATCGGCCGTCCTTTGAGCTGCTTGGCATCTCCGAGCCTGGCTAGGCGCGAAGAAAGGGAAGAACATGACCCCTCACACCGCTGCTGTCGTCACCGCTGCGTTCCGGGACGCGGACAGCGTCCTGCGCGGCCCGCTGCCGACCGAGGTTTCCATGGCGCCCGTCACCAGCGGCGCCCCGTTCGCCGCCGAGGACGTCATCGCCGACACCGGTCACGAGTTCTTCGCCGTGTGGGCGTGCGATGCGGGCGTCTACCCGCGGATCAAGGACAAGCGCGGCTCGTTCATGTACCTGCTCGACGGCGCTGGCCAGATCGTCGACGCGGACGGAACGACGCACGAGCTAGCCGGGAACAGCATCCTGATCCTGCCGTTCGGCTGGTCCGGCCACTGGAACATCACCAGGACCGTGCGCAAGGTGTATGTGCACACCACGCCGGCGCCGCCGTTCCGGGCGGGCGTCCAGCCGTCCCGGTTCGCGTCGGCCGCTGACCTGGACGCGGGGGACCAGGTCGTGTTCGACGGCCCGGACGGGCTCTGCACGGTGCAGACCACCGCGCCGGGCGTACACGAGGAGGTCAGCGCCGGTCGCGCGCGGTTCAGCTACGTCATCGCGGGCGAGGCCACCGTCACGGGCGTCGGCGTCACGGGCGTCGGCAGCGGGAGCCAGGAGCTGACCGCGGGCAGCGCGATCACGATCCCGACCGGCTGGTCCGGCGCCTGGCACGTCCGGACGGCGCTGCGCACCTTCGACGTCTTCAGCTCCGCGCCGCACGGGACGACCCATGAGTGAGAACAGTCGCCACGCAGAGATAGCCGGCGGCGGTTTCGCCGGCCTGGCGGTGAGCATCGCGCTCGCGCGCAAGGGCTGGAGCGTTCGGCTGCACGAGCAGAACGACGAGCTGCGCGACTTCGGGGCCGGCATCCTGATGTGGCGCAACGCGATGCTCGCGCTCGACGTGATCGGAGTCGCCGACACGATCCGGGCGCAGGGCGTGTTGCCCGACGTGTACGAGACCAGCCTGAACGGCGCGTCGGTCTCTGCGGAGATTCCCGGCTTCCCGTACTGGGCGATCACCCGACCGCGGCTGCATGCCCTGCTCGCCGCCGCGGCGCAGGACGCCGGCGTCGACCTCGTCACCGGCTCGCGGGCGGTTGGTGCCGATCCAGCCGGAGCCCTGCTGCTGGCCGACGGCAGCCGGTGTGTGGCCGACCTCGTCGTGGGCGCGGACGGAGCCGGATCCGCCGTGCGCAACTCGCTGCCGGCGCTGGCTCAAGAGCGCAAGCGCTATCAGGACGGCGTGTGCCGGGTGCTGATTTCCCGTCCGGCCGAGTTCCAGGGTCCGGAGTGGAACCGGGTCATCGACTTCTGGACGCTGGAACCCGACGCCATGCGGATCCTGTTCATCACCTGCGGCCCGGACTACATCTACATGGGCCTGATGGCCACCACCGCCAACGAGCGGGCCTCGCGGATCCCGATCGACGTCGACATCTGGTCGGCCCGGTTCCCCCATCTCGCGACGGCGGTCGCGCTGGCCGGCCAGGCCGAGGGTGGCCGGCACGACGCGTACCAGACCAATCGGGTCACCCCGTGGTCCGACGGCCGGGTCGTGCTCATCGGCGACTCCGCCCACGCGATGTGCCCGGCGCTGGGCCAGGGAGCGAGCGTCGGAATCGTGAACGCGGTCGAGCTCGCGCACACCCTCGGCCAGTACGACGACATCCATGAGGCGCTGGCGGAGTGGGAGGGGCGCGAGCGGGCGATGACGGATGCCGCGCAAGCCAGGAGCGCCTTCATGGCCGAGACCCGCACGATGGCGAAGGGCAACGGCTTCTCGCCAGAGGTAATGGAGACGGCCAACTTCGAGCTGTCGGCGGCCGGGCCGGAAACGCTGGCCCGGTATCCAATCCCGCCAGGCGCGCAGCCGATGCCATCATGAGCGCGCCACCGGGCGACGACCCTGACGTCATCGCGGACGACTACGACATCGTCATTGTCGGCGCAGGCACCGCGGGCTGCGTCCTGGCGGCCCGGCTGAGCGAGGACCCCGGTACCCGCGTGCTGCTGGTCGAGGCCGGACCTCCGGACACCGCCAGCGAGATCACGCCGACCGCTGCGTGGCCCACCCTGAGCGGGTCAGAGCTGGACTGGGCCTTCACGACCGAGCCGCAGCCAGCGACCAACGGACATGTGCACGACATTCCGCGGGGAAAGGTCGTCGGCGGCTCGGGCACCATCAACGCGATGGCCTTCGTCCGCGGTGACCGCTGCGACTTCGACACCTGGGCATACCTCGGCTGCACCGGCTGGGACTTTGCGTCGGTGCTGCCGTATTTCAAGCGCTCGGAGACGTCCGTCTTCGCGGCCAAGGACCCCGAGCACCGCGGTGACGCCGGGCCGCTGCGCCCCGCGCCGTCGGCGATTTCCGGCAAGCTGCACCCGCTGTCGGAGGCCTACCTGGAAGCTGCCCAGCAGGCCGGATATCCGCTCACCGACGACCTCAATGGCCCAACTCTGCGGGGCGCGAGCAGCCACGACCTGCTGATCGTGGACGGCAAGCGGCAGACGACCGGACAGGCCTATCTCGACCCGGCGCTCCGCCGGGCCAACCTGACGCTCAGCACCGGCGCGCTCGCTGAGTCGCTCGTGCTGAACCGTGACCGCTGCACCGGCGTGGACCTCGTCGTCGGCGGGCGCAGGCGCCGAGTGCGCAGCCGCCAGACCGTGCTGGCCGCGGGGGCGATTGGCTCCCCGCACCTGCTGATGGTCTCCGGGGTCGGTCCCGCCGACGCGCTCACCGCGGCGGGCGTGACGGTCCGGCACGACCTTCCGGGGGTTGGCCAGAACCTGCACGATCACATCATGCTGGCCGGGCTGACCGTCGAGGCTGCGGCCCCGCTGCCGCCGCCATCGGCGAACCTGGGCGAGGTCACGCTGTTTACCGACAGCGAGCCCGGCCGAGTCAGCTGCGACTTGCAGCTCGTCTTCATCCACGTGCCCTTCGCCAACCCGTGGCAGCAGGTACCCCGGCCCGGTTACACGTTCGCCATCGGCCATATGCGGCCGGCCAGCCGCGGCGTCCTGTCGCTGCGAAGCGCCGACCCGGCGGTGCCGCCCCGGCTGGACTACGGCTACCTCACCGAGCCGGCCGATACGCATGCACTGCTGTCCGGGGTGCGCCAGGCGCTGGAGCTCAGCACCATGCCCGCGTTCGCGCCATGGCAGGGCAGCCTGCAGCCGCTGCTCGGAGCGGACGACGCCACCCTGCGGGCATTCATCCGGGAGGCGGTCAGGACCTACAGCCACTCGGCCGGCACCTGCCGGATGGGGATCGATGCCCACTCCGTCGTCGACCCGAGCCTTCAGGTGCACGGCCTGGCGGGCCTTTCGGTCGCTGACGCGTCGGTGATGCCGAATCTCGTTTCCGCTAACGCCAATGCCGCCACCGTGATGATCGCCGAGAAGGCGTCCGACCTGATCAAGGGAGGCTGATCGCCGACCAGGGACGACCCCGTTCCCTCTCTAAACGCGATATAGCTTGACTGCCAATCGCGATACTGCTTATCGTGCTGACGAGGGCGATGCGAAGCCCCGCTGCCAGCCGCTGTAACTGGTTTGACCCGGCTGGTGGGCCCTCCGGTAGGTTCATGGGGCGGACTTTTCTGGAGGGGTACGGGGTGACGGAGAACCATTCCGAGCTGGCAATTCTTGTCGAGGGGCTGACCAAGTCGTTCGGGTCGGTGCACGCGCTGCGGGGCATCGATCTGGCTGTGCCACGCGGGACGGTGCTCGGCGTCCTCGGGCCGAACGGGGCCGGGAAGACGACGGCCGTGCGCATCCTCACCACGTTGCTGCAGCCGGACAGCGGCCGGGCGCTGGTGGAGGGTCGCGACGTGGTCCGGGAAGCCGCGGCGGTACGGCGGCTGATCGGGCTGTCGGGCCAGTCGGCGGCGATCCAGGAGGAGCTCACCGGCCGGGAGAACCTGGAGATCATCGGACGGCTGCACCACCTGAGCAGGGCGCGGTCGCGTAGCCGCGCGGTTGAGCTGCTGGACCAGTTCGGCCTCAGCGATGCCGCCAGCCGGACGGCGAAGACGTACTCCGGCGGCATGCAGCGCCGCCTCGATCTGGCAGCGAGCCTGGTCGGCAACCCGAAGGTGCTCTTCCTCGACGAGCCGACGACGGGGCTTGACCCGCGATCGAGGCTCGGCATGTGGGACATCATCCGGTCGCTGGTCGAGGTCGGGACGACGCTGCTGCTCACGACGCAGTACCTGGACGAGGCAGACGAGCTGGCGGATCAGATCGTGGTGATCGACCACGGGCTTGTCATCGCCGCCGGGACGGCCGAGGAGCTGAAGAGCCGGGTCGGCGGGGACGTACTCGAGTTCACTGTGCCGGACCGGGCGCGGATCAGCGAGGCGGTGGCGGCCGTCGCGACGATCGGCGAGAGCGAGCCGCACGCAGACAAGGAGACCGGGGTGGTCAACGTGGGAGTCGGGGGCCGCGGTTCGGACGCGCTCATCGACGCGGTCCGCGGCCTGGACGCTGTCGGGGTCCGGACGCAGGGCCTGGCGCTGCGGCGGCCTTCGCTGGACGACGTGTTCCTGGCGCTGACCGGGCACGCCGCCGAGGAAGAAGGGCAGCCAGCCGGACAAGGGCGCGGCGCCAAAGCGCGACGCCGCGGGTCAGGCGCGGCTGGCGGGCGCGGCGAGTCTGGCAG
>JBAUAR010000586.1:0-7343 GCA_049675875.1 Streptosporangiaceae bacterium
CGCCGGTCGTCCTCCACCTGCACGGCGGCGGCTACGAGATGGGGTCGGCGGCGCTCGCCGCTCCGCTGGGCGCGCGGCTTGCGGATGCGGCGGGCGGCTGGACGCTCGTCCCTGACTACCGGCTCGCGCCGGAGCACCCGTTTCCTGCGGCGCTGAACGACGTACTGACCGCCTACCGCTGGCTGGCCAGAAGTTACCCGGAAGCACCAGTGTTCGTCAGCGGCGAGTGCGCCGGCGGCGGCCTCGCGATCAGCCTGACGCTGGCGCTCCGCGACGATCCCGGCCGGCCCCGGCTCCGGCCTCCCGCAGGCATCCACGTTGTCTCGCCGTTCTGCGACCTGACGGTGTCTGGGGAACTCGTGAACCCGCGGGCTGAGGCCGATCCGTGGCTGAACCGGATCTTTCTCACCCAGCTCGCGGCTTGCTACATCCACGACACCGACCCAGCCCAGCCCCTGGTGTCACCGCTACGAGCCGACCTGCGCGGCCTCCCCCCGCTGCTCATTCACGTGGCCGCAGCCGAGGCACTGTCCGGCAGCGCGCAGCGGCTGGCGGAACGCGTCCGCGCCGCCGGGAGTCCGGTCACATTCGAGCCGGTCGAGGACAGCGTTCACTCGTTTGTTCTCTTTGATTTCCTGCCTGAGTCGGGCCGGGCCCTGGCGCAGTTCGCGTCCTTTGCGCGGCGTCATCGATGTCTGACCACGCCGTCATGGGGGCTGGCCGCGCCGAGATCCTGAGTTGCGCGTGCGCGGGAGATGCTGCACAGTGGCGGGATCCCATCGGGGCGGTGAGCAGCACGATGACGGAGACGCAGGCGCGCAAGCCGGTGGCCGGTTCCTGGCAATGGGGGCGCACGGCGCAGACCCAGCGGGCACTGCTGGACGCTGCCCGAGAAGTGTTCACCCGGCAGGGCTTCGCGGAGGCCAGCATCGCCGACGTCGTGGAGCGCGCCGGGTCGAGCGTGGGCAGCCTGTATCACCACTTCGGCGGCAAGAGCGAGCTGTTCCTCGCGCTGTGGCAAGAGCACCAGGCCGCGTACGAGGAGGCGGCCAGCGCGGCGGTCGCCGCGGCAAAGCGCGCCGGAGTCAGCGACCCGGCCGAGCTATTCGCGGCAGGCGCGCGGGCCTATCTGGACGGCAGCTGGCAGCGGCGGGACCTGGCGATGCTGTTCACCGTCGGCGACGGCCCGCCTGGCTTCGAGGTGATGAAGCGGCATCGCGGCCACGAGTGGATCCGGCAGAACGACGCCCTGCTGCGCCTCGCGGATACGTCGCTGGACCGGCTGTATGCGGCCGTGCTTACCTCCGTTATCGGCGAGGGAGCGCGTGAGGTCGCGGCGGCCAGGACCAGGGCGCAAGCGGATCAGATCATCGAGGCGGTCATCCAGTACGCGGGCCGGCTGATGGCCGACGGCCCCGCCCGGCCATGACTGCGGGGCCCAGTCGGGATGCCCCACCCGGCGCCCGGCGGCAGCACGCTGCCGCGCGCCTGCCGGGTGCCGGGCAGCTGGGCGCTGACGCGTGGCTTGACAGCGGCCGCGGAGCCAGGATTTCATTCCCTCTAGAACGCGATTCTAAGATTGCCCTGGATTCGAGGGCGGCGGGCGGCGCCCTCGGCTGGCCGCGGGATGCCGGGAGGCTCGATGGAACTTGACCTTGGGCCGGAGATCGCGCAGTTTCGCGCGGAGATCCGGGACTGGATCGGCGGGCATGCCCCGGCCGGGCTCGCGGACCTCACCGACTGGAACAACGTCGTCACCACTGGTGGCTACGGCAGCGAACGACGCGCGGTGGCCATGCGGCACCCGGTCTACGCGGAGTGGGAGCACGAGCTGTCGGACGCCCGGCTGATCTGCCCGCAGTGGCCGATGGAGTTCGGCGGCAAGGGACTGGACGCGGTCCGGGTCTCGGTGTTCAACGAGGAGCTGCACCGCGCGGGCGTGCCCAGGGTCGTCCGCGGCATGGGCGAGAGCCTGGTCGGCCCGTCGGTCATCGTGCATGGCACGCCGGATCAGCAGGCGCATTTCCTGCCGCGGATCATCACCGGCGAGGACGTCTACTGTCAGGGTTTCTCGGAGCCCGGCACCGGCTCTGACCTGGCCGGCCTGCAGACCAAGGGCGAGGTTGACGGCGACGAGGTCGTCATCACCGGCCAGAAGCTGTGGACGTCCGGCGCAGCCCGGGCAAACAAGATGTTCGTGCTGTGCCGCACCGACCCCGCCGCGGAGAAGCACGCCGGCATCTCGTTCGTGCTGATCGACTTCACCGACCCGGGCGTGAGTTACCGTCCGGTGCGGCAGCTGACCGGCGCCGCCGAGTTCTGCGAGGACTTCCTCGACGGCGTGCGAGCGCCGCTGTTCAACGTCATCGGCGGCCTCAACAACGGCTGGCGAGTCGCGATGACCACGCTCGGCTACGAGCGCGGCGGCAGCGCCTCGGTGCAGCACCTGGCTTACGAACGGGAGTTCTGGGCGCTGACCGAGACGGCTCGCAAGCGCGGTGTTGCCACCGACCCGCGGACGAGGCAGCAGCTGGCCTGGGCTTACACCCAGGTCGAGCTCATGCGGTTCGCCGGGCTGCGCGCGCTGTCCGGGCTCGCCCAGGGCCGTCGGCCTGGCCCCGAGGCGTCGATCAACAAGCTGTTCTGGAGTGAGTACCACAAGCGGCTCGGCGAGATCGCGATGGAGATCGAGGGCACCGACGCCCTGATCCGGCCGGCCGGCGACGGCTATCCGACGACCGGCTGGCAGAACGTGTTCCTCGCTAGCCGGGCGGGCTCGATCTACTCGGGCACGAACGAGATCCAGCGCAACATCATCGCCGAGCGTGCGCTCGGACTGCCCAAGGAGCCGCGGGTGCCGGCGTGACCACGATCAGTCCGATCACGTCAGCGACCGCAGGTGCGGGAACGGGCTCGTCGAGCTCCGCGACGGCACCGGCCGCTCGCGCGGCCGGCCGTGACCTTGTCACCCCCGAGCGGCTGGCGGAGTTCTTCGCGCCGCGCAGCATCGCGCTGGTCGGCGCGTCGGAGACGTCCGGGTGGGCCAGGTTCATCGTCGCCGCCAGCGCCGCGGTCGGCTATACGGGGCCGCTGCTGCCGGTGCACCCGCGGCACTCGGCGGTCTTCGGCCGGCCCGCTGTCCGCAGCCTGCGCGACCTGGCCGAGCCGGCTGACCTCGCGTTCATCCTGGCGCCGACGGAGGCGGTACCAAGCGTCGTCGAGGACGCGGCGGCCGCCGGAGTGCGGAACGCTATCGTGCTGGCGTCTGGCTACCGCGAGGCCGGCCCGTCTGGGCGGCAGCTGGAGGACCAGCTGGTCGCGGCCGCCGCCGGGCACGGCATCCTGCTGCTCGGACCGAACACGCTGGGCTTCCTCAACACCGCTGCCAAGACGGCGCCCTTCGCGCTGACGGTGCCACTGCCGCTGACCGCGGGTCCGGTCGGGATAGCGCTGCAGAGCGGTGCGCTTTCCAGCGTTCTGCTCGGCTTCGCCCGGTCTCAGGCGATCGGGGTGAGCACGCTGGCGAGCCTCGGCAACGAGGCGATGATCACGACGGCCGACGCGCTCGACTACCTGGTCGCCGACGAGCAGACCAAGGTCATCTGCCTGTTCCTGGAGGAGGTGGGCGACCCGGCGGCGTTCAGCGCGGCGGCTCAGCGGGCTGACGCGGCGGGCAAGCCGATCGTCGCGCTGAAAGTGGGTGCGAGCCAGGCGGGGCAGCAGGCCGCGCTCGCCCACACCGGTGCCGTGGCAGGCGACGACGCGGTGGTCGGCGCGGCGCTGCGGCAGCTCAACATCATCCGGGTAACGAGCATCGAGAGCCTGCTCAGCACCGCCGCGCTACTGGCTTACCAGCGGTGGCCGCGGGGTCGCCGGATGGGCGTGCTGACCTCGTCGGGCGGCGCCTGCGACGTAATCGCAGACCGGGCCAGCGCCGAGGGCATCGAGATCCCGCCGTTCTCGACCGCGACAACCGCAGCCATCGCGGCCGGGCTCCCGTCCTTCGCCGCGGTGCGCAACCCACTGGACTGCACCGGCTACGTGCTGGCCAACGCCCGCACCTCGGCGCTGACCGCCATCGACCAGGCACTCGACGCGGCCGTCGACGATGCTGGGCTGGACTTCGTGCTGTCGGCCGGGTTCGCGATCCCCGAGGCGAGGCCGCCGGACCCGGCCGGCAAGATGCTCGAAGACCGGGTCGCGTGGGTCGCCGACCGAATGGCCGCCGCGCCCATCCCGGTCATCCCGCTGGGCATGACGTGCACGGACGTCACGGGGTACGCGCGCGAGTTGCTCGGCTCGCACGGCATCCACCTGCTGCCGGGCATGGAACTCGGCGTGCAAGCCCTCGGCAACGCGCTCCGCTGGCAGGATGGCCGTGGCAGCGTGCGGCCGATCCGGGACCGGGCGCCTGACCGCGGCGCGCCCGCGGTCGCCTGGAGCGAGGCGCGGGCCCGTGACCTGCTCGCTGCGGCTGGCATCCCGGTCGTGCCAGGCCGGGTCGCCCGGTCCGCAGACGAGGCCGTCGCCGCAGCGCGCTCGCTCGGCACTCCGGTCGCGCTCAAGATCAGCTCCGCTGCCGTCGTGCACAAGTCGGATGTCGGCGGCGTCGTGCTGAACCTGTCCGGCGACGCGGCGGTTCGCGACGGCTACGCGCGCGTGGTGGCATCGGCTCAGCCGCACGGAGGCGGGAGCGACGTCCTGGTCACCGCCATGCGGACCGGTGGCGTGGAGGTCCTGGCCGGCGTCACGATGGACGCGAACTTCGGCCCGGTGCTCGCCGTCGGACTCGGCGGTATCTGGGTGGAGACGCTCCATGACACCAGCCTGCGGCTGCTGCCGGCCGAGCCGGCCGAGGTCCGGCGGATGCTGACTGAACTGCGCGGGCTGCCACTGCTGCAGGGCGCTCGCGGCGGCACGGCGGCTGACCTGGACGCCCTCTCGCGCGTGATCGCCGGGATCGGGGACCTCGCCTGCTCGGTCAGCGAGCTGCAGGTCCTCGAGGTCAACCCCCTCTGGGTACGCGGCGGCGAGGTCGAAGCGCTGGACGTACTCGTCGTGGCGGGCGAGGACGACACAGATGTCAGCTTGCGAGATAAGGGAGAGCCGGTCAGATGATCTTGGGTGTGAGTGCGGAGCAGGAGGAGCTGCGCGCCTCGGTGCGGCGGTTCCTGGCTGAGCGGGCGCCGATCAGTGTGGTGCGGTCGCTGATGGACACTGCTGAGGGGCTGGATCCGGAAGTGTGGCGGCTGGCCGGTGAGCAGCTAGGGCTGCAGGGGATTGCGATTCCGGAGGAGTACGGCGGGGCGGGGTTCGGGTTTGCCGAGCAGGCGATTGTGCTGGAGGAGCTGGGCGCGGCGCTGTACGGCGGTCCGTACCTGGCCAGCGCGGTGCTGGCCGCAACGGCGCTGCTGGCCAGCGGTGATGAGGCGGCTAAGAAGGCTTACCTGCCGGGCATCGCCTCGGGTGAGCTGGTCGCGACGCTGGCGTTCACCGAGGAAGACGGGTCCTGGGACCCTGCCGCGATTCGGCTGACTGCCACCCCCGATGGTGACGGCTGGCAGCTGGATGGCCGCAAGAGCTACGTCCTGGACGGGCACACCGCCGGCCTGATCCTGGTGGTCGCGCGCACCGGGGAGGAACTGAGCCTGTTCACGGTCCAGAGCGACGCGAGCGGGCTCACCCGCACGGCGCTGCCGACGCTGGATCAGACCAGGAAACTGGCCCGGCTCGACTTCGCCGCGGTGCCGGCGACGCTGATCGGCCCGGTCGGCGGCGGCGCCGCAGTGCTGGGCCAGACCCTGGACGTCGCCGCGATCGCACAGGCCGCCGAGCAACTGGGCGGCGCCCAGCGGGCGCTGGACATGGCGGTCGGCTACGCCAAGGTGCGGCACCAGTTCGGCCGGCCGATCGGCAGCTTCCAGGCCATCAAGCACCGCTGCGCCGACCTGCTGCTGGAAGTCGAGTCGCTCCGCTCCGCCGTCCAGTACGCCGCTGCCGCCGTTGCGGAGAATTCCGACGAAGTCCCGGTCGTCGCGTCCCTGGTCAAGGCTTACGCCTCCGACGTGTACTTCCACGTCGCTGCCGAGAACATCCAGATCCACGGCGGCATCGGCTTCACCTGGGAACACGACGCCCACCTGTACTTCAAGCGAGCCAAGGCCAGCGAGCTGTTCCTCGGCGACGCTACCTACCACCGAGAGCACCTCGCCACCCGTATCGGCCTCTAGCGGCACGCGGCCGGGACTCGGTAACTGGAGATTCCGATACCCTGGCCGGCGGCCTGGCCCGCCGGCGACGCGCTCACGTAGACGCTGCCGTTGGCTGCCGCCAGCGCGACCACCTGGCCGGTCACCGGCAGGCTCACGACGCGACCGATCCGCGGGCCGGCCCGGAAGCATGCGAGCGAATGTCCGCCCTCCCAGCTCTCGGGCCCGAGCGCGACCCAGACCGTGTCGCCGTGCGACCAGACGGCGGCGACCTGCGACAGGACCTGGCTGCGCCGTACCGTTGCCGGCGTGGTGGCCCGCAGCCGGCTGTCGAGCCGGACCAGACCGCCGCCGAAGTTGTTCGCGTCGCTTCCCACGATCGCCCAGAGGGAACTGCCCACTGCTGTGACGCCCCAGACGCTGGTCTGCGCACCGCCCCCATACGTCATGCTCGGCTGTCCTGCGATGACCAGGTGGCCGTGCAGGCCGTAACCGTTGGTCACCTCGGCCACCACATTGCCGCCCACCAGAACAGCCCCACCGGGAGCTGTGTTCAGCGGCGGGCCGATGCTGGTGTTCGGCTGCAGGCGCCAGGTCCCCTGGCCGGCGGATCCTGGCGCGGGCAAACTGAGCCAGTAGAGCCCGTACTGCGAGGGGCTCCAGGCTGTGGTCCGGCTGACCGGCACGATCGCGCCCAGCGTGACGTTCGCCATCGCTGTGTGGAGTCGCAGGTCAGGGCTCAGCAACCAGAGGCCGTATGGGGCACCATCGTCGGCGGCGTCATACGGCACCCACACCAGGCCGCCGGGGCCAACGGTGAGCCCGCTGGGGCTATCGGGGAGGGTGACCCGGCGGACCAGCTTGCCGGTTGCCCGGTCGTAGGCGGCGAGCACGTCGGCCTGATCGAACAGCACGTACAGGTACGGGCCGCCGACCGCCACGGCGCTGACCTGGTAGCCGTACGGCATGCGGAAGCGAGCGGTGCTACTTCGATGGGTGGCGGCCGGGCCCGGACGGTGGTTCGCGACGACGTAGGTCAGTCCGGCAGCTACCAGTAGCGCGACGCATGCTGCCGCCGCCGCGGCGAGCGCGCGCTGCCTGCGCCGTCGCGCGCCGCGCCGTGCCCGGTCAGCC
>JBAUAR010000587.1:0-4421 GCA_049675875.1 Streptosporangiaceae bacterium
GTACTGGCGCATCGGCGGCCCGGTGTCGTCCTGACGACCCTGAGCTGGCGGCGCGCCGGTTATCCGGCGCCGATGGCGGTCGGGCCGCTCCCGAATGGCACCGCCGCGATCACTCCGGCCTGGCTCGTCGGCGCGGAGAGCACGGTCTGCGTCGCGCCGGTCGACGGGTTCAGCCAGACCAGCGAGGACGTGCTCGGGCAGCTCGACTGGGCCAGCAGCAGGAGCCGGCCTGCCGACGCAAAGACCACGGCGGTGTGGTTGTTGGTGGTGCCGTGAACGCTCACCGGCTGCAGCGAGCCGCCGCTGGCCGTGGCCAGCGCCAGCCCGCCCGGCCCGCTCGCAGCACCAGGGCACTGCCGGGTATTGGTTTCGTTGACGTAGACCCCGTGAGGTCCCTGCCAGGCGCCGGTCACCGCGTAGGAGCCTTCGCCGATTCCCGACGCGCTGGTCAGCGGCGTTGGGCTGGCCCCGTTGGCCGGCACCAGCCACAGCCGACCCGCGTAGCGGTCCCCGGTGACGCTGCAGCTGGCGAGCACGGTGGTGTCGTTCCACCAGGTCAGCGGGACGCACGACGGCGGTGAGCCGCTGTCGGGCACATCGAGCCTGCGGATGACGGCGCCGCCGGCATTGCTCAGCAACTGCATCTGGTCGCCGGTGACGCCCCACACCGCGAAGTCCCCGTCCGGGGAGCTGAGCGCTCCGCAGCTCAGTCCGCAGAAAGCCTGCCAGCCAGGCGTGCCGGTCTTGCGTGGCAACGACCCGATCGTCATCTGAAAGGCGCCCTGCAAGTTGACGCGCTCGAGCTGGAACTGCTGCGCAGTCTGGTCCACCGCCAGGATGTTGAGGCCGTCCGGCCGGGTGAAGCCGACCGGGGTTACGCCCGCCGGCAGCACCAGCGGCGACATGTCTCCGGTCGTCAGCGACAGCAGCTCGTAGGTCACGCTGGTTCCGGACGGGCCAGGCTGCGTGGCGAACATCGCGTACTGCGCGTTACCTGACCACGCGAGCAGTAGCGGCGCGGGGCCAGCCGACGACTCGATCTGGTACCTGCCGCCCTCCGGATCCAGCAGGTAGGTGGTGATGTGGGCGCCGGTAGCGGTAAACCCCGCGCCCGCCTTCGCGCTAGATACCTCGGCTAGCGTCCAGCCGCTCCCGACGATGGACCAGGGGATTGCGCTGAGACCGCCCGTCTTGCCCGCTGCGAGCATCTGCACCACCGGCTTGTGGTGCGCGGCAACAGCACCACTGCCCGCTGCGGACCTGGCGGGGTGGCTCCCGGTGACCAGGTAGGCAACCCCGCCGGCCGCGGCGAGGATGACGGCGACTACCAGCACGATCAGAGTGACCGGGGGCCGACGGAGTCCGGCGGCCCGCCCTGGCCGGGACGGCTGGCCCGGCTGGGTGGGCTGGCCCGGCTGGGCTAGTCGGCCCGGCTGGGTGGGCTGGCCGCGGACTTCCGGATGGCTGTCGGCAAGCTGTGCGGTCGCCGCTCCAGCGCCCGGCGTCCTGGCCCGGCCGCCGAACATGCCCGAGATGCCCTGGGCCGGACCGGTCGCGTCGGCGGCACCGCCGGGCGAGGCCGCAGGCCCGTCTGCACTGCTCGCGCCGGGCGGGGCAAGCGTCGTGTCGCCCGTGCCTGCCACCTCGCCGCGAGCCGGGCGGAACATGCCGGGCATGCTCAGCGGGTCGTGGCCGGGCCGGGTCGGGTCGCGGACCGGGGCGGCTGCCATCGGCCGCCTGCGCTGGTAGGCCTCCCTGGCGACGGCCAGTACCCAGCCCTCGGTGTCCGGGTAGCCGGCTATCTCATACCACTGCTGGTAGGCCCGGGCGTACGCCTCCCGAATCGCGTGATCAGCAGCGCTGTCATCGCCCGCCAGAGCGTGCATCTGGCCCGTGACGGTTCCCACCGTCCGGGCGTAGAAGGCGTCGAAGGACTCCGAGTCGGGCATGCGCCGCCGCACCTCCCCAGCGCGTCAACCGGCCGGCCTGCTGCACCAGCCCGGCAGCGCCGGCCGCAGCTTGCAGTCAGTATGCCCGCATCGTTACGAAGCCGTCGAATTTCGCCGCTATCGGATCAGGCAGCTGCCGCCAGGCTCGCCAGCCGGCTGATAGCGGCGTCGATCCGCTCGTCGGTCGCGGTCAGCGCAACCCTGATGTGCCGGGCGCCACGGGGTCCGTAGAACTCGCCGGGAGCGACGAGAATGCCCGCCCGGGCGAGCCGCTGCACCGAGGACCAGCCGTCCAGGCCAGGGTGCGTGGCCCACAGGTAGAGCCCCGCGGCGGACTCCTCGACTGCCCAGCCTGCCGACTCCAGCGCGGGCCAGAGCCGGGCCCGGCGGGCGGCGTACCGAGCGCGCTGGCGATCGGCATGCGTGTCGTCGGACAGCGCCGCCACGACAGCCGCCTGAACCGGACCGGGCATCATCATTCCCGCGTGCTTGCGGATCTCCAGCAACCGTCTGATCAGGGCAGCGTCGCCGGTCACGAAGCCAGCCCGGTAGCCGGCCATGTTGGACCGCTTCGACAGCGAATGCACGGCCAGCAGTCCGGCGTGCGAGCCCCCGCAAGCGTCCGGGTGCAGGATCGAGGTCGGCTGGCCCTGCCAGCCGAGCTCGATGTAACACTCGTCCGAGGCGACGACGGTGTCGCGGTCGCGCGCCCAGCCGACCACCTTGCGGAGGTGCTCGGGCGGCAGCACCCGGCCGGTCGGGTTCGACGGCGAGTTCAGCCACACCAGCTTCACCCGGCCGGGCCCCACCGCGACGAGGCCGTCGGCGGCGACCGGTGTCGCCCCGGCCAGCCGAGCGCCTGCGTCGTAGGTCGGGTAGGCGAGCTCGGGGTGCACGACGACATCGCCAGGCCCGCAGCCGAGCAACGTGGGCAGCCAGGCGATGAACTCCTTGGTGCCGATCACTGGCAGCACCGCGGCCGGCTCGACGCGGACACCGTGCCGCCGGGCAAGCCAGCCGGCGGCGGCCTCCCGCAGGGCCGCGCTGCCCGCCGTGGCGGGATAACCGGGGGAGTTGCCGGCCGCCTGCAGCGCGGCTTGCACCACGTCGGGCACCGGGTCGACGGGAGTGCCCACGGACAAGTCGACCATCCCGCCCGGATGCGCGCCGGCCAGCTGAGTGGCAGCCGTCAGCGAGTCCCACGGGTACGCCGGCAGCCCGGCAGTCACCGCCACCGGGCCGGCTAGTGCTCGGTCTCCTGCGGCGGCAGCGCCGCCACCAGCGGATGATCAGAGTTGATCTTGCCAGTCTTGGAGGCGCCGCCGGGTGACCCGAGGTCGGCGAAGAACTCGACGTTGGCCTTGTAGTAGTCCTTCCACTGGTCCGGCACGTCGTCCTCGTAGAAGATGGCCTCGACCGGGCACACAGGCTCACAGGCGCCGCAGTCCACACACTCGTCGGGGTGGATGTAGAGCATCCGCTCGCCCTCGTAGATGCAGTCGACCGGGCATTCTTCAATGCATGCCTTGTCGATCACATCGACGCAAGGCTGCGTGATGATGTAGGTCACTTCCGCGCTCTCCTCTTCCGTCCGCGCCCGGCGCACTCAGCGATGCGGCTGACCCGAGTATCGCGGTTTCCCACCACCAGTATCGCGCTCCGGGCCGGGCCGTATCGCGCCGCCGGGGCAGTACGGCCTGGCCGGTGCTCGGGAACCGCAGAGTATCAGCCGAACTCGACGGTGGCTGTGGCACCGGCGGCTCGCAGGCTGGCCGGCTCGGCCTGCCAGCGACCCGGTCCGCTGAAGCCGAGCCACTGGAAACCGTCATAGCGGACGCTGCCGATCCCGTAGCCGGCGGCGTGCGACACCAGCCATGCGGTAACGGCCCAGCCCTGCGCACCCGCGGTAACGCTGACGATCATGCCCTGACCCCCGCTGGCCCGGCGGGCGGTCAGACCGAACGCGGCCGCCATTGCCTGCCCGGCGGTGGCGAGGCTGGCCCGGCTCTGCGGATCCGCATAGCTGCACCAGACGGCGTGCGGGTCGGTGCCGGTGAACGCGGCGGCCAGCGCGGTACCTACATCGGCGTACTGGCCGTAGGCGGACCCGTCGGCGCTGTGCTGCACGTCCTGCGCCGCCACGTCGATGGGCAGGCTTTGGTACTGCGGCACCCGCGTCAGCGCGTCGAAGAACCGCTCGGTGGCGTAGACCGGGTCCTCGATCTGCCGCGCGCTGCCCCAGCCTTGTGACGGACGCTGCTGGAACACGCCGACGGAGTCGAGGTCTCCGTAGTGCGGGTTGGTCAGCTTCGATTCCTGCAACGCGGTCGCGTACGCGATCGCCACCGCCCTGGCCGGCAGCGCGCGCCGGCTTGCGACCCCGGCGATGATGGCCGCGATGCCCGCCTGACCCGTCGTGAGCTGCAACGCCTGGCCGCCGGGGTCGGCCGCGCACGCGGTCACCCGCGGCAC